>NZ_SSWO01000007.1:0-403804 GCF_004803625.1 Burkholderia sp. LS-044
TCGTGTTTCGCCGCTTCACGTGGCTCGGCGCCGGCAGCCTCGGCATGCTGACGCTCGTCGCGATGGCGGTGGCGAACGACTTCTGGAACCAGACGGGCGCCGCGCGTTTCATGGCGCTCAACAGCTTTTTCGAGCATCTCGGGCTGATCGCGGCACTCGTGCTCGCGACGCGGCTCGCCGATGCGACGTATCCGGCCGGCAACGGCCGTGCCACTCGATGACGATCAACAACAAGGACATCCAGTCATGAAATCGATTCGTTCCGCCTTGCTCGCGCTGGCGATCGCCGCCGGCCTCGTCGCGGCGCCGGCCGCGTACGCGAAGCCGCCCGTCCTGCCGGCGGCCACGCCGACGCTCGCCGTCGGGCCGCAATACGACACGACGCACGTGTACGTGGCGCCGGAGGATTTCGATCGCTTCACCGACAGCTTCGTCGCGACGTTCGGCGGCAGCAAGTCGAAGCAGGGCGTGTTCCAGGTCACGCCGACACCGAGCCAGACGATGTCGCAGCTCGTGTTCACGCCGGCCGGCACGATCTCGGTGTTCGGCTTCAAGACGCCGACTCCCTGGCCGTTCGGCGCGGAGCGCACGGGTTATCTCGTCACCGACATGGATGCGGCGATGAAGGTGGCGCGCGAGCACGGCGCGGAAGTGATCGTCGACACGTTCCCCGATCCGATCGGCCGCGATGCGGTGATCGCGTGGACGGGCGGCGTGAAGATGCAGCTCTACTGGCACACGCAGGCGCCGAAGTACGACGCACTGCAGACGATCCCCGAGAATCGCGTGTACGTGTCGCCGCAGAGCGTGCGCAAGTTCGTGCACGACTTCGTCAAGTTCTCGAACGGCAAGGTGGTGTCCGACGATCTGAAGGCGCCCGGCGTCGAGATCGGCCGCCCGAACGACACCTATCGCCGCATTCGCATCACGTCGGGCTTCGGCAAGATGACGGTGCTCGTGACGGACGGCCACCTGCCTTATCCGTACGGGCACGAGACGACGGGCTACGAGGTGCCCGACCTGGCCGCAACGCTGGAGAAAGCCAGGGCGGCCGGCGTCGACGTGCTCGTGCCGCCGTACACGGCGGACGGGCGCGACGCGGCGCTGGTCCGGTTCCCCGGCGGTTATGTCGCCGAAATCCACGCGGGTGCGGCGCGATGAAGCACGAGGACACGATTCTTGCCGCGGTGGCCGGCTTCGTCGACACGCTGAGCTTCGTCGCGCTGTTCGGGCTGTTCACCGCGCACGTGACCGGCAACTTCGTGCTGATCGGCGCGGGGGCCGCGGGGTTCGGCCAGGGCGTCCTGCTGAAGCTGAGCGTGTTTCCCGCGTTCGTGTGCGGTGTCGTCGCGAGCAGCCTGATCGCGCGCGCGTTTGCCGGGCGGCCCGCGTGGCAGGGCACGCGGGCGCTGCATGCGGTCCAGGCCGTGCTGCTGCTCGGCTTCTGCGCGGCCGGCGTGTGGGCGTCGCCCGTCACGCAATCCGACAGCCTGCCGGTGCTGCTGGCCGGCATCGTCGGCACGTTCGCGATGGGCATCCAGAACGCGCATCCGCGCGTGATCGCGCGCGCCGGCGTGCCGAACACGGTGATGACCGGCAACGTCACGCAGGCGATTCTCGACGTCGTCGACCTGCTGTCCGCCGGCACGCCCGACAGCGTGCGCACGGCGGCACGCGCGCGCTTCGCGAAGATGTGGCCGGCGATCGTCGCGTTCGCGCTCGGCGCGATGGCCGGTGCGCTGGGTTTTCGCTATCTCGGGTTCTGGGCGCTGCTGGCTCCGGCCGTCGCGCTGGCGGGACTGGCGGCCTGCGCGGGGATGTCCGCCGGCACCGCCACGCGGGAGCATGCGTGATCGGGCGGCGCGGCGGGATGCGCGGCGGCCGCGACCGGCGAGCGGGCCGCGCGGATGCACGCGAGCGCGAACGAATGGCCGCGGCGGGCGGGCAGCTTCGGGCGATGCCGCGAGCCGCTCGCCTCGACCGGCTTGCCCGCGCGTCGCTCGTCGCGGGGCTGCTGCTCGCGGGTACCGATGCGGCTCGAGCGGATGCGGAGACCGCACCGGCCGCCGCCGATGGCGCACCCGCCGCGACCTGCACGGCCAAGCGGCCGACCGTGCTGTTCAACCGCTGGCAGGAGGACTGGTCGGTGCTCGCGAATCCGTGCGTGCCGCGCGCACCGCTCGACGGCTTGAAATATATCCCGCTCGGTAACGATCCGGCTTCCTATCTGTCGCTCGGCGTGAACCTGCGCGAGCGCCTCGAGACCAACGACGCGCCGCTGTTCGGCATCGGCTCCGCGCAATCGGATACGTACCTGATCCAGCGTGTCGAGGTGCATGCCGACGCGCATCTCGGCCAGCACTGGCAGTTCTTCGTGCAGCTGCAGGACGACCGCGCATTCGGCAAGAACACGATCTCGCCGGTCGACAGGAACCCGCTCGATCTCGAGCAGGCGTTCGCGACCTACACGGGCGCGCTCGGCGGCGGGACGTTCAAGTTCCGCGTCGGCCGGCAGGAGATGGCGTTCGACCTGCAGCGCTTCATCGCCGCGCGCGACGGCCCGAACGTGCGGCTGGCGTTCGATGCGGTGTGGGCCGACTACGAGTACCGGAAGTGGCGCTTCATCGCGTATGCGACGCAGCCGGTGCAGAACCGCACCGTGTCCGCGTTCGACGACGTGTCGAACCGCGACCTCACGTTCAGCGGCGTGCGCTTCGAGCGGCAGTCGGTCGGGCCCGGCGACCTGTCGGGCTACTGGTCGCGCTACAACCGCAGCAGCGCGCGCTTTCTCGATGCGAGCGGCGCGGAGCGCCGTGACGTGTGGGATCTGCGTTACACCGGCACGCACGGCCGCTTCGACTGGGATCTCGAAACGATGCTGCAGACGGGCACGGTCGGCAGCAGCACGATCCGCGCGTGGGCGGTCGGCTCGATCGCCGGCTACCGGCTCGACGCGCCGTGGTCGCCGCGCATCGCGCTGCAGGTCGATGCGGCGTCGGGCGACCGGCATCCGCACGACGGCCGGGTCGAGACCTTCAATCCGCTGTTTCCGAACGGCTATTACTTCACGCTGGCCGGCTTCACCGGGTATTCGAACCTGATCCACGTGAAGCCGTCGGTGACGCTGAAGCCGTCGCCGAACCTGTCGCTGCTCGGTGCGCTCGGTTTCCAGTGGCGCGAGACGACCGGCGATGCGGTCTACCAGCAGGGCAACGCGGTGGTGCCGGGCACGGCAGGCAAGGGCGGGTCGTGGACGGGGATGTACGTGCAGCTGCGTGCCGACTGGACGATCGCCGCGAACCTGATCGGTGCGGTCGAGGCCGTGCATTTCCAGGTCGGCGATGCGATCCGCGAGGCAGGCGGGCACAACGCCGACTATGTCGGGGTCGAGCTGAAGTACGGCTGGTGACGCGTGCGCACCGATGAAAAAAGGGCGGCCGGGAGGCCGCCCTTCGTGCATTCGGGCCGGCGATGACACCGGCCCGCCTGTCGCGATGCCGTTACAGGTTCGGCGACAGTTGCAGCGCGTTCGTCAGGTCGCCCATCGGCTGCCCGCCGTTGGCCTTCAGCGCGTCGTCGCGCTGTTGCAGGCCGGCGAGGCGCGGCAGCGAGAAGCGGCGCGTGATGAAGCGCAGGATCGACGCGGTGTCGTACTGCGTGTGGTCGACGAAACCCTTCTTCGAGAACGGCGACACGATCAGCGCCGGAATGCGCGTGCCCGGGCCCCAGCGGTCGCCCTTCGGCGGCGACACGTGATCCCAGAAGCCGCCGTTTTCGTCGTACGTGACGACCACGACCATGTTCTTCCACTGCGGGCTCGCCTGCAGGTGCGCGAGCACGTTCGCGATGTGCTGGTCGCCGCTCGCGACGTCCGTGTAACCCGGGTGCTCGTTCAGGTTGCCCTGCGGCTTGTAGAACGCGACCTGCGGCAGCGTGCCCGCGTCGATCGCCTTGATGAACTCGCTGCCGTCGGTGCCGCCGTCGAGCAAGTGCTGCGCGCGGCTCGTGCTGCCCGGCGCCTGGTTCGCGTAGTAGTTGAACGGCTGGTGGTGCGGCTGGAAGTTCGGCGCCGTCATGTTCGGGCCGTAGATCACGTTTGCCGTGCCGCTTTGCGCGGCCTGCAGTGCCTGGTTCCACGCACCGCCGTACCACGCCCACGACACGCCCGCGTTGGTCAGCAGGTCGCCGATGTTCTGTTGCGACTGCGGCGGCAGTGTCGTCGCGGCCGACGGGTCGGCGAGGTTCGGATCGCCGCCCGACGCCGCCTTGTTGCCGCTCGGCTGGTACGGCGGCTGCATCGTGTTGATCGCGTAGAAGTCCGGCGTCAGGTTGCCCGAGTTCACGAACTTCGGCGCGCCGTCGAGCGCGGAAGCGGGCGAGTTGCTCGCGAGCTGCAGCGACTTGCCGTCGGCGGCGACGGCCGAGATCGAACCGGCGGCCGGGCTCTTGTCCGCGTTCGCGTAGAACGGCGCGCACGCGCAGATCAGGTACTGGTGGTTCAGGAACGAGCCGCCGAACGCGCCCATGAAGAAGTTGTCGGCCAGCGTGAACTGCTGCGCGATCTTCCACAGCGGCAGTTTCGTCGCGTCGGGCGTGTAGTGGCCCATCACGAGGCCGCCCGAGTCGGCCCATGCGGCGAACATGTCGTTCTTGCCGCCGTTGATCTGCATCTGGTTCTCGTAGAAGCGGTGATACAGGTCGCGCGTCGTCACGCTCATCGGCGTGTTGAAGCCGTTCGGGTCGTCGATCGCGAACGGCGCGTTCGGCAGGTTCGCCGTCATCGCCTCGGTCACGGCCGGCGTCACGCCCTTCGCGGTCAGGCCGCCCCAGGCCTTCGGCAGCGTCGCGAGCGGCTGGCCGTTGCGGTCCTTCTGCTGCGCGCTGGCCGCGGTCACGTTCTGCAGGCCGTTCGCGCCGGGGAAATTGCCGTACAGGTTGTCGAAGCTGCGGTTTTCCGCGTAGATCACGACGACGTTCTTGACCGTCGACAGGCCCTGCTGCTGCACGTCGTCGCCGCCGCAGGCGGTGAGGGCGGCGGCCGCGGCAACGGCGATCGGCGTAAAGCGAATCCAGGCGTGGTTTTTCATCCGTTGTACTCTCTATCTCTCTCTTGTCGCGTGGGGAACCGGCGCATTCGTGTACCGCCGGTTCGCGAGGTGACCGTGGCATGTCCGGCTGCACGCATTTTGAGGGTGCGATTTGACAGGCGGGTGTAGGCGTCCTTTCGATTGGCTGTCGACGAGTCGTCATGCAACGGTCATGCGGCTGACATAAACTCCGGCCGCTCCTGAACCTACTTTCCGACGAATCGATGAAGCCTCGCCAACCGACAGCCGGCGCGTTCGCGCGTTCGTGGCTGCATCTCGCCGGCGCATTCGCGCTGGCCGCCACGCTCGTCACCGTTGCCGGCTGTGACGGACAGCCCGGTGCCGGTGCGCCGTCCGCACAGGCTGCGAGCGCGCCGGGCGGCGCGCACCCCGTTGCGTCCGCAACGGTTGCCGCGAGCGGCGCCGTGGTCGCGACGAACCAGCCGCAGACGCGGGCACAAGTTTACGAAGGCGTGCGCCGGATGACGGCGCTCGGCAAGCAACTTTTCTTCGACCCTACGCTGTCAGGTTCCGGCAAGCTCGCGTGCGCGTCATGCCACAGCCCCGATCACGCATTCGGGCCGCCCAATGCGCTGGACGTGCAGTTCGGCGGCGACGACATGAAGCATCCGGGCTTTCGTGCGGTGCCGTCGCTCAAGTACCTGCAGGGCGTGCCGCAGTTCACCGAGCACTTCCACGATTCCGACGACGAGGGCGACGAGAGCGTCGATGCGGGCCCGACGGGCGGCCTCACGTGGGACGGCCGCGTCGACACGGGCGCCGAGCAGGCGCGCATTCCGCTCACGTCGCCGTTCGAGATGAACAGCTCGCCGGCGAAGGTCGCACAGGCCGTGAAGGCCGCACCGTACGCGGAGGAGTTCCGCGCGGTGTTCGGCGTGAAGGTGCTCGACGACGATGCGGCCACGTTCAAGGCCGTGCTGCGCGCGCTCGAGACGTTCGAGCAGACGCCCGAACTGTTCTCGCCGTACACGAGCAAGTACGACGCGTATCTCGCGGGCCATGCGCAGCTCACGCCGGCCGAAATGCGCGGCCTGCAGCTGTTCAACGACGAGAAGAAGGGCAACTGCGCGAGCTGCCACATCAGCCAGCGCGCACTCGACGGCACGCCGCCGCAGTTCAGCGATTTCGGGCTGATCGCGATCGCGGTGCCGCGCAATCGCGCGCTGCCCGTCAATCGCGACCCGCGCTTCCACGACCTCGGCGCGTGCGGCCCCGAGCGTACCGACCTGAAGGGCCGCGACGAATTCTGCGGGCTGTTCCGCACGCCGTCGCTGCGCAACGTCGCGCTGCGCAAGACGTTCTTCCACAACGGCGTCTATCACACGCTCGAGGACGTGATGCGCTTCTACGTCGAGCGCGACATTCATCCGGAGAAGTTCTATCCGGTCGTGCACGGCAAGGTGCAGATCTATGACGACCTGCCGAAACGCTACTGGCCGAACATCAACCGCGAGGCGCCGTTCGACCGCAAGCGCGGCGAGCAGCCGGCGCTGAACGCGGCCGAGATCAAGGACGTGATCGCCTTCCTCGGCACGTTGACTGACGGATATCGGCAAGCGGCCGCGCCGGCCGGCCACTAGAAGGCGGTGCAGGCGGCACGCATGCTATCCTCGCTCGCTGACAGGCGCAGTGTGCGTGCCAGTTCGCCGGCACGCGCGGTGCGCCGTTCGATCGAACATCCAAGGAGAACAACATGTCGATGCGTGCATCCCTTTCCGTCGTCACGCGCGTGCTGGCCGGCGCCGCGTGCGCAGCCGCGATGCTGCCCGCCCATGCGCAGAACAACCTGAATTTCCTGAACGACACGCCGCTCAGCTACTTCAGCAAGGCCGACCGCGCGTCGCTCGCGAAGGCCGCCGCGCAGGTGCGCGACGAAGGCAAGGACGGCGAGACCACGGCGTGGCAGAGCAGCGGCCGCGGCACGCAGATCGATGCGAAGCTCACGCCGACCACGACCGAGACGGACGGCAAGACCTGCCGTGAAATCGCCACCGAAATCACCGCGAAGGGCCAGACGATGACGCTCAAGCCCGTCTATTGCAAGACCGACGCGGGCAAGTGGCAGTTGCAGAAGCGCTGAGCACGCGCGTGATGAAGCGGGGCGACGCGCCGCGCACGGTGTCGTGCGGCGTCGTGATCCTCGATGCGGCCGGCCGCGTGTTCCTCGCGCACGCGACGGACACCACGCACTGGGACATCCCGAAGGGGCAGGGCGAGCCGGGCGAATCGCCGGCCGATGCCGCGCTGCGCGAACTGCTCGAGGAAACCGGCATCGCGCTGGCGCCGGCCCGGTTGCTCGATCTCGGCCGCTTTGCGTACCGGCACGACAAGGATCTGCACCTGTTCGCGGTGCAGGTGGCCGAAGGCGAGATCGATCCCGCGCAGTGCACGTGCACGTCGCTGTTTCCGAGCCGCCGCGACGGCTCGATGATTCCCGAGATGGATGCGTATCGCTGGACCGTGCCGGCCGACATCGACGCGTATGCGAGCCGCAGCCTCGCGCGGCTGTTTCGTACGAAGCTGTCGCTGGTGGACCTGCATCGGCGGTTGACGGGCGCGTAACCCCGGCAGGCAATAAAAAAACCGGCGCAAGCCGGTTTTTTTCATGGTTCGTCCGATTCGCCGCCGGCGAGTCAGGTCAGCCATCGATCGGTATCGCGATGCTGGTCGAGGCCGATCGCTTCGAATTCGTCGAACGCGTCGCCCCTGGCGACGCCGAGATCGCGAAGCGCTTCGTTGATCGCATGGCCCGACACGACGAGCGGGCCGCTTGCGCGGCCATCCGCGAAGCGCGCATGCGCCTGGGTGCCGCTGCCGCCGAAGAATTCGGCTTCGACATAAGCCAGTGCAGCGTGCGCACTCAACTGTTCACACAGCGACAGAAGTGCCGGCGGCAGCACCGTGTCGTCCCCGTCGGTCAACGGGCAGAACGGGATGGCGTGAGCGTTCCGGAACGCGGTGTCGAGCGGGATCATGTCGATGTCGCCGCGCAGGCGGACGACGCGCAGCCCCCGCGGCAGCGGCGCGGACGCAAATGCGCCGGATCTGGCGACGATGGCCTGCAGCGAATAGGGCATGACGACGGTTCCTGGCGTGGCATTCGGGGCAGGCTGCCCCGGCGAGCGGCCGGTCGGGCTGCGCATCGGCGCAGCCGTTGTCCGAGCATGACGAACGGCTCAGGCGCGGGCGACCGGCGCCGCGCCTGTCCGATCCGTCAGGCCGGCTTGCCCCAGCTGTCGCGCAGCCCGACGATCCGGTTGAACACGGGCTTGCCCGGCTTCGAATCGACACGATCGGCCACGAAGTAGCCGTGACGCTCGAACTGCACGCGCGTTTCCGGCGCGATGTCGCTGTTGCCCGGCTCGACGTATGCCTGGACGATCTTCTTCGAGTCCGGATTCAGCGCCTCGAGGAAGTTCGCGCCGCCCGCGTCCGGATGCGGCTCCTTGAACAGGCGGTCGTAGATCCGCACTTCGGCCGGCTGCGCATGCTTCGCGCTGACCCAGTGGATGTTGCCCTTGACCTTGTAGTTGTTCGCGCCTTCGGTGCCCGACTTGCTGTCCGGGAAGTAGTTGCAGTGCACGGCCGTCACGTTGCCGTCGGCGTCCTTGTCGAAGCCCGTGCACTCGATCACGTAGCCGTAGCGCAGGCGCACCTTGTTGCCCGGGAACAGGCGGAAATAGCCCTTCGGCGGGTTCTCGACGAAATCCTCGCGCTCGATCCACAGCTCGCGCGAGATCGGGAACGTACGCACGCCGCGATCCGGATGGTGCGGATGCACGGGCGCCGTGCACGCTTCCTCGAGGTCTTCCGGGTAGTTGTCGATCACGAGCTTCAGCGGATCGAGCACGGCGACCGTGCGCGCTGCCTTGTCGTCGAGGTCGTCGCGCAGCGCGCCTTCGAAGATGCTCATGTCGATCCACGAATCGATCTTCGTCACGCCGATCCGCTCGCAGAACAGGTGGATGCTCTCCGGCGTGAAGCCGCGGCGGCGCACGCCGACGATCGTCGGCATCCGCGGGTCGTCCCAGCCGTCGACGTGGCCTTCGGTGACGAGCTGCAGCAGCTTGCGCTTGCTGGTGATCGCGTACGTGAGGTTCAGCCGCGAGAATTCGATCTGTTGCGGCAGCGGGCGCGTGAACATGCCGGCTTCCGCGAGTTCGTTCAGCACCCAGTCGTACAGCGGGCGGTGATCCTCGAATTCGAGCGTGCACAGCGAATGCGTGATGCCTTCGAGCGCATCCGAGATGCAGTGCGTGTAGTCGTACATCGGGTACACGCACCATGCGTCGCCGGTGCGGTAGTGGTGCGCGTAGCGGATCCGGTAGATCACCGGGTCGCGCATGTTCATGTTCGGCGAAGCCATGTCGATCTTCGCGCGCAGCACGTGCTCGCCTTCCTTGAACTCGCCGGCCTTCATGCGGCGGAACAGGTCGAGGTTTTCTTCCGGCGTGCGGTCGCGGAACGGCGACGGCTTGCCGCCTTCGGTCAGCGAGCCGCGGTTCGCGCGCATTTCTTCCGCGCTCTGGCTGTCGACGTACGCCTTGCCGCGCTGGATCAGCAGCTCGGCGAATTCGTACAGCTTGTCGTAGTAGTCGCTCGCGAAGTACTGGTGATCGACCGCGTCCTTGCGCCAGTCGAAGCCGAGCCAGCGCACCGCGTCGACGATCGAGTCGACGTACTCGACGCTTTCCTTTTCCGGGTTCGTATCGTCGAAGCGCAGGTGGCACACGCCGCCGTAGTCGCGTGCGACGCTGAAGTTCAGGCAGATGCTCTTGGCATGGCCGATGTGCAGGTAGCCGTTCGGCTCGGGCGGGAAGCGTGTTTCGACGCGGCCGCCCCATTTGCCGGTGCGGTTGTCGTCGTCGATGATGTTGCGGATGAAATTGGAAGCCGCGGGGGCGTCGTTGCGTTCGGTGCTCATGCGGATGGCGTCAGGTTGTGTCGGCGCGTCGCGCCGGTTTAATCCCGTGATTCTACCTGACCGGGGTCCGTCCCGCGCGGCTGGCGGCGCGGCAGGCGCGGGTTTCGACGGATTATCTCGATATTGTGTCGGCTGTAACACGACGTAAATCGGATTGCCCGGGCCGTTTGGCGTTGCCTATGATGGCTTCACCGATTCGATACCGCCGTTCGCATAACCGCGCGGCGAGAGGACACCAACAATCATGATGAAGAAGACCACGTTTATCGTTCGTACCGCCGTGATCGTCGCGGCCCTGTCGCAACTCGGCGCGTGCGCCATGACGCATACGCAGCGCAATGCCGGCATCGGCGCGGCCGCCGGCGGCGCGCTCGGTTACCTGGTGACGGGCGGCCCGCTCGGCACGGTCGCCGGCGCCGCGGCGGGCGGTATCGTCGGCGCGAACGTGCGCTGATCGATGACATGACGCGAGCCGCGTGCCACGCGGCTCGTCGTCCGGTCGCGACGCCGTCCCGCACGCGTCCCGGCCCCTTGCACATCCTTCCGGTTTCAGACAGGCAGCATCAGGGAGGAACGGGTGTGCGACACTGCGTCGACGCCATATAACGATTTCACCCGTCGACGCACCTTCCATGAGCTCATTTCCCGTTCTCGTCCTGCCGGGTTACGCCAATTCGGGCCCGCTTCACTGGCAGAGCCGCTGGGAGCGTGCCGATGCACGTTTCTCGCGCGTCGCGATGCCCGACTGGGACCGTGCGTTCCGCAACGGCTGGTGTCTCGCGCTCGATCGCGCGGTCGAAGCCGCGCCCGGGCCGGTGCTGATCGCCGGCCACAGTCTCGGCACGCTCACCACCGCGTGGTGGGCGACCCGCTATGCGCGCCCGGCCGCGCTCGCGAAGGTGCGCGGCGCGCTGCTCGTCGCGCTGCCGGACCCGGGCGGCCCCGCGTTTCCGGCCGATGCGCACGGCTTCGGGCCCGTGCCGCTCGAACGGCTGCCGTTTCCGACCTGCGTCGTCGCCAGCAGCGACGATCCGTACGGCTCGCTTGCGTTCGCGCGCAGTTGCGCGAACGCATGGGGCAGCGCTTTCCACGATATCGGCCCGCGTGGCCACATCAATGCGGACAGCGGGCTCGGCGACTGGCCCGAGGCGCGCGGCTGGCTCGACGCGCTCGCCCGCCGCGGCTGACGGCGGGCGGCGGGGCAGCCGCGGCCGCCGCCTGCCCGCCGGTGCCCGCGCCGGGCGCCGTGCCCGGATCGCCTCTCGGATCGCCTCTCAGATCGCCTGTTTCGCGCGCAGCCGGGCGATCTTCGCGTCGTCGTAGCCGAGCATGTCGCGCAGCACGTCGTCGGTCTGTGCGCCGAGCAGCGGCGGCGCGGTACGCGCGTCGGGCGGCGTCACGCTCATCCGGATCGGGTTGCGCACGAGCTTCGCGTCCGCGCCGCTCGGATGCGGCAGCGACACCTGCATCCCGCGCGCGACGACCTGCTCGTTGTCGAACACCTCGTCGAGATCGTTGATCGGCCCGCACGGCACGCCGGCCGCTTCGAGCACGTCGATCCAGTCGGCCTTGCCGCGCGCCTTCACCATTTCCGCGAGGATCGGCACCAGCGTGTCGCGGTGGCGCACGCGCGACGGATTCGTCGCGAAGCGCTCGTCGTCGGCCAGCTCGGGCCGGCCGCCCGCCTCGACGAACTTGCGGAACTGCCCGTCGTTGCCGACCGCGACGATGATCCACCCGTCGCTCGTCTGGAACGTCTGGTACGGCACGATGTTCGGATGCGCGTTGCCCCAGCGCACCGGCGGCTTGCCGCTCGCGAGGAAGTTGGTGTTCATGTTCGCGAGCAGCGCGACCTGCACGTCGAGCAGCGCCATGTCGATGTACTGGCCTTCGCCCGTCCGGTCGCGGTGGGTGAGGGCGGCGAGCACCGCGATCGTCGAGTAGAGGCCGGTCGCGAGGTCGGCGATCGCGACGCCGGCCTTCTGTGGGCCGCCGCCCGGCTCGCCGTCGCGCTCGCCGGTGATGCTCATGAAGCCGCCGATCCCCTGGACGATGAAGTCGTAGCCGGCGCGATGCGCGTACGGGCCCGTCTGGCCGAAGCCGGTGACCGAGCAGTAGACGAGGTCGGGCTTCACCGCGCGCAGCGATTCGTAATCGAGCCCGTATTTCTTCAACTGGCCGACCTTGTAGTTCTCGAGCACGACGTCGCTTTGCGCGGCGAGTTCGCGCACGATCTGCTGGCCCTCGGGCGTGGCGATGTCGACCGTCACCGAGCGCTTGTTGCGGTTCGCCGCCAGGTAGTACGCGGCCTCGGCGGTATCCGCGCCGTCCGCGTCCTTCAGGTACGGCGGCCCCCAGTGGCGCGTGTCGTCGCCGGCGCCCGGGCGCTCGACCTTGATCACGTCCGCGCCGAAATCGGCAAGCGTCTGCGCGCACCACGGGCCCGCGAGCACGCGGGTGAGGTCCAGCACGCGGATATGGCTCAGGGCACCCATCGTCGAATCGTCTCCTTTCATGGCTGGCCTTGGCGGGCAAGGCGAATTGGCATGCCGAGCATCTTAAGGCGAATCGGCCATCCGGGTGGCCCAGCCGGGCCGTCCGGATGGCCGAGCCGCTTTGCCGGCGCTTTGCCCGGAAGCCGGCCCCGATCCCGTATAATCGACCGTTTCCGAATCCATGCCGCCGCGCGCCGCCCAAGGGCGCCGGCGTTTGAAGCCGTCTTTGCCAGACTGTCCCCGCACGCCATGAAAGCTGCCGAAATCCGCGAGAAATTTCTCAAATTCTTCGAATCGAAGGGCCACACGATCGTCCGCTCGTCGAGCCTCGTGCCCGGTAACGACCCCACGCTGATGTTCACGAACTCGGGCATGGTCCAGTTCAAGGACGTGTTCCTCGGCACGGACCCGCGTCCGTACTCGCGCGCCACGACGGCGCAGCGCAGCGTGCGCGCGGGCGGCAAGCACAACGACCTCGAGAACGTCGGCTACACGGCGCGCCACCACACGTTCTTCGAGATGCTCGGCAACTTCTCGTTCGGCGACTACTTCAAGCACGACGCGATCAAGTTCGCGTGGGAACTGCTGACCACGGTCTACCAGCTGCCGAAGGACAAGCTGTGGGTCACCGTGTACCAGGAAGACGACGAAGCCTACGACATCTGGGCGAAGGAAGTCGGCGTGCCGACCGAGCGCATCATCCGCATCGGCGACAACAAGGGCGCGCGCTACGCGTCGGACAACTTCTGGACGATGGGCGACACCGGCCCGTGCGGCCCGTGTACCGAAATCTTCTACGACCACGGCCCGGACGTGTGGGGTGGCCCGCCGGGGTCGCCTGAAGAAGACGGCGACCGCTACATCGAGATCTGGAACCTCGTGTTCATGCAGTTCAACCGCGACGCGCAGGGCAACATGACGCGCCTGCCGAAGCAGTCGGTCGACACCGGCATGGGCCTCGAGCGTCTCGCCGCGGTGCTGCAGCACGTGCACAGCAACTACGAGATCGACCTGTTCCAGAACCTGATCAAGGCCGCCGCGCGCGTGACCGAGATCAGCGACCTCACGAACAACTCGCTGAAGGTGATCGCCGATCACATCCGCGCATGCTCGTTCCTGATCGTCGACGGCGTGATTCCCGGCAACGAAGGCCGCGGCTACGTGCTGCGCCGCATCGTGCGCCGCGCGATCCGCCACGGCTACAAGCTCGGCCGCAAGGGCGCGTTCTTCCACAAGCTGGTGGCCGACCTCGTCGCCGAGATGGGCGTCGCGTATCCGGAGCTGAAGGAAGCCGAGCAGCGCGTGACCGACGTGCTGCGCCAGGAAGAAGAGCGCTTCTTCGAGACGATCGAGCACGGCATGTCGATCCTCGAGGCCGCGCTGGCCGACGTCGAGGCGAAGGGCGGCAAGGTGCTCGACGGCGAGCTCGCGTTCAAGCTGCACGACACCTACGGCTTCCCGCTCGACCTCACGGCCGACGTGTGCCGCGAGCGCGGGATGACGGTCGACGAGCCGGCATTCGACGACGCGATGGCGCGCCAGCGCGAGCAGGCGCGCGCGGCCGGCAAGTTCAAGGCGACGCAGGGCCTCGAATACACGGGCGCGAAGACCACGTTCCACGGGTACGAGGAAATCGCGTTCGACGACGCGAAGGTCGTCGCGCTGTACGTCGACGGTTCGTCGGTCAACGAAGTGAAGACCGGCCAGGACGCGGTCGTCGTGCTCGACCACACGCCGTTCTATGCGGAATCGGGCGGCCAGGTCGGCGACCAGGGCGTGCTCGCGAACGCCGCGACGCGCTTCGCGGTGGCTGACACGCTGAAGGTGCAGGCCGACGTGATCGGCCACCACGGCACGCTGGAGCAGGGCACGCTGAAGGTCGGCGACGTGCTGCGCGCGGAGATCGACGCGCACCGTCGTGCACGCACGCAGCGCAACCACTCGGCCACCCACCTGATGCACAAGGCGCTGCGCGAAGTGCTCGGCGCGCACGTGCAGCAGAAGGGTTCGCTGGTCGACGCGGAAAAGACCCGTTTCGACTTCGCGCACAACGCACCGATGACCGACGACGAAATCCGTCGCGTCGAGCAGATCGTCAACAACGAAATCCTGGCCAACGCGCCGGGCATCGTGCGCGTGATGCCGTACGACGAAGCGGTGAAGGGCGGCGCGATGGCGCTGTTCGGCGAGAAGTACGGCGACGAAGTGCGCGTGCTCGACCTCGGCTTCTCGCGCGAACTGTGCGGCGGCACGCACGTAAGCCGCAGCGGCGACATCGGCTTCTTCAAGATCGTCGTCGAAGGCGGCGTCGCGGCCGGCATCCGCCGTGTCGAGGCGATCACCGGCGACAACGCGCTGCGCTACGTGCAGGAGCTCGACGCGCGTGTGAACGAAGCGGCAGCGGCGCTGAAGGCGCAGCCGTCGGAACTGACGCAGCGTATCGCGCAGGTGCAGGACCAGGTGAAGTCGCTCGAGAAGGAGCTGGGTGCGCTGAAGTCGAAGCTCGCATCGAGCCAGGGCGACGAGCTCGCGCAGCAGGCCGTCGAAATCGGCGGCGTGTACGTGCTGGCGGCGACGCTCGACGGCGCGGACGCGAAGACGCTGCGCGAAACGGTCGACAAGCTGAAGGACAAGCTGAAGAGCGCGGCGATCGTGCTGGCGGCCGTCGAAGGCGGCAAGGTCAGCCTGATCGCCGGCGTCACGCCGGATGCGAGCAAGAAGGTCAAGGCCGGCGAGCTCGTGAACTTCGTCGCGCAGCAGGTCGGCGGCAAGGGCGGCGGCCGCCCGGACATGGCGCAGGCAGGCGGCACCGAGCCGGCGAACCTGCCCGGCGCGCTGGCCGGCGTGAAGGGCTGGGTCGAAGAGCGGCTCTGATCGCCACGACCGATGCGATGCCGTCTCGTTGAAGGCGGCGTCGCTCGACATGAAAAACGGCCCGACCGGTTGATACCGGTCGGGCCGTTTGTTTGTACGCGGCGGAAGCGGGAGCCGGCGGTTCAGACCGGCACGGCCACCGGCGGCTTCGCCGCGCCATCCGGCTGCCGTGCGGCTTCGGTGAGCGCATCGCGCAACGCGGCCAACGCCGCCGACGCATAACCCTGCCGCCACGCGAGCAGCGTGTCGATGCCCTCCAGCTCGGGGATCACGTGCGCGGCGATGTTGCCGGTCTCGGGCTGCAGGTCGAGCACCGAACGCGGCGCGACCGCGACGCCGGCACCTGCCGCGACACACGCGACGATCGCGTGATACGAGCCGAGTTCGAGCACGCGCGCCGGCTTGACGCCGTGCGCCGCGTACCACTGTTCGACGTACTTGCGATACGTGCAGCCGCGCTCGAATGCGATCAGCGTCGGCAGGATCACGTCACGCGGCGTGCGCACCGGCGGATGGCCGCGCGGCGTGAGCAGCACCAGATCCTCGCGGAAGACCGGCACGGTCTCGAACGTGTCGGGCAGCGTGTCGGGTGCCGGCGGGCGCGCGAACAGCGCGGCGTCGATCTCGAAGTCGCGCACGCGCTCGATCAGCCAGCCCGTCGTGCCCGTCACCAGTTCGAGCGACACGTCGGGCCACGCGTGGTGATAGCGCGCGAGCACGGTCGGCAGCCGGCTCGCGGCCGTGCTCTCCATCGTGCCGAGCCGCAGCCGCCCGCGCGGCGTGTCCTCGCGCACCGCGTCGCGCGCCTCGTCGGCGAGCGCGAGCAGGCGCTCCGCATACGGCAGCAGCGTGTGCCCGGCCGGCGTCAGCACGAGCCGGCGGCCGTCGCGCACGAACAGCGCTGCGCCGAGTTCCTCCTCGAGCTGCTTGATGCGCGTCGTGACGTTCGACTGCACGCGATTGAGCTTGGCCGCCGCGCGCGTCACGCCGTTCTCGCGCACCACGGCCCGGAATATCGCCAGCGCCGCCAGATCCATGATTCTCTCCTAGCGATGAATGGATTCTCAATTATTCATTTTTCGAGAACGTTTGGTCAAGCTACGATGGAAACGTTCCGATTTCCGATCCGGCCGGCGCGTTTCGCGCGCGGCCCATGCCGCCATGTCCCGTTCCGATGCCCCGAGCGCCGCCGCCGGCGTACACCTGCCCGATGATGCCGACGCCGACCGCCGCGCCCGCGCGGCCGCGCTCGCCTGCATGATCGGGCTCGCGGTCGCGCTCGGCGTCGGCCGCTTCGCGTTCACGCCGCTGCTGCCGCTGATGCTCGCCGACGGCTCGATCAGTCTGAAGGCCGGCAGTTGGCTCGCGTCGGTGAACTACGCGGGCTATTTCGTCGGTGCGGTCAGCTGCGCGGCGGTGCGCGCCGCGCCCGCACGGATGGTGCGCATCGGGCTTGCCGCCACCGTGCTGCTGACCGCCGCGATGGGCGTCGGCCATCTGTTGCCGGTGTGGCTCGTGGTGCGCTTCGTCGCGGGCGTCGTCAGCGCGTGGACGTTCGTGTTCGTGTCGCAATGGGGGCTGCGGCGGCTGGCCGAACTGCACGCGCCCGAGTGGAGCGGGGTGATCTACGCGGGACCCGGCGTGGGCATCGTGGTGACGGGGCTGATCGGCAGCGCGCTGGCCGGCCAGCGCGCGGCGCCCGGCTGGCTCGGTTTCGCGGCGCTGTCGGCCGTGCTGTCGATCGCGATCTGGCGCGCGTTCGGCAGTGCGCCGGTGTCGGCAGTGCGCCGGTGTCGGCAGCCGTGCCGACGGCCGAGCCTGCCCGGCATGCGGCGACGGTCGCGGCACCGCACGACGCGCGGCGCCATCGGGTCGACGCCGCGTGGCTCGTCGTGCTGTACGGGATGCCGGGCTTCGGCTACATCATCACCGCGACGTTTCTGCCGGTGATCGCGCGCGCCGCGCTGCCGGCCGGCTCGCCGTGGCCCGACCTGTTCTGGCCGATGTTCGGCGCGGCGCTGATCGTCGGCGCGATCGCCGCTTCGCGATTGCCCGGCCACTGGGACAACCGGCTGCTGCTCGCCGCCGGCTGCGCGACTCAGGCGCTCGGGATCGCGGCGGGGATCGTGTGGCCGAACGCGGCCGGCTTCTCGGTCGGCAGCGCGCTGCTCGGCCTGCCGTTCACCGCGATCACGCTGTTCGCGATGCGCGAGGCGCGGCGGCTCCACGGAGAACGCGCGGCCGGGCTGATGGGTTATGCGACCGCGTCGTACGGGGTCGGGCAGATCCTGGGGCCGCTCGTCGCGGCGCCGCTGGTTGCGCGGTACGCGTCGTTCACGCCGGTGCTCTGGCTCGCGGCCGCGGTGCTGCTGGCCGGAGCCGCGGGCTTTGCGACGATCGCCGTCGCACGCCGGCATCGCACGGGATAAATGAATAGGATTGCGATGTTTCAGCTCGCGAAGGCTGATACACGTCTCTAATTGAACGAAAAATGCCGCGCTAATTTCGTACGTGCCCTACATACACGCGGACTATCGATCGGTAGCATGCCCCGAATTATTTGATTGCCGGCGAGTATCCGGCAACTCGATTCAGGGTGCCGTGACGCATGTGGGTAGAACCAATCAGAATCGTCGTCCGTTGTCGTGACGACATCGACCGTTTTCCGGCGGCGGGCCTTCGCGCTGCCGATGAGTATGCCGGGGTGATCGGCGCTCGCGGCATGCGGCGAGCGACCGCCGGCGTCGGCCGCGCGATGTGCCTGTCGCTGCTGTGCGGAGCGGGTGCCGCGAGCCTGTTCGGCCACGCGTATGCGCAGGCGCCGAACGCCGGCTCGGCGATGCGCGACATCGAGACGTCCCGGCCGAACCTGCCGGCGGAAGCCGCACCCGACCTTGAGATCGTGCCGTCCGGCAGCGCCGCGCAGGCGCCTGCTGAAACCGGGGCACGTGTTTGGGTGCGCAGGTTCGAGGTCGGCGGTAATACGGTATTCGACAGCGCAACGCTGCAGGCGCTCGTCGCCGATCTGGCCGGCGATGCGCTGGGCTTCGCCGATCTTCAGCGCGCGGCCGAGCGGATCTCCGCCTTCTATCGCGCGCGCGGCTACGTGCTCGCGCGAGCCTATCTGCCGAAGCAGGAGATCGACGACGGCGTCGTGCGCATCGAAGTCGTCGAAGGCCGCTACGGTCGCATCGAGATCCAGAACCATTCCCGCGTATTCGACGCCGTGCTGCGCCAGCCGCTCGCGGCACTGCGCGCGGGCGACGTCGTCCGTGGCGCCAGTCTCGAGCGCAGCCTGCTGCTGCTCGACGATCTGGCGGGCGTCGGCGCGCGCGGCACGTTGCGTCCCGGCGACGCGCCAGGCACCACCGATCTCGTCGTCGAGGCCGGGCGCGCGTCGCCTGCTTCCGGGGCGCTCGAATTCGACAACTTCGGCGATCCGTCGACGGGGCGTTACCGCGTCGGCGGCAGCGTCGACGTCAATGCGCCGCTGCGGCTCGGCGATCGCCTGAGCCTGCGCGGGCTCGTCAGCAATGAACGGCAACGCTATTACCGCGCCGCCTATCAGGTGCCGGTCGGACCGGCGTCGACGCGGGTCGGGGTGGGGTATTCGTCGCTGCGCTACCAGCTCGCCGGCGGCTTTTCCGATCTCGACGCGAGCGGGCGCGCGAGCGTGCAGACCGTGTACGTCGCGCAGCCGATCGTGCGCGCACGCAACGCGGGCCTTACGGCCCAGATTCAGTACGAGAACAAGAACCTGCATGACGAATACGGCGTCTTTTCGTTGCGCAACGACAAGAACGTCGGCCTGTGGACTGTCGCGCTCAGCGGGAACAGCCAGGACGGCTGGCTGGGCGGCGGTCGCAACGGCTTCTCGGTGATGTTCGGCGTCGGGCGCTTGCGCAGCAACGATGCGCTCGGAGCGAACGAGTTGACGAACGCGATCGGCAGTTTCACGAAGCTGAACCTGAACCTGCAGCGCATTCAGGCCGTGGGCAGCCGGTTCCAGGTGTACGCGCAGGTCAGCGCCCAGCTTGCGTCGCGCAATCTCGATTCGTCGGAGAAATTCAGCCTCGGCGGACCATACGGCGTGCGCGCGTATGCGCTCGGCGAAGGCAGCGGCGATCAGGGTTGGCAGGCAAGCGCGGAACTGCGTTATCTCGCCGCGCCCGGATGGCAGGTCAGCACGTTCGTCGACGCGGGCGGCGTGCAGCTCAACCGGCATCCATGGACGCGCGAACGGAATACGCAGCACCTGCAGTCGGTGGGCTTCGGCGCGAGCTGGTACGGCTCGACCCGGCAGGTGTCGCTGACTGCCGCATTGCCGCTCGGCAGGGGAGGCGACTCGCCGACCCGCGCGCCGAGCGTATGGGTTCAGGCCGCTCAGTATTTCTGAGCGAGCGTGATCACAGTCCGTCTGGCAAGACGGTCTTTCTTGAGTAAATTGAAGAGGATCCCAAAATGAATAAAGCCTACTCGTTGGTATGGAATGAAGCGCAGGGAGGCTGGTGCGCGGTCGGGGAAACGGCGCGCCGTCGTGGCAAGTCGAGCGGCGGCAAGCGCCTGCTCGCGGCGGGCGTGTCGCTGCTGGGTCTCGCGGCGTCGGGCGCGTACGCGCTGCCGACGGGCGGCGTGATCGAGTCGGGAAAGGCGAACATCGACACGTCGGTGGACGGCAAAACGATGTCGATCCACCAGCACACGGACAAGCTGATCACGAACTGGCAGGACTTCAGCGTGGGCAGCGGCGAGCGGGTGTCGTTCAAGCAGCCGGGGAGCCAGTCGATGGCGCTGAACCGGGTGCTCGGGTCGAACGGCAGTCAGATCCTGGGTCAGCTCGACGCGAACGGCCGGGTGTTCCTGGTGAACCCGAACGGGGTGATGTTCGGTGCGGGTGCCCAGGTGAACGTGGGCGGTCTGGTGGCGTCGACGCAGAACCTGTCGGACGCGGATTTCCTGGCGGGGCGCTACCGGTTCGCGGGGACGTCGAGCCAGTCGGTGCAGAACGCGGGGACGATCACGGCGGCGGACGGCGGCAGCGTGGCGCTGCTGGGCGCGCGGGTGTCGAACACGGGTGTGATCCGCGCGCAGATGGGGCGCGTGGCGCTGGGCGCGGGCAATGCGTTCAACGTGAACTTCGACGGCCAGGGGCTGCTGAGCCTGCAGGTGGAAGGCGGGGCGGTGGACGCGCAGGCGCACAACGGCGGGCTGCTGCAGGCGGACGGCGGTGAAGTGCTGATGACGGCGCGCGCGGCGGGCGGTCTGCTGGGTTCGGTGGTGAAGAACAGCGGCGCGATCGAGGCGAAGGGCCTGAGCAGCCGCGACGGGAAGATCACGCTGGACGGCGGCCAGGTTCATGTCGGCGGGAAGCTCGACGCGAGTGCGCAGGACGCATCGACGGCAGGCGGCACGGTGACGACGCGTGGCGAGCGGGTGACGGTGGCGCGCGACGCGCAGGTGGATACGCACGCGGCGTCGGGCCGCACGGGCCGGTGGACGATCGAGGCGGCCAACGCAGGGGTCGGCTCCGGAGCCAACGCGATCGACGGGGAGACGCTGTCGCGCAACCTGGGCACGACGAACGTCGCGTTGACCAATACGTCGGTCGATCTGACGGTGAATGACGCGGTGACCTGGACGGGCGACAACGCGCTGACGCTGACGTCGCAAAAGGGCAACGTCGACCTGAAGCAGTCGCTGACGGCGAGCGGCGCGAACGCGGGCGTGGCGGTGAATGCGGCGAAGCGCGTCCGTATCGGCAACACGTTGGCGCTGACGGGCGAAAACGCGCACCTCGAGCTGAATTCGGGCAGCGGGCATACGCTGGCGAACGACGGTGCGGTGGTCACGCTGTCGGGGCGCAATGCATCGTTCTCGGCAAACGGGGAAGCGTATCGCGTGATTCATGACCTCGCGGGGTTGCGCGACGTCGACGGCAACCTGAACGGCCGTTACGTGCTGGGCAATGCGATCAACGGCAACGGCGCGCAGTTCCGCAGCCTCGGCGGCAACAGCAACGCATTCGGCGGCGTGTTCGACGGCCTGGGCAATACCATCGGCAACCTGTCGGTCGTGAATCCCGGCGCAGCCTTCGTCGGGCTGTTCGCGAGCAACGTTGGCCGGATCTCCAACCTCACGCTGGAGAACGTCAGGGCGCAAGCGTTTGGTCAGCCCAATCGCACTCCCGTCAGCGTCGGCGCATTGGCAGGCGCCAACGCGGGCAAGATCTCGAACGTGAAGGCGAAGGACGTGTTCGTGAGCGGCGAAGGCCTGACGTATGTCGGCGGCCTGGTCGGCAGCAATCTGAGCGGTTCGATCGATCGCGCGTTCGTGTCGGGCCGGGTCGAAGGCGACAAGAATGCGTTGGCGGTTGGCGGCCTGGTCGGCGAAAACCGCACGGTCCTGTACCCCGACCTCGGCGACGCGACCATCGCGAACAGCCGCGTCGACGTTCAGGTGAGCAGCCGCTCGGCGGGCGGCACGGGCGGCCTGGTCGGGGTCAACCGGGGCATCATCGCGGGCTCGTCGGCTGCGGGCAGCGTCAACGCGCCGGGCAGCGGCGGGCGTGTCGGCGGTCTCGTCGGCTTCAACGAAGGCGGGGACAAGGCCGGACGGATCAAGGCCTCTTCGTCGAGTGCGACCGTGAAGGCGGGCCGCTACGCGACGGCGGGCGGCCTCGTCGGCTACAACGCCGCATCGATCGAAGCGTCCGACGCGAGGGGCAGCGTGACCGTGGGCGACAACGCGAAGGCTGGCGGTCTGGTCGGCGAGAACGGAAACGGCGGCACCCTTACCGCGTCCTCCGCGGCGGGCGACGTATCGGCCGGTGCGAACAGCAGCGCCGGCGGGCTCGTCGGCAAGAACGCCGGCACGGTGGCGAGCGCCAGCGCGAGCGGGGCCGTGACCGTCGACGGAGCCGGCGATGCGGGCGGTCTGGTCGGACGCAATGACGGCAGCGTATCGTCGTCGAGCGCATCGGGTGACGTCGTTGCCGGAACCGATGGCAACGTCGGCGGACTGGTCGGCATCAACTCCGCTGGCGCATCGATCAATGCGTCGGACTCGTCGGGTTCGGCAAAGGGCGGTGATTACAGTTGGGTCGGCGGTCTCGTCGGCAACAACGCAGGCAGGATCGCGTCGTCGTCGTCGTCAGGCAAGGTGTCCGGCGGGCGTAATGCGCGGCTGGGTGGCGTGGCGGGTGGAAACTTCGGTTCGGTCGAGAACTCGAGCTCGAGGAGCCGTGTTGCGTACACGGCCGGTTACGACCAGTTCTACGGCGGGCTGGTCGGCCTCAACATCGGCTCCGTGCGCGGCAGCAGCGTGAGCGGAAGCGCGGCGGCGGTGCCGGTCGCGGGCCTCGATTTCGGCGACATCCGGAACTGATCGCCGCATTCCGGGAGGCGGTGTTCCTGGTGGTGATACACGCCTTCCGGGAACGTCGCGCCATTGCGGCTTCGATCCGACACCCGCCCGGCATGCGTGCCTGACGGGATGGCCGGCCGGCGATGGCGGCACGTATGCCGTCGCCGGTGGCCTTGGTCACGGTCGTGCCGCGCAAAGGGGGCTTCACGCCGAGCCGTGAAGCCCCCTTTTTCGTGGTGTGCCGCGCGCGCGGGGGAGCGGCAACGGTCGGGATTCGGCACGCGTCGCGCGAGGGGCGGCCACTGTCGTCCGCTTTCACGGGCGACGGCTTGCGGCCGGCAAACTCGCTAGAATGAGGCCTTTCCCGCGCCCGCCAGATCCCCATCGATGACCACCGCCGACTACCGCTTCTGCCCGCGCTGCGCGAGCCCGCTCACCGAGCGCGCCGATCCCGACCATGAAGGCGGCCGCGTCCGCCAGGCCTGTCCCGACGACGCATGCGGCTACGTGCACTGGAACAACCCGCTGCCGGTGGTGGCCGCGATCGTCGAGCTCGACGGCAAGATCCTGCTCGCGCGCAACGCGGCCTGGCCCGAAGGCATGTTCGCGCTGATCACCGGCTTCCTCGAGAACGGCGAGACGCCCGAGGACGGCATCGCGCGCGAGGTGTTCGAGGAAACGGCCCTGAAGGCCGAGCACGTGTCGCTCGTCGGCGTCTACGAATTCATCCGCAAGAACGAACTGATCATCGCGTACCACGTGCGCGCGTCGGGCACGGTCGCGCTGTCGCCGGAACTGCTCGAATACAAGCTCGTCGATCCGCCGCTGCTGCGCCCGTGGCGCGCCGGCACGGGTGTCGCGCTCGCCGACTGGATGCGTGCGCGCGGCCTCGATTTCGAATTCGTCGACCGGCCGGGCCAGTGACGGGCCGGCCAGTCGGGTTGCAGCCGCCGTGCCACGCGGCCGCCGCGCTTCGTCCTCAGCGCTTTCATCGTCTTGACCGCCATCGCCATGTCCGACAAGCCGCAACCGCGTCCGCGCGACGCCTATCGCCACTTCCTGCCGATCACGACCCGCTGGATGGACAACGACGTCTACGGGCACGTGAACAACGTCGTCTACTACAGCTACTTCGACACGGTCGTGAACGAATACCTGATCCGCGCCGGCGTGCTCGACGTCGAGCACGGGCAGACGATCGGCCTCGTGGTCGAGACGCAGTGCAACTACTTCGCGCCGCTGGTGTTTCCGCAGTCGGTCGACGCGGGTTTGCGGGTCGTGAAGCTCGGCACGTCGAGCGTGCGCTACGAGGTCGGGCTGTTCGCGCAGGGCGACGCGTCGCCCGCCGCACAGGGGCATTTCGTGCACGTGTACGTCGATCGCGGCACGCGCCGCCCGGTGCCGCTGCCCGACGCGCTGCGCGCCGCGCTCGAGCCGCTCGCGGCCTGACCTCGCGGTGCACGCATTCGCGCTCCAGGCCTTCAACGGCCTCAGCTACGGCTTGCTGCTGTTCATGCTGTCGGCCGGCCTCACGCTGATCTTCAGCGTGCAGGGCGTGCTCAACTTCGCACACGCGAGCTTCTACATGCTCGGCGCATATGTCGGCTACAGCATCGCGGCCCGCGCGGGCTTCTGGCCCGCGCTGGTCCTCGCGCCGCTCGCGGTCGGGCTGCTCGGCGCCGGCTGCGAACGCACGCTGCTGCGCCGGGTCCAGGCGCGCGGCCATACGAGCGAACTGCTGCTGACCTTCGGGCTCGCGTACCTGATCGGCGAGGGCGCGAAACTCGTGTGGGGCCTGGCGCCGCTGCCGGCCCCCGTGCCGGCGCTGTTCGACGGCGCGCCCGCGACCGTCTTCGGCCTCGCGCTGCCGCGCTACCGGCTGTTCATGATGGGAATGTCCGCGGCGATGCTCGTTGCGCTCGGCGCGTTGTTGCGCACGTCGCGCATCGGGCTCGTGGTGCGCGCGGCACTCACGCACCGGGCGGCCGTCGAGGCGCTCGGCTACGACGTGCCGCGCGTGATGACGGCGCTGTTCGGCGCGGGCACCGCGCTGGCCGCGCTGGCCGGCGTGATCGGCGCGCCGCTCGCGGTGATCGAACCCGCGCTGGCCGAAACCGTCGGTTCGGTCGTGTTCGCGGTCGTCGTGATCGGCGGGCTCGGTTCGCTCGGCGGCGCGTTCGCGGCGTCGCTCGCCGTCGGTTGCGCGCAGACCTTCGCGGCCGCGAGCGATACGTCGCTGCGCGACCTCGCGTCATGGGCCGGCATCGCGCTGCCCGACAGCGTGGCCACAGTATCGATCGCGCAGCTCGCGCCGCTGGTGCCGTACCTGCTGCTGGTCGCGGTGCTGGTCGCGCGGCCGCGCGGGCTGTTCGGCGAGCGCGCCGATGCGTAGCCGCACGCTTGCCGCCGGCCTGGCGCGCGGGGCGCTGTTCGCCGCGTGCGTCGCGCTGCCCGCGTGGCTGTGGCCGCATGGCGCGGTGCTCGGTTATCTCGCGCAGACGGCCGCGCTGGTCGTGCTCGCGCTGTCGTACAACCTGCAGCTCGGCACGACCGGGCTGCTGTCGTTCGGGCACGCGGCGTTCGCGGGCCTCGGCGCGTTCGCGGCCGCGCACTGGTTCAACCACTTCGGCGGCCCGCTGCCGCTGTTGCCGCTCGTCGGCGGCATGGCCGGCGCCGGTTTCGGCTTCGCGGCCGGGCTGCTCGCGACACGCCGTTCCGGCACCGCGTTCGCGATGATCACGCTCGGGCTCGGCGAATGCGTCGCGGCCGCCGCCTGGAGCGTGCCCGCGTGGTTCGGCGGAATCGGCGGCGTGCCGATCGACCGCGCGAGCGGCACGCCGTGGGGCGGCTGGCATTTCGGCGCACCGGTGCAGGCGTATGCGGTCATCGCCGCGTGGTGCATCGCGTCGGCGTGGGCCATGCACGCGCTGACGCGCATGCCGCTCGCGCGGCTCGCGAACGCGGTGCGCGACAATCCCGCGCGCGTCGCCGCGCTCGGCACCGATCCGCGCCGCGTGCGGCTCGCGATGGTCACCTGCGCGTCGTTCTTCGCGGGTGTCGCGGGCACGCTGACGCTGATCGACGTCGAAATCGCGACGCCCGACAGCGTGTCGATGGCGCGTTCGGCGACCGTGCTGATCGCCGCGGTGATCGGCGGCACCGGTACGTTCTTCGGGCCGGCGGCCGGTGCCGCCGTGCTGACCCTGCTGAGCATCGTCGTCGCGGGCGTGTCGCGCGCGTGGGCGCTGTATCTCGGCGTGCTGTTCGTCGCGATCGTCGTGGCCGCGCCGCGCGGGATCGCCGGGATCGTGCAGGCGCTCGCGCAAGCATCGCGGCGCGGCGCGCCAGCGGCCGAGCGGTGGCGCATGCTGTGCGCGGTCGCCGCGTGCGTGTTCTGGGGCGTCGCGATCGTCTGCGCGGCGGAGCTCGGTTATGCGTGGCGCTTCGCGCAGTACGACGGCGCAGGCTTCGCGTTCGGCGCCTGGCGCATCGACGCCGATACGCCGGCCGGCTGGGCCGTCGCGTGTTCGGCGGCCGGCATCGGTGCGTTGCTGTGGGGCTGGCGCGCGCGCTTCGCGCCGGGCGGGCAGGCGGGCAAGCGGGAGGACGTGCGATGAACGGCAACGCGATCGCGCTGCACGGCGTCGTGCAGCGCTTCGGCGCGCAGACGGTGCTCGACGGCGTCGAGCTGAGCATCGCGGCCGGCGAGCGTCATGCGCTGATCGGGCCGAACGGCGCGGGCAAGTCGACGCTGTTCGGCGTGATCGCCGGTGCGACGCGGCCCACGCGCGGGCGCGTGGTGCTGCATGGCGTGGAGCTGCGCGGGCGCGGGCCGGTCGTCGCGAGCCGGCTCGGCATCGGCCGCAGTTTCCAGCAGACGAGCGCATTCGCGCGGCTGTCCGTGTTCGACAACCTGCGTTGTGCGGCACTGCATGCGCCCGCCGAACGGCGGCGCTGGTGGAACCGGCTGCGCGAATCGGCGTCGGTCGATCTCGCGGCCGGGCGCGTGCTGCACGACATCGGCCTCGACGCGCACCGCGACACGCCGGCCGCCGAGCTGGGCTATGCGGAACAGCGCGCGCTCGATCTCGGGATCGCACTCGCGAGCGGGGCGCGCACGCTGCTGCTCGACGAGCCGACGGCCGGCATGAGCCGCGCGCAGGCGGCGCGGATGATCGCGCTGATCCGTGCGACGACGCAGGGGCGAACGGTCCTGCTGATCGAGCACGACATGGACACGGTGTTCGGGTTCGCCGAGCGCATCACGGTGCTCGTGCGCGGCACGGTGGTCGCGACCGGCGCACCCGATGCGATCCGCGCCGATCCGGCCGTGCGGGCCGCCTACCTGGGCGAGGGCGGCCTGTGAGCGCGCTGCTCGACATCCGCGGCCTGCGCGCGGGGTACGGCCTGCAACCCGTGCTCGACGGCGTCGATCTTGCGCTTGCCCCGGGCGAGACGCTCGCGCTGCTCGGCCGCAACGGCTCGGGGCGCTCGACGCTCGCGAAGGCCGTGATGGGGCTCGTGCGCACGGCCGGCTCGGTGCGCATCGACGGCGCCGAATGCGTGGGCGCGCGCACGTTCGAGATCGCGCGGCGCGGTGTCGCTTACGTTGCCGAAAGCCGCGACGTGTTCCCGCTGCTGACGGTGCGCGACAACCTGCGGCTCGGGTTGCGCGGCGCCCGCGGTGCGGCCGAACGCGCGGCGCTCGAACGGCTGTTCGACCGCTTTCCGCTGCTGTCCGCGCGCGCGGACGTGAAAGCCGGGCGGCTGTCGGGCGGCGAACAGCAGGTGCTCGCGCTGGTGCGTGCGCTGGCCGGCCGCCCGCGCGTGCTGATCGTCGACGAACCGGCCGAAGGCCTCGCGCCGCTCGCGGTCGACGAAGTCGGCGCATGCCTGGCCGCGCTGCAGGCCGACGGCGTCGCGATCCTGCTGATCGAGCAGCGGCTGCAGTTCGCGCCGCGGCTCGCGCGGCGCGTCGCGGTGATGGGGCGCGGACGGATCGTCTACGACGGCGCGCTCGACGGCCTCGGCGGCGAGGTCGCGAACGCCTGGCTCAGCGCCGGCTGACGGCGCGCGAGCGATTGTTCGGCAAACTCCGCCAGTCAATTCGTGTCGAGCCGCTTTATCGCTGCGGTGCCGCACCGTACATTGCCATGCATGCCGGTCGCCGCATCGACACACTGCGCGGCAACCGGCGCCATCCATCGAAGGTCTTTTGACTGAGGAATGAAATCATGAGCAAGCTGGCAGGCAAGGTCGCGATCGTCACGGGCGGATCGAAGGGCATCGGCGCGGCAATCGCGAAGGCACTGGCCGCCGAAGGCGCGTCGGTCGTCGTCAACTATGCGAGCAGCAAGGCGGGTGCCGACGCGGTCGTCGGCGCGATCGTCGAAGCGGGCGGCCGCGCGGTCGCGGTGGGCGGCGACGTGTCGAAGGCAGCCGACGCGCAGCGCATCGTCGATACGGCGATCGACACGTACGGCCGTCTCGACGTGCTCGTCAACAATTCCGGCGTGTACGAATTCGCGCCGATCGAGGCGATCACCGAAGAGCACTATCGCCGTCAATTCGACACGAACGTGTTCGGCGTGCTGCTGACGACGCAGGCCGCCGTCAAGCATCTCGGCGAAGGCGCGAGCATCATCAACATCAGCTCGGTGGTGACCAGCATCACGCCGCCCGCCAGCGCCGTCTACAGCGGCACCAAGGGCGCGGTCGACGCGATCACCGGCGTGCTCGCGCTCGAACTCGGCCCGCGCAAGATTCGCGTGAACGCGATCAACCCGGGGATGATCGTGACCGAGGGCACGCACAGCGCGGGCATCATCGGTTCGGATCTCGACAAGCAGGTGCGCAGCGAGACGCCGCTCGGCCGCCTCGGCGAGCCGGACGACATCGCGTCGGTGGCCGTGTTCCTCGCGTCGGACGATGCACGCTGGATGACCGGCGAGCATCTCGTCGTGAGCGGCGGGTTGAACTGATCGGGCGGGGCGGTGCCTCGGCGCGCTTGCGCCGGTCGTGCCGCCCTTGTCGTTACGCGTGCGGCGCGAGCGCGTAACGGCCGACGTGCCACTGCAGGCTCTCGACGACGAGCGCGTGATTGTGTTCCGAGTCGAGCCCCGCGATCGTCATCGCGCCGACGATGCCGGCCCCGGCGACACGCAACGGCACGCCACCGCCGTCGAGCGCATAGTCGTCATCCGACAGCCCCTGCGATTGCAGCGACCAGCCGGCGCGTCGAAAGCGCTCGCCGACCGCGAGTGAGCTGAGGCCGAAGCGCAACACCGTGTTCTGTCGCCGGCGGATCGCGTCGCTGTCGTTCGCGTGGCTGCCGTCGAGCGCGCAGTAGAACAGCGGCGCCTGCTCGCCGACGATGCTCACCGCGATCGGCAGCCCGCGGCGCGACGCGAGGTTGACCGCGATCTCGCCCATCCGACGGGCAAGCGCCGCATCGAAGCGCGGCAGCGCCGGGTTCGACGCATCGTCGTCGAACGGGTGGGGATCGAGGCGAAAGAGGGTCGTCACCATGGCGGCTCCGTGGCGTTCCCGGCTCTGGGTGCGCGTGCCGGGCATCGCATCGTCACGGGCCGCGCGCGGGCCCGTCTTCCATTCAGCGCGTCGGCGCCGCGTCGAGCATCCATTCGTGCGCGGGGTCGTTCTTGAACGCCCACGCGCGGCTGGGCCCGGCCATCACGTTCAGGTAGTACAGGTTGTAGCCGTGCGGCGCGACCACCGGATGGTAGCCGCGCGGCACCATCACGACGTCGTGGTTCTCGACCGCGCACGCTTCGTCGAGGCTGCGGTCGTCCGTGTACACGCGCTGGAACGCGAAACCCTGCGGCGGATCGATCCGGTGGTAGTAGGTTTCCTCGAGCGAGGTTTCGTCGGGCGCTGCGTCGCGGTCGTGCTTGTGCGGCGGATAGCTGCTCGAATGGCTCGCCGGCGTGACGACCTCGACGACGAGGAGGCGCTCGGCCGCCGGGTTGTCGCCCATCAGGATGTCGCACACGTAGCGCGTGTTGGTGCCTTGGCCGCGTACCGAGCGGCGCATCTGTTCGCCGTCGAGGCGTTGCACGGGCTTGTCGCCGCTTGCATACGGCGCGGTGCACAGCGCGATTTCCGCATCGCGCGTCGCGACCAGCGTGACCGTCTTGCCGCCCGGCACGTACAGCGCATCGGGCGATACGTCCTCGAATACGCTGTCGCGCTTGCCGAGCGCATCGTAGGTCGTGCCGTCGACTTCCGCGCGCACCGTGCCCGTGAGCACGACGACGCACAGTTCCCGCGTGCCCGTGTCGAGCGTTTCGGTGTCGCCGGCCTTCAGGCGCAGCGCGCGAAAGCCGACGTGCTTCCAGCCGGCCGATTCCGGCGTGACGTTGCAGATTTCGCGGTCGGCAGAGGCTTTGACCAGCAGGGGAGAAATCGTCATGGGGTGGGGCTCCGCAATGGGGTGACGGCGGGGGTGACAGCGGGGGTGACGGGGCTCACGCGCTCAACCGGTCGACGATCGCGCGCAGCGATTCGTAGCCCTTCTTCGCATACGCATAGCTCGGCGCGACGGCCGGATCCTGCTCGGCCTCGACGACGAGCCAGCCTTCGTAGCCGGCATCCTTCAGCGTGCGCAGCGTCGCCTCGTAGTCGAGCGCGCCGTCGCCGGGCACCGTGAAGGTGCCGTTGATCACGCCGTTCAGGAAGCTCCAGCCGTCGTTGCGCGCCTGCGTGACGACCTGCGGCCGCACGTCTTTGCAATGCACGTGGACCACGCGCGATACGTGTTTCTTCAACAGCGTCACCGGGTCGGCCGCGCCGCCGAAATACGCGTGACCGGTATCGAACAGCAGGAACACCTTCGCCGGATCGGTCAGCGCCATCAGCCGGTCGACGTCGTCGGGCGATTCGACGTATGCGCCCATGTGGTGATGGTAGGCGAGCTTGATGCCGTAGGTCGCGAGCAGGTGCGCGCCGAATGCGTCGAGGCGTGCCGCGTAGCGCCGCCATGCGTCTTCGTCGACGAAGCGCGGCCGTTTCGCGACCGGCGTGTCGATGTTGCCCTGGATCGTGCCCGCGCATTCGCCGTACACGACCACGTTCACGTCGTTGTACTGCAGCTTCGTCATGTGCGCGCGGCAGCGCTCGATTTCCGCGGCGACCGCATCGGCGTCGCTCATGCCCGGCGCGACTTCCGCGAGGAAGCCCGAATACCAGCCCGACACGCACACGAGCCCGAACCCGGCGAGTTTCGCCTTCAGCTCGGGGCCCGTCTTCGGGAACTTGTTGCCGAGCTCGAAGCCCGCATAGCCGATTTCGGCGCCTTCCTTCAGCGCCGTTTCGAGCGGCGTCTCGCCGCCGAGCGACGGCAGGTCGTCGTTCATCCACGACAGGGGATTGATACCGATGCGGACGTTCCAGCTCATGACGGGCTTCCTTGGTTCGAATGTGTTTTTCGCGGGGAGGGTGCGTGGGCAGCGTGCGTCATCAGCGCCGCTGCCGGGTCTTCGCGTCGAGATACGCGCGGTGCGCGTCCTCGACGCCGGCGCGTTCGGACACCTGCGGCACGGCGACTTCCCACCATGCGCCGCCGTCGTCGGTCGTGCGCCGGTGCGTGGTGTCGATCACGAGCACCTGGCTCTTCTTCGCCGCGCGGGCGCGCTTCATTTCGCTGCGCAGTTCGCCGATATCGCGCACGTGCACGGCTTCGGCGCCCATCGCGCGCGCATGCATCGCGAAGTCGATCGTCGAGCGTTCGCCGCCTTCGGGCACGCAGTCGTCGAGCATGTTGTTGAAGCTCGCGCCGCCGCAATTGAGTTGCAGCCGCTCGATGCAGCCGTAGCCGCGGTTGTCGAGGATCACGACGACGATCTTGCGGCCGAGCATCACGGAGGTCGCGAGTTCCGCGTTGAGCATCATGTACGAGCCGTCGCCGACGATCACGATCACTTCGCGCTCGGGCCGCGCGAGCTTCGCGCCGAGGCCGCCCGCGACTTCGTAGCCCATGCACGAGTACGCGTAGTCCATGTGGTAGTTGCCCGGCACGCCGCTGCGCCACAGCTTGTGCAGTTCGGCCGGCAGCGTGCCGGCCGCGCACACCACGAGGTCGTCGCGCGCGCTGTCGCGCCCCGCGTCGGCCGCGGAGTCGCGCACCGCGCCGATCACTTCCGCGTCGTAGGGCAGCGTGTCGTTCGGCACGCGCGTCGTGAGTTCGGTCACGCGCGCGTTCCATGCGGCGGCCTGGTCGCGGTTGCTGGCCGTCCATGCCGGATCGGCGTGCCAGCCGGCCAGCGCGGCCGACAGCTGGCCGAGGCCCGTGCGCGCGTCGGCGACGAGTTGCCGGCCGCGTTTCTTGCCTGCGTCGAACGGTTGCACGTTCAGGCTCAGCAGCGTTGCGTTGCCGTAGAGCGCATGCGAGCCGGTCGTGAAGTCCTGCAGCCGCGTGCCGACCGCGAACACCACGTCGGCCTGCGCGGCCGCGCGGTTTGCGGCGGGCGAGCCCGTCACGCCGATCGAGCCGAGGTTCAGCGGGTGGTCCCACGCGAGGCTGCCCTTGCCGGCCTGCGATTCCGCGACCGGCACGCCATGCGTATCGGCGAACGCACGCAGCGCGTCCCACGCCTGGCTGTACAGCACGCCGCCGCCCGCGACGATCAGCGGCTTCTTCGCGGCCTTCAGCACGTCGAGCGCATCGGCGAGCTCGAGCGCGTCGGCCGGCGGCCGGCGCATCCGGATCACCGGCGGCGCGAAGAAATCCTCGGGCCAGTCGTACGCGAAGGTCTGCACGTCCTGCGGCAGCGCGAGGCACACGGGGCCGCACTGCGCGGGGTCGGTCATCACCTGGATCGCACGCGGCAGCGCGACGAGCAGCTGCTCGGGCGACGTGATCCGGTCGAAGTAGCGCGTCACCGGCCGGAAGCAGTCGTTCGCGCTGACGTCGCCCTGTTCGAAATCCTCGACCTGTTGCAGCACCGGGTCGGGCAGGCGCGACACGAACACGTCGCCGGGCAGCAGCAGCAGCGGCAGGCGGCCGACGTGCGCGAGCGCGGCGGAGGTCAGCATGTTGGTCGCGCCCGGGCCGATGCTCGACGTCGCGGCCATCATCCGCTGGCGGAAGTTCGCTTTCGCGAACGCGATCGCCGCGTTCGCCATCCCTTGCTCGTTGTGCGCGCGGAACGTCGGCAGCCGGTCTTTTTCGGCGTGCAGCGCTTCGCCGAGCCCGGCCACGTTGCCGTGGCCGAAGATCGCGAACACGCCGCCGCAGTAGGGCAGGATCTCGACGCGGCCGTCGGGCTGGACGACTTCGGCGCGCAGGGCGGCCAGGTAGCGCACGAGCGCCTGGCTGACGGTCAGTCTTACGGTAGAGGTCATGTCGGTCGGTGAAGAGGATTCGGGTGGATCATCGCGGGCGTCGCTTCGTGTTGCGTCACGTCATGTCACGCCGCGGCGGCGCGGGCCGCCGCCGCACGGCGGCCGAGCCATGCATCCACGAGCTGCGCGAAGTTGCCGGCCACTTCATCGATCAGCGCCTGGTCGTCGATCCGGCCGGCGAACCAGTTCAGCGACGCATCGGCCCACAGCGTGCGCCCGACCATGAAGCCCTTGACGATCGGGTTGGTCGCCGAGCGGAAGCTGTCGACGAGGTATTGCAGCGGCTGGTTCAGCCCGAGGATCACCGCGCCGCGGCAGTGCGGGTCGCGCTCGGCGATCAGCGCGGCGAGCCGTGCCCAGCCGTCGGCGCTCAGCGGCGTGAGCTTCCACCATTCGGGTTTCACGCCGAGGTTGTAGAAGCGCGCGATCGTGCGCAGCACCGCGTCGTCCTCGGTGCCGGCCGGCGTGACCGCGCGCGGCGGAATCATTTCCAGCAGCAGTTCGTTGCCGCTGGCGCGCGTGGCTTCCCACAGTTCCAGCACGCGCTGCTCCTGTTCGACGCGCAGGTCGACCTGGTCGTCCGGATGATAGTGAACGAGGCACTTCACGACCTGTTCAGTCGGCCAGTGCGTGAGCGACGAGCCGACCGAGCGCGTTTCGTCGAAGCGCAGCGGCCGGGAGCCCGGCAGCTCGACCGGGCGGCCGACCCACCAGCCGCGCCCGGTGGCCGACGCCAGCGCGTCGCTGCCGTAGCCGCCGCCGTCGATCAGCACACCGACATGGCCTTCGATCCGGCGCTCGCGCTCGACCTGCTCGACCGCGCGCACGAGCAGGCGCTTCAGCGTCCTGATCCGCGCTTCGTCGGCGCCGGCCTGCACCGCGAGTTCGTAGAACTGGCTGCGATGGTCGAACGCCATCACGCACAGGTCGTCCCATTCGCGGCGCGGCACCGTCACGCGATGCAGGTGCGCGAGCGTGTGATCGGCATCGACCACCGGATTGCGGTTGCCGTCGAACCAGTGCGCAAGCTCGGCCGGCGTCGGCATCGCCGCGGAGCACGCGTGGCGCGATACGACGATCGCGCCGCACGCGTTCGCGATGCGCGTCGACTCGGCCCAGTCGCGGCCGCGCAGCAGCCCCGACAGCAGGCCCGACAGGAACGCGTCGCCCGCGCCGAGCACGTTGAGCACCTCGACGCGTTCGCCGAGGAAGGTCGGCGCATCGTCGATGCGGGCGGGAATGTCGCCCTCGATCACGCAGCAGCCGAGCGCGCCGCGCTTGACGACCAGCGTCGCGTTCGTGATGGCGCGCACCGCCTGCAACGACCCGATCAGGTCATGCGGCACGCCGCCCGCGATCAGGAATTCCTCCTCGGTGCCGACCAGCAGGTCGAATTCGCCGAGCACCTGCTGCAGTTGACGCGTCACCTGCGCGTCCGGCACGTAGCGGTTCTCGCCCGCGCCGCGCGCGGTCAGGCCCCACAGTACGGGCCGGTAGTCGATGTCGAGAATTCGCACGACGCCATGGCGGCGCGCATAACCGAGCGCGGTCAGCGACGCCTCGCGCGTGCCCGGCGTCGACAGATGCGTGCCGGTGATCGCGAGCGCGCGGCAGCCGGCGATGAAGTCCTCGCTGATCTCGTCGGCGCGCACGGCCATGTCCGCGCAGTTCTCGCGCACGAACAGCAGCGGGAACGTGTCGCGATCCTTCAGCCCGAGCAGCACCAGCGCGGTGAGGCGTTCGCGGTCGGTCTGCAGCTGGCTCGTGTCGCAGCCTTCGCGCTCGAGCGTCTCGCGCAGGAAGCGGCCCATCTGCTCGTCGCCGACGCGCGAGATCATCGCGGTCTTCAGCCCGAGCCGCGCCACGCCGAACGCGACGTTGCCGGACGAGCCGCCGAGATACATCTGGAAGCTGCGCGCCTCTTCGAGGCGGCTGCCGTACTGCTGCGCATAGAGATCCACGGCCACGCGGCCGAGGCAGGCGAGATCGATGGGGCGGTCACTCGGAAAGTTCAGCAGGCTCATATCACGTGTCACGCTCGCGGCCGGCGTTCGGCAATGCCGGCGGATTAGGGGGCCGATCCGGTCGCGACCGTCCGCACCGTGTATTGCACGACGCGGGACTGCCTGCCGCAAGGAATCGGGCTACGGACGCAGTCTAGACTTTTTGGAAATCCAGTTCCCTAGGTGAAATCACGTAGAAATAAATTTCCAAATTTTCGAGGAAGTGATCTACAGTTTCATCCGGATGCTTCAGTCCGTATCGGATTCGATCGGACTCGGCCCGGCGGCGCGCAACGCGCCGTCTTCCGCCCCCGGAGATGAGGAGACAGATTGATCATGAAGACCAAGCTGATGGCCGTCGCGGCCGCCGCGATCCTGGCTGCGCCGCTCGCGCATGCCGAGAAGATCGGCGTGACGATGGCGTCGTTCGACGACACGTTCCTGACCATCCTGCGCAACAGCATCGCCGATTCGGCGAAGAAGGACGGCGCGACGGTGCAGATCGAGGACGGCGGCAACGACGTCGGCAAGCAGTTGAGCCAGGTCCAGAACATGATTGCGCAGAAGGTCGACGCGATCATCGTGAACGCGGTCGATACCGACGCGACGCCGAAGATCACGAAGATGGCGACGGCCGCGAAGATCCCGCTCGTCTACGTGAACCGCAAGCCGGTCGATTTCGACAAGCTGCCGGCCGGCGTCGCGGTCGTCGCGTCCGACGAGAAGCAGTCGGGCACGCTGCAGGCGCGCCAGGTGTGCAAGCTGCTCGGCGGCAAGGGCGACCTCCTCGTGCTGATGGGCGAGCTGTCCAACGAATCGGCGCGAGCCCGCACGAAAGACATCGAGGACGTGATCGCGACGAAGGATTGCGCGGGCATGAAGATCGTCGACAAGCGCGAGGGCAAGTGGAGCCGCACGCAGGGCCAGGACATCACGATGAACTGGCTGAGCTCCGGCACGAAGTACGACGCGATCATTTCCAACAACGACGAGATGGCGATCGGCGCGATCAATGCGCTGAAGGCCGCGCGCAAGTGGACGCCGAAGACGATCGTCGCCGGCATCGACGCGACGCCGGACGGGCTCGCCTCGATGAAGAGCGGCGAGCTGAAGGTGTCGGTGTACCAGAACGCGTCCGGGCAGGGGCAGCAGGCCGTCGCGGCCGCGCTCAAGCTCGCGAAGAAGCAGCCCGTCGACCGCTACGTGAACGTGCCGTTCGAGCTCGTGACGCCCGAGAACATGAGCCAGTACGCGAAGCACTGACCGGTGATCCGTTGAACTGCGCGTGCCCGGCATGACCGGGCACGCGCGCGACTCGTCGAGGAACGTCCATGTTTACAGCCAGGATCGCGCGCCCGATGGCCGGCGACGATGCGTCGGCCGGTGTGTCGGGTTTGTCCGGCTCGTCGGCCCCGCCGGCTTCTTCCGCGGCCGACTGCGTGCTCGAGGTGCGCGGTGTCGGCAAGTCCTTTCCGGGCGTCGTCGCGCTCGACGGCGTGCAGTTCCGCGTGCGTCGCGGCACCGTCCATGCACTGATGGGCGAGAACGGTGCGGGCAAGTCGACGCTGATGAAGATCATCGCGGGCGTCTACACGCCCGACCAGGGCGAGATCCTGATCAACGGCGAGCCGGTCGTGCTGAACGGCCCGCTCGATGCGCTCGACCGCGGCATCGCGATGATTCACCAGGAACTCAACCTGATGCCGTACATGACGGTCGCGGAGAACATCTGGATCCGCCGCGAACCGAAGAACCGCTTCGGCCTGATCGATCACGCGGCGCTGCGCCGCCAGACGGCCGCGCTGTTCGAGCGGCTGTCGATCGACATCGATCCGGAAACCGACGTGCGCACGCTGACGGTCGCGAGCCGCCAGATGGTCGAGATCGCGAAGGCCGTGTCGTTCGACTCGGACGTGCTGATCATGGACGAGCCGACTTCCGCGCTGACCGACAAGGAAGTCACGCACCTGTTCCGGATCATTCGCCAGCTGCGCGAGCAGGGCAAGGGCATCGTCTACATCACGCACAAGATGAACGAGCTGTTCGAGATCGCCGACGAGTTTTCGGTGTTCCGCGACGGCAAGTACATCGGCACGCATGCGTCGAGCGACGTCACGCGCGACGACATCATCCGCATGATGGTCGGGCGCGAGATCACGCAGATGTTCCCGAAGGAGGAAGTGCCGATCGGCGACGTCGTGCTGTCGGTGAAGAACCTCGGCGTCGACGGCGTGTTCCGCGACGTGAGCTTCGAGCTGCGCGCGGGCGAGATCCTCGGCGTGGCCGGCCTCGTCGGCTCGGGGCGCTCGAACGTCGCGGAGGCGCTGTTCGGCGTCGTGCCGGCCACGTCGGGCGAGATCCGGATCGACGGCAAGCCGGTGCGGATCGCGACACCCGCGCAGGCGATGAAGCACGGGATGGCCTTCCTCACCGAGGATCGCAAGGACACCGGCTGCTTCCTGAATCTCGACCTGCTCGCGAACATGGAAGCGGCGGTGCTCAGCAACCGCTACGTGAAGTTCAATTTCGTGCGGCAGGCGCAGTTGAAGCGCGACTGCGAGGAAATGAGCCGGATGCTGCGCGTGAAGTCGCCCGGGCTGCACGAGGAGATCCAGAACCTGTCGGGCGGCAACCAGCAGAAGGTGCTGATCGGCCGGTGGCTGCTCACGCAGCCGCGCATCCTGATCCTCGACGAACCGACCCGCGGCATCGACGTCGGCGCGAAGGCCGAGATTCACAGGCTCGTCAGCGCGCTCGCCGGCAAGGGCGTCGCGGTGCTGATGATCTCGTCGGAAATGCCGGAAGTGCTGGGAATGAGCGATCGCGTGATGGTGATGCACGAAGGGCGCATGACCGGCATCGTCGATCGCAAGGACGCCGACCAGGTCCGCATCATGGATCTCGCGTCGCGCTGAGCCGAAACAAGACTGGAGACAAATGAAATGGGCAACCTGAATCCGGCTGCGGATGCGCAGACCATGACGATCAAGGCGCGGCACATGAAGTGGCCGCCCGAACTGAGCATCTTCCTCGTGCTCGTCGGCATCAGCCTGTTCTTCGAGATCGTCGGCTGGATCGTCGTCGGCCAGAGCTTCCTGTTCAATACCGAGCGGCTCGAGATCATCGTGCTGCAGATGGCGGTGATCGGCATCATTGCGGTCGGCGTGAACCTCGTGATCATCACCAGCGGGATCGACCTGTCGTCGGGCTCGGTCGTGGCCGCCGCGGCGGTCGTGTCGGCAAGCCTCGCGCAGGTGTCCGACTTCCCGCGCGCGGTGTTCCCGCACCTGACCGACCTGCCGATCATCTGGCCCGTGCTGGCCGGCGTGTGCGTCGGGCTGCTGGTCGGCCTGCTGAACGGCTCGCTGATCGCGATGACCGGCATCCCGCCGTTCATCGCGACGCTCGGCACGATGGTCGCCGCGCGCGGGTTCGCGAAGTGGTTCACCAACGGGATGCCCGTGTCGATGCTGACCGACCAGTTCGCGGCCATCGGCGCAGGCGCCAATCCGGTGATCATCTTCCTCGTGATCGCCGCGATCTTCCACGTCGTGCTGCGCTACACGCGCTTCGGCAAGTACACGTACGCGATCGGCGCGAACCGTCACGCGGCCGTCGTGTCGGGCATCAACGTCACGCGCCACCTGATCTTCGTCTACGCGATCGCGGGCCTGCTGAGCGGGATCGCCGGCACCGTGACCGCCGCGCGCGCGATCTCGGGCCAGTCGGGCATGGGCGTGATGTACGAACTCGACGCGATCGCGGCCGTCGTGATCGGCGGCACGTCGCTGTCGGGCGGGCTCGGCCGCGTGACGGGCACCGTGATCGGCGTGCTGATCCTCGGCGTGATGACGTCGGGCTTCACGTTCATCCGCATCGACGCGTATTACCAGGAGATGGTCAAGGGCGCGATCATCGTCGCGGCCGTGATCGCCGACCAGTACCGCAACAAGAAGAAGCGCCGCTGACCGTCATGCATCGCCGGACGAGGGCGGCACATGCCGCCGCGTTCGTCCGGAACCCGCTATCGCCGAGGACTTTCGATGAAGATCGCGCTGGACCCCTACATGATTCGCCACCTGCCGCTCGACCGCCTGCCGCACGCGGTGGCCGAGCTCGGCTACGACCAGATCGAGCTGTCGCCGCGCAGCGACTTTCTCGACTGGTGGGTGATGCCGCGCGCGACGCGCGAGCGGATGGCCGCTTTCCGGCAGGCGATGCGCGCGAGCGGCGTCGGCCTCGCGTCGCTGCAGCCGATGTACCGCTGGGCGAGCCCGTTCGAGGACGAGCGGTTATGGGCCGTGCGCTGCTGGAAGAAGGCGATCGAGGTGGCGGTCGAGATGGAGTGCGCGCTGATGGTGTCGGAGTTCGGGCGCGGCGCGTCGCCCGAGCGCTCGATCGGTGAACGGCCGGGCGCGAACCCGAAGGAGCTGTGCGAAGCCGCGTGGTTCCGTTCGATGGACGAGCTGCTGCCGATCCTCGAGCGTGAGCGCATCGTGCTGTCGGTCGAGCCGCATCCGGAGGACTGGATCGAGCAGCTGCAGCCGGCGATCGACATCGTCACGAACATCGGCTCGCCGTCGCTGAAGCTGTCGTACATCGCGCCGCACACGTTCTACTACGGCGACGACATGGCCGCGATGATCGCGCAGGCCGCGCCGATCCTCGCGCACGTGCGCGTGGCCGACACCTTCGACCACCGCAAGAGCAGCCAGCTGCGCTACATCGTGAACCCGCCCGGTTCGAACCAGATCCGCGTGCACCAGCATCTCGACATCGGGCAGGGCGAGATCGACTGGGACGTGTTCTTTCGCGCGCTCGGCGCGGCAGGCTTCGACGGCGTGATGTCGTCGTGCGTGTTCGCGTGGGAGGACCGCGCGGAAGCGTCGTCGCGCTACATGCGCGACACGATCCGGCGCTACGTCGATCGTTTTTTCGATCGCACCGCGCGCTGACCTGTTGCTGGCCGGTGCGGCGGGTGTCGCACCGCAAATGAACGACTGGAGACTGTTAGATGACCTTGCAAATCGGCGTGATCGGCTGCGGCGCGATCGGCCAGGACCACATCCGCAGACTGACCCGCACGCTGTCCGGCGCGCGTGTCGTGGCCGTCAACGACATCGATCCGCAGCAGGCGCGCGACGCGGTGACGAAGTACGGGCTCGATGCCGAGATCTACGCCGACGGCCACGAGGTGGTCGCGGCCGCCGACGTGCAGGCCGTGCTCGTCACGTCGTGGGGGCCGACGCACGAAGCGTTCGTGCTCGACGCGATCGCGCACGGCAAGCCCGTGTTCTGCGAGAAGCCGCTCGCCGTCACGGCGGAAGGCTGCATGCGGATCGTCGAAGCGGAAGTCGCGCACGGCAAGCGGCTCGTGCAGGTCGGCTTCATGCGTCCGTACGACGAAGGCTATCGCGCGCTCAAGCGCGTGATCGACAGCGGCGAGATCGGCGCGCCCTTGATGCTGCATTGCGCGCACCGCAACCAGTCGGTCGGCGAGCGCTACACGACCGACATGGCGATCACCGATACGCTGATTCACGAACTCGACGTGCTGCGCTGGCTGCTCGGCGAGGACTACGTGAGCACGCAGGTCGTCTATCCGAAGAAGACGCGCCATGCATCGTCGCATCTCGCCGATCCGCAGATCGTGTTGCTGGAAACCGCGAGCGGCGTGCGCATCGACGTCGAGATCTTCGTGAACTGCCAGTACGGCTACGACATCCAGTGCGAGGTGGTCGGCGAGCAGGGCATCGCGAAGCTGCCCGATCCGCCGGCGGTGGGGCTCAAGCATGCGGCGCGGCAGTCGGTCGAGATCATGACCGACTGGAAGGAGCGCTTCATCGCATCGTACGACGTCGAGCTGCAGGCGTTCATCGACGGCGTGCGCGCGCACGCGCTCACCGGGCCGTCGGCCTGGGACGGCTACGCGGCGGCGGTCGCGGCCGACGCATGCGTGCGTGCGCAAAAGAGCGGGGCGGTCGAATCGATCGCGATGGCCGAACGCCCCGCGTTCTATCGTGGCTGAACCGCAGCCGCCTACCTACCTGCCGGACTGACCGACATGACGATGAAGATGGGTTGCGCACCGTGCTGCTGGGGTGTCGACGACGTGAAGAACCCGCACCTGCCACCGTGGCGGCAGGTGCTCGCCGAGGCCGCGCAGGCCGGCTACTCGGGCATCGAGCTCGGGCCGTACGGCTACATCCCGCTCGAACTCGACGTGGTGAGCGCCGAGCTCGAGCGGCAGCGCCTGAGCATCACCGCCGGTACGATCTTCGACGATCTCGTGGCGCCGGAGAACCTGCCGAACCTGTTGCGCCAGACGCGCGAGATCTGCGCGCTGATCACGCGGCTGCCGAAACTGCCGACGCAGGACGGCCAGCGCTACGCGGCGCCGTACCTGGTCGTGATCGACTGGGGGCATGAAGAACGCGACTACGCGGCCGGCCACGCCGATCGCGCGCCGCGGCTGTCCGGCGCACGCTGGGCCGGCATGGTCGAGCACATCCGGCAGATCGCGACGATCGCGCGCGACGAATTCGGCGTGCGCACGGTGATCCATCCGCATGCGGGCGGCTACATCGAATTCGCGGACGAGATCGACCGGATCGTCGCCGACATTCCGGCCGACACGGCCGGCCTCTGTCTGGATACCGGCCACCTGCATTACTCGGGCATGGACCCGGAAACCTGGCTGCGCCGCCATGCGGCGCGCCTCGACTATGTGCACTTCAAGGATATCGACGCGGCCGTGTACGACGCGGTGATGGGCGAGCACATCGCGTTCTTCGCCGCATGCGCGCGCGGCGTGATGTGCCCGATCGGCACCGGCGTGCTCGACTACCGGGCGATCCGCCGCGCGCTCGACGACATCGGCTACGCCGGGTACATCACGATCGAACAGGAGCGCGACCCGCGCAATGCCGGCACGAGCCTGCGCGACGTCGCCGCGAGCCGCGCGTTTCTCGCGTCGGCCGGCTTCGCATGATCCACCGCGCGTTGCACCCCTGAACACCCTGAACACGAACCAGGAACATCACCATCATGATTGACGGACAGATTCTGCTTGGACATTCGATTCGCTGGGGCATGGTCGGCGGCGGGCTCGGCAGCCAGATCGGCTACAGCCACCGGTCGGCCGCGTTGCGCGACGGCAGCTTCCAGCTGGTCGCCGGCGCGTTCGACATCGATCCCGAACGCGGCCGCCAGTTCGGCGTGAAGCTCGGCGTCGCCGCCGAGCGCTGCTATCCCGACTACGCGACGATGTTCGACGCCGAGGCGCGCCGCCCGGACGGCATCCGCGCGGTGTCGATCGCGACACCGAACAACACGCACTTCGAGATCTGCCGCGCCGCGCTGAACGCGGGGCTGCACGTGGTCTGCGAGAAGCCGCTGTGCTTCACGACCGAGGAGGCCGAGGCGCTGCAGCGGCTGTCGGTCGAGAAGAACCGGATCGTCGGCGTCGCGTACGGCTATTCCGGACACCAGATGATCGAACAGGCGCGCGAGATGATCGCGCGCGGCGATCTCGGCGAGATCCGCATCGTGCAGATGCAGTTCGCACACGGGTTCCACAGCGAGGGCGTCGAGGCCGCGAGCGCGGCCGCGCGCTGGCGCGTCGACCCGAAGTTCGCGGGCCCGAGTTACGTGCTCGGCGACATCGGCACGCATCCGCTGTACATCTCCGAAGTGATGGCGCCCGAGCTGAAGATCCGGCGGCTGATGTGCTCGCGGCAGAGCTTCGTGAAGAGCCGCGCGCCGCTCGAGGACAACGCGTTCACGATCATGGAGTACGACACGGGCGCGGTCGGTTACGTGTGGTCGAGCGCGGTGAACGCGGGCTCGATGCACGGCCAGAAGGTGAGGGTGATCGGCGCGAAGGCGAGCGTCGAATGGTGGGACGAGCATCCGAACCAGTTGCGCTACGAAGTGCAGGGGCAGCCCGCCCAGGTGCTCGATCGCGGGATGGGTTATCTGCATCCGCACGCATTGCGCGAAGATCGCATCGGTGCCGGGCATCCGGAGGGGCTGTTCGAGGCCTGGTCGAATCTCTATGCGCGCTTCGCGCTTGCGATGGATGCGGCCGATCGCGGCGACGCCGCGGCGTTGAAGAGCATTCGCTTTCCGGATGTCCATGCGGGCGTGGAAGGCGTGCGCTGGGTGGAGAACTGCGTGCGCTCCGCCGATGCGGGCGGCGTGTGGGTCGACTATCGCTGAACCGGCGGCGCGGGCAGGCTGCGGGGCAGGCGGCTGCTTGCCGCATGTCTCCGCTTCTGTCGCTTTTGCCGTTTCTCGCTGTTTCTCGCTGTTTCTCGCCGCTTCTCGCCGATGGCCGGCTTGGTAGACGCCCTAATCTTTACGACGCCGCGCGAGCGTTGGACAATCGCTTCCAGTATCGCCGTGGAGCGTAGGCAAGTGATGATCGAGCGCGTGGGAGCGAGCACGTGGCGCGGGCCGCGCCGCAAACGTGATTAAATTCGCCCTTCATGCATGTGTTCAGGTGAGCCCCGGGCCGCGTCCGTCAGTGTCGTGCGCGCATCGGGGCCGTCAACTTCGCGCTATCCGATGAGTTCATCCGAGAAACCTCCCGCCACCGTCGAGCAGTTCCTGCAGCACCTGACGCAGGAGTACGACGGCCTCAGCAATCGCCTGAAGGTGATTGCGCGCCACGTGGAAACGCATCGGGACCAGCTTGGCCTGGAAGGCATCCAGTCGCTCGCGGAGGCGTGCGGCGTTCAGCCGTCGGCCGTGGTGCGCTTCGCGAAGCATTTCGGCTTTTCCGGCTTCTCCGAGATGCAGCGGCTGTTCCGCGAAGGGCTCGCGCAGCAGATCGCGCCGGGGCGCGCGTACAACCTGCGGCTGCGCGACGTGATCGAGTCGGGCTCGTCGAGCCTGCAGCCCGAACAGATCGCCGACGAATTCATCAAGGGCAGCATTGCCGGCATGCAGCAGCTGCGGCAGACGCTCGATTCGCAGGCGCTCGCGCAGGCCGTCGACCTGCTCGCCGAAACCCAGGCGATCTGGATCGCGGGTTCGCGGCGCGCGTTTCCGATCGCCGTGTACCTCGACTACGCGCTGCAGCACACCGACAAGCGCATCGGGCTGTTCAGCGCGCTGGGCAGCATGCATCTCGGGCAGATCCGGTCGGTGCGCGAGGGCGACGTGATGATCGTCATCTCGTTCATGCCGTATGCGGAGGAAACCGTGCAGGTCGCACAGCAGGCCGTGCAGCGCGGCGCGCGGCTGATCGCGATCACCGACAGCCGGATGAGCCCGCTTGCACGGGAGGCCGAGGTGACGCTGATGGTGCAGGACAGCGAGACGTTCGGCTTCCGCGCGCTGACGGCCACGATGGGCCTCGCGCAGAGCCTGTTCGTCGCGCTCGCGTATCGGCTCGAACTGTCGTACCTGCCGACCGCCGACGGCGCGCACGGCACGAAGGCCGGCTGACGTCGCCTGCCGGTATACCGGCCGCGGGAGCAACCGGTAACCGGCAACCGGCGGCCAGCGACCGGCGTGCCTTCAGGCGATTACTTCGCGGTCGGCATCGCGAATTCGGCACCCTTGCCGATGCTCGACGACCAGCGCTGCATCACCGACTTCTGGCGCGTGTAGAAGCGCACGCCTTCCTCGCCGTAGGCGTGCATGTCGCCGAACAGGCTCTTCTTCCAGCCGCCGAAGCCATGCCACGCCATCGGCACCGGAATCGGCACGTTGATGCCGACCATCCCGACCTGAATGCGCCGCGCGAATTCGCGCGCGATGCCGCCGTCGCTCGTGAAGCACGACACGCCGTTGCCGAACTCGTGCGCGTTGATCAGGTCGACCGCCTCGCCGAAGTCCTTCACGCGCACGCAGCCGAGCACGGGCCCGAAGATTTCTTCCTTGTAGATGCGCATGTCGGGGGTCACGTGGTCGAACAGCGTGCCGCCGGTGAAGAAGCCCGCCTCGCGGCCCGGCACGCGCAGCCCGCGGCCGTCGACCACCAGTTGCGCGCCTTCGTTCACGCCTTGCTCGATATAGCCTTCGATGCGCTTGAGTGCATCGCCGGTGACGATCGGGCCCATCTCGACTTCCGGAGACATCCCGTCGCCGATCACGAGCTTGCGTGCGCGCTCGGCCACCAGCGGCACGATCTTGTCCGCGACGTCGCCGACCAGCACCGCGACGCTGATCGCCATGCAGCGTTCGCCGGCCGAGCCGTACGCGGCGCCGATCAGCGCGTCGACGGCCTGCTCGAGGTTCGCATCGGGCATCACCACCAGATGGTTCTTCGCGCCGCCGAGGGCCTGCACGCGCTTGCCCGACTGCACCGCGCGTTGCTGCACGTAGGCCGCGATCGGGGTCGAGCCGACGAAGCTGACGGCCTGCACGTCCGGGTGGTCGAGCAGCGCGTCGACCGCCCCCTTGTCGCCCTGGACGACGTTGAACACGCCGGCCGGCAACCCGGCCTGCGTGAGCAGGTCGGCGATGAACAGGGCCGCCGACGGGTCGCGCTCGCTCGGCTTCAGCACGAACGTGTTGCCCGTCGCGATCGCGACCGGGAACATCCAGCACGGCACCATGCACGGGAAGTTGAACGGCGTGATGCCCGCGACGACGCCGAGCGGCTGGCGCATCGTCCAGTTGTCGATGCCGGTGCTGACCTGGTCGGTGAAGTCGCCTTTCAGGAGCTGCGGCACCCCGCACGCGAATTCGATGATGTCGATGCCGCGGGCGACTTCGCCCTGCGCGTCGGAGAACACCTTGCCGTGCTCGGCCGTGATGATCGCCGCGAGCGCGTCGCGGTGCTCGTTCATCAGTTGCAGGAAGCGATGCAGGACGCGCGCGCGGCGGATCGGCGGCGTCGCGGCCCACTCGGGGAACGCGGCATGGGCCGACGCGACGGCCTGCTGCACTTCGCTGTCGTCGGCGAGCGCGACGCGGCGCACCGCGCGGCCGAGCGCCGGATTGAGCACGTCCTGGAAGCGGCCGCTGCGGCCGGAGACGGGCGCGCCGTCGACATAGTGGCCGACGTCGGCGTCGGAGGTGTACGCGGGAACCGGATTCATCGTGTCTCCTGAGGGATCGGGTAGGGTGGACAGCACCCAGTCTAGGCAAACGCGCCGGGCGGGAGAAGGCCAAGCAGCTTGATTCACTGTTCAGAATTCTGAATAATCGGCGGATGAATCAGCAAAATGTCCAGGCCCTCTGGCCGCATATCCATTCGCTGACGGTGCTGGCCGCGGCCGGCAGTTTCACGGCCGCCGCGCAGCGGCTCGGCATCAGCAAGGCCGCGATGAGCCAGCGCATCGCCGATCTCGAAAAAGCGGCCGGCGTGCCGCTCGTGCGGCGCACGACGCGCAGCGTGCGGCTTACCGACGCGGGCCAGACGCTCGTCGACAGCACGCGCGACGCGTTCGAGTCGATCGGGCAGCACTTTGCGCGCGTGAAGGACCTGGCCGGGGAGCCGCGCGGCCTGCTGCGCGTGACGGTGCCGGTCGCGCTCGGGCGCCAGCAGGTCGTGCCGCACCTGCCCGATTTCCTGCGGCGGCATCCGGGCGTGCAGATCGAGCTCGACCTGTCGGACCGGCTGCATTCGCTGACGCAGGAGGGTTTCGACCTCGCGATCCGCCATACGACCACCGCGCCGCAGACCCACGTCGCGTGGAAGCTGTGCGACACGCGTTCGCTGCTCGTCGCGAGCCGCGACTACCTCGACGCGCGCGGCGCGCCGAGGCACCCGAGCGAACTCGTCGAGCACAGCTGCCTGTGCTACCTGCGCGAGCACGAGCCGGCCGCGTGGAGCTTCGAGCAGGACGGCCGGCGGCGCCAGCGCGTGAGCGTGCCGGTGCGCGGCAGTTTCGCGGCGAACAACAGCGAGGCGATGCGCGAAGCCGCGCTCGGCGGGCTCGGCATCGCGCTGCTGCCGGACTTCAGCGCGCAGCGCGATCTCGACGCCGGCCGGCTCGTCGCGCTGCTCGACGGCTGGCGGCCGTCAGGCGCGTTCGGCGACCACATCTTCGCGATCCGCCCGTACAGCCCGGTCGTGCCGAGCGCGGTGCGCGCGCTCGTGCGGCACCTGCGGGAGCGGCTCGCGGGCGGTTTCTCCGGCGCGTGAACCCGGTGCCCGCGGGTGCCGGGCCTCGGCCTGCCCGGGCAGGCGCGGCGGCGCTGCGGTAAAATCGCGGCTTCTTCCCGCGCCGCGTGTGGCGCGACATTCGAAGGTCGACAGCCGATGCAGATTCACAAGGAAGTGGACGCGCGCGGGCTCAATTGCCCGTTGCCGATCCTGCGTGCCAAGAAAGCGCTCGCCGATATGGAAAGCGGGCAAATCCTCAAGGTGCTCGCGACCGATCCGGGTTCGCAGCGCGATTTCGCCGCGTTCGCCAAGCAGACGGGCAACGAGATCGTCGAATCGACGACGCAGGACAAGACCTTCGTGTTCCTGATGCGCCGCCGCTGAAGGCCCGCGTCATGCTGCCGGCCGCGCCTGGCGCCGGGCCGCGCTTTTCTGACAATTCTTAAACCTCGCTTCGTGACCGGCTGCGTATACTGACCCGGCCGGTCGTCCGCTCCCAGCGGATGCGCCGGCCACGGTACGTCTTACGGCGGGCACGGGGGCCATGCCTGACGCTACCGTCGTACAACGGGGAGAGGACATGTCCTTCAGACCAGGGACCATTCGAAGTCCGTCCGGAGCGGAACGCAGCGTATCGGGACTGAGCCGTATCGAGCTTGATCCGCAGCAGGATCGTCACGCGCGTGCGGCGCTGGAGGCTTACGCGGATTCGGCCGCGGCCGAGATGCCGTGGCTGGCCGAGTGGCTCGACGAACGGCTGCGCGACGCCGCGCTGGACGACGGCTCGGGCCTGACCTACTGCGGTGCGACGATCGAGCGCGTGTTCGATCTGGCGCAGGCGTGGGCGGCGAGCCAGCCGGACTACGCGGCCGCCGCGTGGGAGCGCGTGCGCGGCCAGCTGCAGCGGATGCTTGTACAACCGGCGCATGCGGAACCGCTGTCGCAGCACGCGCCGGCCGACGATGTTGTCGAGCCGGTGGCCGGCATCGCGGGCGCCGACTAGACGCCCGATTGCGCGACAGGAAGCATTATTCGAAGAAAAGACGGTAGTCCGCGCAATTTATTGGCGAATTTCATACTACTATGATGAAATCGCCGGTTCGTCCGTGCCCCGTTTTTGAGATATTTAGCCGGGGTCGCCGGTTTGCGCAGGTGGCGCGAGCGGCGAACGACGGCTCGCCGGCCGGTATCCGGAAGCCGCGCATGTGCTGCGCGGCCGGGGTGGGGGCGGGGAGCTGAACTGGACGAATCGATTTCGATTTGCGGGGTGCTATGAGAATTGCTGTACTGGATGACGATCCGGCCCAGACGGATTTCGTCAGTCAAACGCTGACGGCCGTCGGCCATACGTGCTATGCGTTCAAGGAAGGCAAGGCCCTGAAGAAGCGCCTGCAGCGCGAGACGTTCGATCTGCTGGTGCTCGACTGGAACGTGCCCGACATGTCCGGCGAGGAAGTGCTGAAGTGGGTGCGTGCGAATCAGACCGAGCACAGCCTGCCGATCATCTTCATGACGAGCCGTGACGACGAGGCGGGGATCACGCAGATCCTCAACGCCGGCGCCGACGATTACGTGGTCAAGCCCGTGTCGGGCCCGATCCTGCGTGCGCGCATCGGCTCGTTGCTGCGCCGCGCGTATCCGGTCAACGCCGAGGCAACCGTTCGCGAGTTCGACCAGTTCCGCTTCGACGTGAACCTGAAGCAGGCCTACGTCGGCGACAAGGCCGTGAGCCTCACGCAGAAGGAATTCGAGCTCGCGCTGCTGCTGTTCCAGCACCTCGACCGGCCGCTGTCGCGCGCGCACATTCTCGATCTCGTGTGGAAGCAGGCGACCGACATCCCGTCGCGCACGATGGATACGCACATCTCTATGCTGCGCACCAAGCTCGGCCTGCGGCCCGAAAACGGCTATCGCCTCGCGCCGATCTACGGCTACGGCTACCGGCTCGAGCGGGTCGGCCAGGGAGAACCGGAGTGACCACGGGAATCACGCAGCACACGGCGAACCTGCGGACGGCGGCGCTGCGTGTGTCCTGCGCGGTCGCGTTTGCGTTCGCCGCGCAGCATGCGGCCGCGCAGCCGCCCGCCGCGGCGGGCAAGATGGTCGTCTACCGCACGCAGGCGGGCGACACGCTGTATGACGTCGCCGCGCGCTACCTGCAGGGCGCGGACGACTGGCAGCTGCTTCAGCAGATCAACGGCGTACCCGCGCCGAAGCACCTGCAGCCCGGCATCGCGCTGAAGCTGCCGGTGGCGCGTCTGCGCAAGGAAAAACTGACCGCGCGCGTCGTTGCGGTACAGGGGGCGGCCGAACGCGCGTCCGGCGACGCTTACGCGCCGCTCGCGAACGATGCGACGCTTGCCGAGGGCGATCGCGTGCGCACGGGCCCGAACGGCTTCGTGACGCTCGAGCTCGCCGACGGCACGCACATGAGCCTGCCGCCCGACAGCCAGCTCGACCTGAAGGCGCTGCGCCGCACGGTGCTGACCGGCACGCTCGATCGCGAGTTCGAGCTCACGCGCGGCTCGGTCGACAGCGAGGTCACCCATCTGAAGAAACGCGACGACCGCTTCCAGATCCGTTCGCCGTCGGTCGTGGCCGGCGTGCGCGGTACGCACTTTCGCGTGAATTACGACGCGGCCGGTAGCGCGTCGACGCGCGTCGAAGTGCTCGACGGCACCGTCGGCGTCGCGGGCGATCGGCAGCCGGCCGGCCCGACGCTCGTGCATGCGAATTTCGGCAGCGTCGCGACATCGTCCGGCGCGGTCGGCGCGCCCGTCGAGCTGCTGCCCGCACCGGCGCTCGCGCATCCCGACAAGGTGCAGGACGAGCCCGACGTCACATTCGACGTCGCGCCGCTCGCCGACGCGCGTGGCTACCGTTTGCAGCTCGCGCACGACGCCGGGCTGCTCGACCTGTTCCGCGAAACGCGCACCGATTCTCCGCGGGCGGTCTTTCACGACGTGCCGAACGGGAACTACTTCGTGCGGGTCGCCGCGATCGACGCGAACGGCCTCGAGGGCCGGCCGCGCACGTATGCGTTCGAGCGCCGCGTGATGGGGCTCGACGCGAGCGCGTCGCCCGGCGCCGACGGCTACGAGTTCCGCTGGTCGCCGAACGGTTCGGGCAAGGATGCGCGCTACCGGTTCGTGCTGTCGCGCTCGAAGGACCTGAGCGCACCGGTCGTCGACCAGGTCGGCCTGCATGCGCGCCAGATCACCGTTGCACACCTGCCGCCGGGCGACTATTTCTGGGCCGTGACCGTCGAGGAATTCGAAGGCGGCAAGTTCTACGAGAAGACCAGTCCGGTCAGCGCGTTCACGCTGTCGCGCTGATCCGCGGCGCATGAAACCCGACTCCGTTTCCCCGCGGCGGCGCCTCGGCCGCCGCTTCCTGATCGAATGGATCGCGATCGGCTGCCTCGGGATCGCGGTGATCCTTGCGTGCGCGCTCGGCCGCCTGTCGACGAGCGTCGACGGCCTGATCTACGACCGGCTGCTGATGCTGCGCAGCCTGCCGTTGTCGCCCGACGTGGTGGTCGTCGACATCGACAACCAGAGCGTGTCCGCGCTCGGCCGCTGGCCGTGGTCGCGCAACGTGCACGCGCGGCTGCTCGATACGCTCGCGCGCGCGCAGCCGGCTGCCGTCGTCTACGACGTGCTGTTTACCGAACCGTCCGCGGAGGATCGCGCGTTCGCGGACGCGATGAGCCACGTGCCGACCTTCCTGCCCGTGCTGCTGAGCCCCGAACAGGCGGACGGCACGCGCGCGGTCGATCCGCCGGTGGCCGCGCTCGCGGCGCGCGCGGTCGGCCTCGGCCACATCAACCTCGAAGTCGACCGCGACGGTATCGTACGCAGCGTCGCGCTGTTCGAAAGCGACGGCCGCGTGCGCTGGCCGCAACTGATGGTGCCCGTGTATCGCGCGATCCAGGGCGGCCGGCTGCATCCGGTCGGCGGCGTGCCCGGTGCGCATGCGCACGACCTGTCGCGCGACGCGGCGGGCGAGGGCCGCTACCTGATCCCGTTCAGCCGCAACACGCCCGCGTATCCGACGCTGTCGTTCGACGACGTGCTCGAAGGGCGCGTGAAACCCGACGCGCTGCGCGGCAAGATCGTCGTCGTCGGCGTGACGGCGTCGGGGCTGTACGACCGCTTCGCGACGCCCGTCTCCGGCGAGTTCGGGCCGCTCGCCGGTGTGTACATCCATGCCAACGTGCTCGACATGCTGGCGACCGGCAGCGCGATCTCGCCCGCGTCGCGCGCCGGGCTGTTCGCCGCGTCGCTGCTGCCGCTCGCCGTGCTGCTGGGCGGCTTCCTGATGCTGTCGCCGTGGCGCGCGCTGCTGCTCACGCTGAGCCTTGCCGGGCTCGCCGTCGTCGCGAGCATGGCGCTGCTGTTCGAGGCGCGCATCTGGCTGTCGCCGGCGCCCGCGATCTTCGGGCTGGTCGCCGTCTACCCGATCTGGAACTGGCGACGCCTGGAAATGACGATGTCGTACCTGCGCCGCGAGCTGCAGCGGCTCGCCGACGAGCCGCATCTGCTGCCCGAGGCGCCGCGCACGCGCAGCGTCGGCGGCGACGTGCTCGAGCGGCAGATGGCGCTGATGGCGCAAGCCGCGCAGCGCGTGCAGGACATGAAGCGCTTCGTGTGGGACAGCCTCGACAGCATGCCCGAGCCGATCTTCGTGACCGACCTGGCCGGCACCGTGCTGATTGCGAACCATGCAGCGAAGCGCTACGGGTCGCGGCTCGCGCTGCCGCTGCCGGAAGGGCGGCCGCTGCGCACCGCGCTCGGCGAGCTGACGTTCATGAAGACCGTCGACGGTAACGCCGAACACGACGCGGCGATTCGCGAGCGCTGGCCGGCCGTGCTCGACCCGACGCTCGAGGACGAGCATGACGCGATGGCACGCGGCATCGAGGTGCGCGATCGCGACGGGCTCGACCATCTGTTACGCTACGCCGCTTGCACGAACGCGCAGGGCCGCGTGACGGGCTGGATCGCCGGCCTCGTCGACGTGACCGAACTGCACGCGGCCGAGCGGCATCGCGAGGAAGCGCTGCACCTGCTGTCGCACGACATGCGCTCGCCGCAGTCGTCGATCCTCGCGCTCGTCGAGATCGAGCGCGACCGCGTCGAGACCGACGCGATGCGCGGGCTGCTCGCGCGGATCGAGCGCTATGCGCACCGCGCGCTGTCGCTCGCCGACGAGTTCGTGCAGCTGGCGCGCGCGGAGTCGCAGGCGTACCAGCTCGAGGCGACGAGCCTCGTCGACGTGCTGATCGACGCGAGCGACGAGGTATGGCCGCAGGCGCAGGCGAAGCACATCCGCATCGACACCGACGTCGGCACCGATATGTGCTGGGTGCGCGCGGACCGCTCGCTGATCACGCGCGCGTTCGTGAACCTGCTGAACAACGCAGTCAAATACAGTCCGTCCGACACCGTGATCACGTGTACGCTGGCGGTCGAGCATGCGTCGAGACGGATGTTCTGTACGATTCGCGATCAGGGGTACGGCATTGCGCCGGAAGATCAGCGGCATCTGTTCGAGCGTTTCAAGCGGTTCCATGCCGGCGAGCGGCCCGAAATCTCGGGTTCCGGGCTCGGCATGGCATTCGTGAAGACGGTCGTCACGCGCCATGGGGGCAGCGTGTCGGTCGACAGCGAGGTGGGTGTCGGCACCGCGGTGACGGTGTCGCTGCCCGCGATCGACGAGCCGTCCGCCTGATAGGGCCGGGCACGACGGCAGGTATTTGGGGAAAGCCATGAGAAAGGAATGGGCAGCGGCCGCGCTGGCGGCGTCGCTGTTGACGGGTTGCGCCGGCGTGACGAGCGGCGTGAGTGCGGTCGGGCAGCCGAACGCGTTCGCATCCGATGCACACGGCTATGATTTCGTGCGGACGGCCGCGCAGGCCAACGATGCCGAATACCGGCAGATCGAGACGCTCGTGCGCGACGAACTCGCGCACCGCGGCTTCGATGCGAAACCGCTCAAGGACGCGCGCTACCGGCTGTCGGTCGCCTACGCGACGCAGCCGACGGCGGTCGCGGCCGTCGCCGACCAGTGCAGTGCGGCGAGCAGCGCGTGCGTGACCGTCGACGGGCCGTCGCCGCTCGCGCTGCCGTTCGCCGGGAAGGTATACCGCCACGTGCTGACGCTGCGGTTCGTCGACGCGAAGTCGGGGGCCGACGTCTATCGCGTGACGGCGTCGCTGCGCGATCGCGAGCCGGGCACGCAGCAGGCCGCGCCGGCGCTCGTGAAGAGCGCGCTCGCGAAGATGCCGTTCGACGCGGGCAACGGCTGGCTCGTCAAGACGAAAAAAGACGACGCGGGCGGGATGCCGGGCGTCGTCTCGGTGAAGCCGGCCGAAGCGCGCTGAGCGCCGGCCGGTGAGGTGAGGGCGGGCTCGCCGGAGTGAGCCCTCGTGCCCTTGCCGCGTTCAGTCGGCCGGGTGTGCGCTGGCGCGCGCGCGCAGGTACGCGTCGAATTCCGCGCCGACTTCCGCGTGGCGCAGCGCGAATTCGACCGTCGCCTTCAGGTAGCCGAGCTTGCTGCCGCAGTCGTAGCGCGTGCCCTGGTACTTGTAGGCCAGCACCTGTTCATCGGCGAGCAGCGCCTGGATCGCGTCGGTGAGCTGCAGTTCGCCGCCCGCGCCGGGCTTCAGCGCGCGCAGGTGCTCGAAGATCCTCGGCTTCAGGATGTAGCGGCCGACCACGCCGAGGTTCGACGGCGCGACTTCCGGCGCCGGCTTTTCGATGATCGCCGACATCTTGACGATCGACTCCTCCCACTCCTTGCCGTCGACGATCCCGTACGACTTCGTCTCCGACGGCGGGATCTCTTCGACGCCGATCACCGAGCTGTGATAGTGGTCGAACACGTCGACCATCTGCTTCATCACGGGCGGGTTGCCGTCGAGCAGGTCGTCGGCGAGGATCACCGCGAACGGGTTGTCGGCCACGAGCTTTTCGGCGCACAGCACCGCATGGCCGAGGCCGAGCGCTTCCGGCTGGCGCACGTAGAAGCAGTCGACATGGCTCGGCTTGATGCTGCGCACGAGTTCGAGCAGCTTCTCCTTGCCGCGTGCCTCGAGTTCGGCCTCGATTTCGTACGACTTGTCGAAGTGGTCCTCGATCGCGCGCTTGCTGCGCCCGGTGACGAAGATCATCTCGGTAATGCCGGCGGCGATCGCTTCCTCGACCGCGTACTGGATCAGCGGCTTGTCGACGACCGGCAGCATTTCCTTCGGGCTTGCCTTCGTTGCCGGGAGGAAGCGCGTGCCGAGGCCGGCAACAGGGAATACCGCCTTGGTGACTTTCAACATGATCGAACCTTTATTTCTGTAATCGACTTGTCAGACGGTTTATGTTCACGTCCGCATTATAGTGAACGCAAACAACCTTACCCTTTGTTACGCAGGCAACCGATCGAGCTGCGCGCGCAGTTTTTCGAGCGTGCTCTGGAATTCCGCGACGCGCTTCTGCTCCTGTTCGACCACCGCCGGCGGCGCTTTCGCGACGAAAGCCTCGTTGCCGAGCTTCGCATTGCATTTCGCGATTTCGCCCGTCAGGCGCGCGATTTCCTTCGACAGGCGCTCGCGTTCGGCCGCGACGTCGATTTCCACCTTCAGCACCAGCTTGTTCGGCCCGACGATCGCGATCGGCGCGCCGTGCGCTTCCTTGTCGAGCGCCGCTTCGTCCGCGAGGATCTGCACTTCCGACAGGCGCGCGAGCGCCTGGACGTACGGCGCGAACGAGCGCAGGCGCTCGGCATCGCCGGCGGCAAGCAGCGGCACCTTGGTTGCCGGTGACAGGTTCATCTCGCCGCGCAGGTTGCGGCACGCGTCGACGATCGCCTTCAGGTCGGCCGCCCACTGTTCGGACGCCTCGTCGATCTTTTGCAGGTTCGCGACCGGGTACGCCTGCACCATCAGCGACGCTTCTCCGTCGGCCTTGCCTTGCGGATAGCGGCCCGCGAGCGGCGCGACCTTCTGCCAGAGCGCTTCGGTAATGAACGGGATGATCGGGTGCGCGAGGCGCAGCACCGTTTCGAGCACGCGCAGCAGCGTGCGGCGCGTTGCGCGCTGTTGTTCCGGCGTGCCGTTCTGGATCTGCACCTTCGCGAGTTCGAGATACCAGTCGCAGTACTCGTCCCACACGAACTTGTAGATGCTGCTTGCGATGTTGTCGAAGCGGTAATCGGCGAAGCCCTTCGCGATGTCGGCCTCGGTGCGCTGCAGCAGCGACACGATCCAGCGGTCGGCCGCCGAGAAGTCGAGGTAGCCGCCCGGGCCGCAATCGCCCGCGCCGCAGACTTCCGGCTTGTCGCTGCCGCAGTCGTGGCCTTCGCAGTTCATCAGCACGAAGCGCGTCGCGTTCCACAGCTTGTTGCAGAAGTTGCGATAGCCCTCGCAGCGCGCGAGGTCGAAGTTCACGTTGCGGCCGAGCGTTGCCATCGACGCCATCGTGAAGCGCAGCGCATCGGTGCCGAACGCGGCGATGCCGTCCGGGAATTCCTTGCGCGTCTTCTTCTCGATCGTCGCGGCCTGTTTCGGGTTCATCAGGCCCGTCGTGCGCTTCGCGACCAGCGTGTCGAGGTCGATGCCGTCGACGATGTCGATCGGGTCGAGCGTGTTGCCCTTGCTCTTCGACATCTTCTGGCCTTCCGCGTCGCGCACGAGGCCGTGCACGTAGACGGTGTGGAACGGCACCTGGCCCGTGAAGTGCGTGGTCATCATCACCATCCGGGCGACCCAGAAGAAGATGATGTCGAAGCCCGTGACGAGCACCGACGACGGCAGGAAGTGCTTCAGTTCAGGCGTTTCGTTCGGCCAGCCGAGCGACGAGAACGGCACGAGCGCCGACGAGAACCACGTGTCGAGCACGTCCTCGTCGCGCTTCAGCGCGCCCGCGTAACCCTTCGCGGCAGCCTGCGCGCGCGCTTCTTCCTCGTTGCGCGCGACGAACACCTCGCCGTTCTCGCCGTACCATGCGGGAATCTGGTGGCCCCACCACAGCTGGCGCGAGATGCACCAGTCCTGGATGTTCTCGAGCCACTGGTAATAGGTGGTCGTCCAGTTTTCCGGCACGAACTTGATCTGGCCGTTGCGCACGACGTCGAGCGACGTTTCCGTGATCGACTTGCCGGGATTGAACGTGCCTTCCGGCGCCGGCTTCGTCATCGCGACGAACCACTGGTCGGTCAGCATCGGCTCGATGACGACGCCCGTGCGGTCGCCGCGCGGCACCATCAGCTTGTGCGGCTTCACGGAATCGAGGAAGCCCTGCGCGTCGAGATCGGCGACGATCGCCTTGCGCGCGTCGAAGCGGTCGAGGCCGCGATACTGCTCGGGGCCGTTGTCGTTGATCTTCGCGTCGAGCGTCAGGATCTCGATCGGCGCGAGCTTGTGGCGCAGGCCGACCTGGTAGTCGTTGAAGTCGTGCGCGGGCGTGACCTTCACGACGCCCGTGCCGAACTCGCGGTCGACGTAGTCGTCGGCGATCACCGGGATCTCGCGGCCCGTCAGCGGCAGCGTGACGAGCTTGCCGATCAGGTGCGCGTAGCGCTCGTCTTCCGGATGGACCATCAGCGCGACGTCGCCGAGCATCGTTTCCGGGCGCGTCGTGGCAACGGTCAGCGAGCCCGAGCCGTCGACGAGCGGGTAGCGGATGTGCCACAGGTGGCCGTTTTCCTCTTCGCTCACGACTTCGAGATCCGACACGGCGGTCAACAGCACCGGATCCCAGTTGACGAGGCGCTTGCCGCGGTAGATCAGGCCCTGTTCATAAAGCGTGACGAACACGTCGCGCACGGCGGCCGACATCTTGTCGTCCATCGTGAAGTATTCGCGCGACCAGTCGGTGGACGCGCCGATGCGACGCACCTGGCCGGTGATCGTCGAACCGGATTTTTCCTTCCATTCCCACACGCGCTCCACGAACTTCTCGCGGCCGAGGTCGTGGCGCGACACGCCCTGCGCGTCGAGCTGGCGCTCGACGACGATCTGGGTCGCGATCCCCGCGTGGTCGGTGCCGGGCACCCACAGCGTGTTCTCGCCGAGCATCCGGTGGTAGCGGGCGAGGCCGTCCATGATCGTCTGGTTGAACGCGTGGCCCATGTGCAGCGTGCCCGTCACGTTCGGCGGCGGCAACTGGATCGAGAAATCGGGGCGGGCCGGATCGAATGCCGGGGCCGCGTAACCGCGCTTTTCCCACTCCGGCCCCCAATGGGACTCGATGGTGTGGGGCTCGAAACTCTTCGCAAGCGTGTTGTCGCTCATGTTGGAAATCTGCCGAAAAATGCGTGAATTGGATGCCGAATCCGACAATTATAAATGGATGCACATCGACCAGCCATCGCCTTGCCGGCGCGGGCCCGTCGCGACGCGGCCGCCACGTGCCGGCAACGTACGCGCGACGGGCGGTCGAACGGATCGGGAACGGCATCGTCCGGCCGCCTTATAATGTCGGGTCCGCATTTTCCTCGCCCGTTCGCTGCCGCTCCATGCCCGACCTGCTCGCCAATCTGAACCCCGAACAACTCGCCGCCGTCACGTTGCCGAACGAACCGGCGCTGATCCTCGCAGGGGCGGGCAGCGGCAAGACCCGCGTGCTGATCACGCGCATCGCGTGGCTGATCCAGCAGGGCTACGCATCGCCGCCCACCGTGCTCGCAGTGACCTTCACGAACAAGGCCGCGCGCGAGATGATGGCGCGCCTGTCGGCGATGATGCCGATCGACACGCGCGGGATGTGGATCGGCACGTTCCACGGCCTGTGCAACCGGATGCTGCGCACGCACTGGCGCGACGCCGGCCTGCCGCAGACCTTCCAGATCCTCGACACGGCCGACCAGCTGTCCGCGATCAAGCGGCTGATGAAGGCGGCGAACGTCGACGACGAGAAGTACCCGCCGAAGAACGTCCAGTACTTCATCAACAATGCGAAGGAGCAGGGGCTGCGTCCCGACAAGGTCGACGCGACCGACAACTTCAACCGCAAGTTCGTCGAGCTGTACCAGGCATACGACCAGCAGTGCCAGCGCGAGGGCGTCGTCGATTTCCCCGAGCTGCTGCTGCGCTGCTATGAATTGCTCGCGTACAACGCGCCGCTGCGCGCGCACTACCAGGCGCGCTTCCGGCACATCCTCGTCGACGAGTTCCAGGACACCAACAAGCTGCAGTACGCGTGGCTCAAGATGCTCGCGGGCGGCCAGAACGCGATCTTCGCGGTCGGCGACGACGATCAGTCGATCTACGCGTTCCGCGGCGCGAACGTCGGCAACATGCGCGACTTCGAAGACGAATTCCGGGTGCGCAACCTGATCAAGCTCGAGCAGAACTACCGGTCGCACGGCAACATCCTCGACGCGGCGAACCAGCTGATCTCGAACAACGCGCACCGCCTCGGCAAGAACCTGCGCACCGACGCGGGCCACGGCGAACCCGTGCGCGTGTACGAGGCGAGCACCGATTCGCAGGAAGCCGGCTGGATCGTCGAGGAGATCCGCTCGCTGATCAACACCGGGATGGCGCGCAGCGAAGTGGCCGTCCTGTACCGCAGCAACGCGCAGTCGCGCTCGATCGAGCACACGCTGATGTCGTCGGGCATCCCGTACCGCGTGTACGGCGGCCTGCGCTTCTTCGAACGCCAGGAAGTGAAGCACGCGCTCGCGTACCTGCGCCTGATCGACAACCCGAACGACGACACCGCGTTCGTGCGCGTCGTGAACTTCCCGACCCGCGGAATCGGCGCGCGCTCGATCGAGCAGCTCGCCGACGCCGCGCGCCTGTACGGCTGCTCGATGGCCGCCGCGATTCCGTACGTGACGGGGAAGGCCGGCACGAGCCTCGGCGGGTTCGCGAACCTGGTCGCGAAGATGCGCGCCGACACGCAGCAGATGAACCTGCCCGACACCGTCGAGCACATCGTGCGCGCCAGCGGTCTCGCCGATTTCTACCAGGGCGAGCGCGAAGGCCAGGACCGTCTCGAGAACTTGCAGGAACTCGTGAACGCGGCCACCGCGTTCATCGCAGAGGAGGGCTACGGGCTCGACACGCCGGCCCGTTCGATTCCGCTGCGCGCAGGCGCGATCGCGGCCCCGGAGCTCGGCTCCGCCGCGGACGATCAGGCGGTCGACGTGCTCGACCCGGTATCGCCTGCCGATCCGGCACAGAACCCCGACACGATGACGCCGCTCGCCGGTTTCCTGTCGCATGCGTCGCTGGAGGCCGGCGACAACCAGGCGCAGGCCGGCCAGGACGCCGTGCAGCTGATGACGGTGCACGCGGCGAAGGGGCTCGAATTCTCGGCCGTGTTCATCACGGGCCTCGAGGAAGGGCTGTTCCCGCACGAGAACAGCGTGCTCGAATCGGACGGCCTCGAGGAAGAGCGCCGGCTGATGTACGTCGCGATCACGCGCGCGAAGGAGCGGCTCTACCTGTCGTTCGCGCAGAGCCGGATGCTGCATGGCCAGACGCGTTACAACGTGCGCTCGCGCTTCTTCGACGAGCTGCCCGAACACGTGCTCAAGTGGCTGACGCCGAAGGTCGAGGCCGGTTCGCGCTGGGGTGGCCGGTCGGACAACGCCGGGTACGGGCGCGACTGGTTCGCGCGGCCGGGCGGCGGCAGTCGCGAGCAGATCGTCGATGCGGCCGTGTCCGCGCCGCTGCCGGCGTTCGCGAACAAGCAGCGGGCCGCCGATACCGGTTTCCGCGTCGGCCAGCAGGTGTTCCATACCAAGTTCGGCGAAGGCACGGTCACCGCGCTCGAAGGCAACGGCACCGATGCGAAGGCACAGGTGAAGTTCAAGCGGCACGGCGAGAAGTGGCTCGCGCTCGCGGTCGCGAAACTGCAGGCGGTGGAATGACGGGCATCGGTATGGTGGGCACGGCTTCGATTCGACCGCTCGGCATCCTGGCCGCGCTGCCCGAGGAACTCGGCGACCTGATCGCCGCGATGCGCGCCGACGGCGCGATGAAGACGGTCACGCTCGGCCGCCGCGATTATCACGTCGGTACCGTGCACGGCGCGGCCTGTGTGGTGACGCTGGCGCGGGTCGGCAAGGTCGCGGCCGCCGCGACGGTCAGCGCGCTGATCCACGTGTTCGGCGTGTCGGGCATCGTGTTCACCGGCGTCGCGGGCGGTGTGTCGCGCACGGTGCGCGTCGGCGATGTCGTCGTGGCCGATACGCTGCTGCAGCACGATCTCGACGCGTCGCCGCTGTTTCCGCGCTATGAGGTGCCTTTGCTCGGCATCACGCGTTTCGCGACCGACGCCGCACTGACCGCGCGCCTGCGGGCCGCGTGCACGCAATTCGTCGCGGAAGAGGGGGCGCAGTTCGCCGCACGCTTCAGCCTGGCCGGCGCGACGCTGCACGCGGGGCTCGTCATCAGCGGCGACCGCTTCGTGTCGAGCGAGCGCGAGGTCGTCGCGCTGCGCGACGCGCTGCCGGATGCGCTCGCGGTCGAAATGGAAGGGGCCGCGATCGCGCAGGTGTGCGCGGAGCACGATGTGCCGTTCGCGCTCGTGCGCACGATCTCCGATACGGCCGACGATCACGCGACGCAGTCGTTCTCGCACTTCCTGTCGGCGATCGCGAGCAGCTATTCGTCCGGCATCCTCAAGCGTTTCCTGACGCTGCATGCGACGACGGCGGCCTGAAGCCGCCGTCGATCCCGTCGATCGGAGCATCACGGCCGCGGCGCCGGCAGGCGCGCCGCGGCCGTTTTTTCACGCCTTCTTGCGCCGGCTGCTTTCGAGGTTCGGCAGGAACACCGTCAGCACGCCGATCAGCGGCAGGAACGAGCACACCTTGTAGACGAACGTGATGCTCGTCGCGTCGGCGAGCTGGCCGAGCACGGCCGCGCCGACGCCGCCGAGGCCGAACGCGAAGCCGAAGAACAGGCCCGCGACCATCCCGACCTTGCCGGGCATCAGTTCCGTCGCGTAGACCAGGATCGCGGCGAACGCCGACGCGAGCACGATGCCGATGATCACGGTCAGCACGCTGGTCCAGAACAGGTTCGCGTACGGCAGCAGCAGCGTGAACGGCGCGACGCCGAGGATCGATACCCAGATCACGTACTTGCGGCCGATCCGGTCGCCCACCGGCCCGCCGATCAGCGTGCCCGCCGCCACGGCCGCGAGGAACACGAACAGGTGGATCTGCGCGGCCTGCACCGACAGGTTGAACTTGTCGATCAGGTAGAACGTGAAATAGCTGTTGATGCTCGCGAGGTAGAAATACTTCGAGAACACGAGCAGCACCAGCACGCCGATCGCGCCCATCACGCGGCCGCGCGACAGCGTCGGGTGGCCGGCCGCCGCGGCTTTCTTCTTCATCGACGGATGCTTCTTGTACCAGTGGCCGATCTGCGTGAGCACGATCATCGCGACGAGCGCGGCTGCCGAGAACCACGCGATGCTGTGCTGGCCGTGCGGAATGATCACGAGCGCGGCGAGCAGCGGCCCGAGCGCGGAACCCGCGTTGCCGCCGACCTGGAACACCGACTGCGCGAGCCCGTGCTGGCCGCCCGACGCCATCCGCGCGACGCGTGACGATTCGGGATGGAACACCGACGAGCCGCAGCCGACGAGCGCCGCGGCCACCAGCAGCATCGGGAAATTCGGCGCGACCGACATCAGCAGCAGCCCGGCGAGCGTGAAACCCATGCCGACCGGCAGCGAATACGGTTTCGGACGCTTGTCGGTATAGAGGCCGACGAGCGGCTGCAGCAGCGACGCGGTGATCTGGTAGGTGAGCGTGATCAGGCCGATCTGCGCAAACGACAGCGCGAACTGGCTCTTGAGCATCGGGTAGATCGCGAGGATCAACGACTGGATCATGTCGTTGAGCATGTGCGAGAAGCTGATCGCGCCGAGCACCGGGTAGACGGTGCGGGCGACGGGTGGCGCGGAAGGCTGGGTGGCGGCTGCGCCGGCGGAGCCGGTGTCGAGGCTGGTTTCCATGTGAGAGCTGAACGAGTTGAGGTGGCGGGCGCGCTCTGTTGGGGATCGGCGCGTCTTGAATCGTTGCTGCGTCAAAGAAGTGTAATGTGGCGTATCGGGAATGTCCGGACAAGTTTTATCGTGAATCGGACATTCATCCGACGGATCGGCCGGTGCCCGCTTTTTTGGCCGGGTATAACGCTGGCGGCACGCCCGCCCGCAAGCGGGGCGGGCGCCCGGGGCCGGTGCGTGGTTTACCGGACTCAAGAAACGGCGGTGGCGGCCGTAGAACGACCCAATGACAACAGGCGCGCCGCGCCCGGCACCGGCTATCCGCCGTGCGGGCGCAGGACGCGCGGCATGGCCAGCCATCGCGGGTACGCCGGGACCGACCTTTCCGGCCGCGTGATCAATACGGGGATATATCGATGAAAGCAGCATCTTTGCGTCCACAGCCCGGTGCGGTTGCCGCCGCACCCGACGTCGCCGCCGGTCGCGCCGCCCGGCGCCCGCGGGCGGCGCGTCGCGAGCGCCGGCCGTGGACCGTCAAGGCGACGTTGCGCGCCGCATTCGCGATCCTGCTCGCCGGCACGCTGGCGATCGGCATGTTTTCGCTCTGGCAGATCAGCCGGCTGAATGCGTCGATCGCCTCCGTCTACGAGCAGGGTCACGTCGCGAGCCGCGCGGCCGAGGAGGTTCGGGCCGAAGTGCTGCGTGCGAGCCGTGCCCAGAAGATGCTGCTGACCGCGACCACCGCGAAGGAACGCAACGAGCTGGGCGCAGACGTGGGCGCCGGGCTCGCGTCGATCGGCCAGGCGCTCGGCACGCTGCAGCGCTATGCGGATCCGGCCGACGTCGACGATTCGGCGCGGCTGCGCGCATTCTCGACGGCGGTCGGCGCGTGGAGCGCGCATCTGCGCGATTTCGTCGCGCTCGTGCAGGCACAGCCGCTCGACCTGTCGCAGATGAGCTGGCAGGTCGGCACGCAGGACGTGTCGCTGCTGGTCGAAACCGGCAAGCTCGAAAAACTGGTCGCCGAGCTCGTGAAGACACGCGGTGCGAAGTCGAAGGCGACGCTCGATGCGTCCGCCACCATTTTCTCGTCGTCGTTCGCGATGATCGCGGCGATGACGGTTGCGCTGATCGTGCTCGCGATCGTCATCGCCGAACGTGTCGTGCGCCGTCTCGCGTCGCAGCTCGGCGGCGAGCCCGCGCATGCGAAGGCGATTGCCGCGGACATCGCGCGCGGCGACCTGACGCGACCGATCACGCTGGGCCGGCACGACCGCGACAGCATGGTGCGTGCGCTGGCCGAGATGCAGACGGGGCTTGCGGCGACCGTCGGCGAGATCGCCGTCAGCGCCGAGGCGATCGCGGCCGCGTCGGGCGAGATTTCCACCGGCAATCTCGATCTGTCGAGGCGCACCGAGCAGCAGGCCGTCGCGCTCGAGCGCACCGCGGCCAGCATGGAGCAGCTCACGTCGACCGTACGGCAGAACGCCGAGAACGCGCGGCAGGCGAGCGCGCTCGCGGCCAATGCTTCGGCCGTTGCGGAGACGGGCGGGGAAGTCGTCGGGCGCGTCGTCGCGACGATGAGCGAGATCGACGACAGCGCGAAGAACATCCGCGACATCATCGGCACGATCGAGGGGATCGCGTTCCAGACCAACATTCTCGCGTTGAACGCAGCCGTCGAGGCCGCACGCGCGGGCGAGCAGGGGCGCGGCTTCTCGGTGGTCGCGGGTGAAGTCCGCCTGCTCGCGCAACGCGCGGCGACCGCGGCGAAGGAGATCCGAGCGCTGATCGGCGCGTCGGTCGAGCGAGTCGCGAACGGTGCGGCGCTCGCGCACGATGCGGGCCGCACGATGGGCGACGTCGTGCGCGCGGTCAAGCGCGTGACCGACATCATCGGCGAAATTTCCGCCGCATCGGACGAGCAGAGCGCGGGGATCGACGAGATCGGCCGCGCGGTCACGCAGATGGACGCCGGCACCCAGCAGAACGCGGCACTCGTCGAGCAGGCGGCCGCCGCGGCGAACGCGCTCGACGAGCAGGCGCAGGCCTTGAAGTCGCTGGTCGGGCGCTTTCGTATCGCGGCCTGACGCGGCCCGAGCGCCGCGCGGTCGCGGGCCGGCCACCCGCGACACGCGCAATCCGCCCGCTCATCCGCCGGTGGGTGACAAAACCGGCAGTCACGCGCCGCGCGATCCCCTACAATGCGCTTCCACACAGCTGGGGACCAGAACCCGCGGCGCGCGCATCGACACCGGTGCGGCACTGCGCCGAGCGGGTCATTCATAACAATGACAACGACGATTTATCTGAGCGGATACCTGTGCATCCTCGTCTCTGCCGCGCTCGGCATGCGCACGCGCATGCCGCCGTGGCGGTGGCTCGCGGCGGGTATCGCACCGGCCGCCACGTTCGCCGTGCTGCGTGGCCGGACGGGCACCGACACGGCGATTTACCAGGACATCATCGCCGGCATCTGGAGCGGCAACCTGAAGGTCGTACCGCGCACGCTCGAGCCGGGTTTCGTATGGCTCGTGCGCGCGCTCGAATGGGTCGGGCACGACCCGCACATCGTGACGGCAATCCTGTCGCTGCTGATCGTCATCGCATGTGTCGTCGCGTTCGGGCGGACAGCCGAGGATGCGTGCGTGTTCGCCACGCTGATCTTTCCGCTGTTCTTCTACGACATGGCGATGAGCGGGCTGCGTTATGGCCTCGCGTTCTGCGCGGCCAAGATCGCGTCGGACGAATGGGCGCGCAGGCGGCATGGCGCGTCGATCGCGCTGGCGGCCGCGGCGGCCGGCATGCACGTGTCGGCGGTGCTGCTCGTCGTGCTGCTCCAGGTGCGGCGGCTGCGCCTGCTGCGTTATGCGGGGCTGGCGGTCGCGATCGGCGGCGTGCTGTTCGCGATGCACCACGACGCGTTGCTGGCGAAGTTCGGACTCTATGCGGCATTCACGCCGCCTGCACAGATGTCGGGCAGCGCACCGCTCGTGCTCGCGCTGCTGACCCTCGCGGCCGGCTGGGCGCTGCTTGCCCGCATGCCGCGCACGCTCGTGTTCCTGTTCGCCTGCGAGATCGCGAGTTTCGCGCTCGCGCGGGTCAGCTATGCGGGGCTGCGCTTCCAGTGGCTCGTGCTGTTCGCGATGGGCTGCCAGTTCGTGCCGCTGCAACGCGTGCCGTACGTGCGGCGCCCGTATGTGATCGCCGCACTCGTCGCGATCGGCGCCATCGGCTTTGCGATGCGGTTGCGCAACATGATCGGCGAAGCGGGGCTCGGCCCGTCGCCGTTCCTGCCTTACCGGTTCTTCTGGGAGTGACGCCGCCGGGCGGGATGCCGCCCGGCACGCGTTGCGCTTACGACTTCTTCTGCTTGTCCGGATCGATGATGACCGTGCAGGTCGTACCCGCCGACAGCACCACGTCGGCCGGCACTTCGTCGATCCTGATGCGCACCGGCACGCGCTGCGCGAGGCGCACCCAGTTGAAGGTCGGGTTCACGTCCGCGACGAGGTCGCGGCTTTGCGGGTTGTCGCGATCGTAGATGCCGCGCGAGATGCTTTCGACGTGGCCCTTCATCACGCCGCCGCTCATCAGCCGCATTTCGGCCGGCGCGCCGATCTTCACGCGCGGCAGCTTGGTTTCCTCGAAGTAGCCGTAGACCCAGAACGAGTGGCTGTCGACGATCGCGAGCTTCGCCTGGCCGGCCACCGCATAGTTGCCCTTGAACGTCTGCAGGTTCGTGATGTAGCCGTCGACCGGCGCGACGACGCGCGTGCGCTCGAGGTTGAGCTTCGCGGCATCGAGCGCGGCGATCGCCTGCTGGTACTGCGCATCGGCGCTCGACGCACTGTGCGCGGCGTTCTCGCGGTTTTCCTTCGACACGACGAGCGCATCGAGATCCGCGCGGCGCGCCGCGTCGTCGCGGCGCATCTGCAGTTCCGCGCGGCGGGCGGCGACGGCCGCCTGCGCCTGCTCGACCGCGATCTGGTAGTGCGACGGGTCGATCTGCATGATCAGGTCGCCCTTTTTCACGAGCTGGTTGTCATGCACGGGCAGTTCGACGATCGCGCCCGACACGTCCGGCGCGACGTTGACGATCTCGGCGCGCACGCGCCCGTCGCGCGTCCACGGATCGTCCATGTAGTGCACCCACAGCGAGCGCCCGATCAGGATCGCGACGAGAAGAATGACGGCGGTCGCGACGAAGCCGAAGAGTTTTCTGAGAATCATGATGGTTCGGAATCAACGGTAAACGGCAAGACTCAGTCCGCCGCAAATGCAGACGAGGAGGCAGGCCCGGAACAGCGACGGGTGCCAGACGAGACGGTAGAGGCCCGTATAGGCGAGCAGGCGGTCGACGGCCCAGGTCGCGAGCGCGCCGAGGACGAACATCAGCACCACCGTGGGCATGTAGGCATCGAGAATGGCGATTTCACGCGGCATCATGACGAGGCTCCTGGTTGGGGACGCACGGGGCGGTTGCGGTTGAGCGCGGCGAGCGGCGATTCGGGATCGAGCAGTGCCGTGCGCACGAAATGCAGATGGCTCAGGATGCGCTGCAGCCGGTGGCGTTCCTCGCGCGTCGGCGTGAATGCGTCGAGCGTCTGCCGGGTCGCGTCGATCGCATCGTTTACCGCGGCGAGCGTTGCATCGAAACGTTCGGCGTCCGGCCGCGCGAACAGCGACGACAGCGCGGCGCGCATCGTTTCGATCGCGCGGCGCCACGGCGTCGTCGGCGCGTAGCGCGGGTCGGACGGCAGCGTTGCCAGCTCGTGGCGCAGGTCGATGGCCGCATTCCCGGTTTCGAGCACCGCGAACATCCAGCGCAGCGCGTCGCGCTGCACGTCAGGCTGGTCGGCCGACAGCGTGTGCGCCTGGTACATCAGGTCGCGCGCGCCGCTCTCGAAGCGCGTGCGCAGTCCGGCGAGCCGCGCGTGGCAGGCCGCGACGGCCTGGTGACGCAGGTCGGCGAACAGGCGTTTCTTGAGCCACGGCGCGGTCGGCGGGAACAGCACGGCGAACGCGATCGCCGAGACGAGCATCGACAACAGGAGCGCGAGCGCGTCGTTCATGAAGCTCGTGGGATCGTAGTGCGTGATGCTGTCGGGGCCGGCGAGGAAGCAGAAGAAGATCAGATAGCCCGCGCCGTAGCCGGCGAGCTTCGGCTTCAGCGACATGTAGATGCCGATCGCGAGCAACGGCGCGAGCGCCGCGCACAGCAGGACGAAGCCGTCGATCCGCGGGTAGATGCCGAACGTCAGCAGGAAGCCGGTGCAGACGGCCAGCGCCGTGCCCATCCCCATCTGCGCGGCCATCGCGGTCGGGCGCGGCGCCGACGACGCGAGCGCGCAGGTCGCCGCGGCGTTCAGCACCAGCATCACGCCGCTCGGCCACGCGGTCTCGATCCAGAACCAGCCGAGCGCGAGAATCACCGTCGCGGTGCGGATCCCCGCGATCGTGGCGGCCGTTTTGTTGGTGCGCGGCTCGTAGCGTTCGATCCAGCGTTCGCGCTCGTGCGTCGCGGTCGCGAGCGACGCATAGGTCGCCGCGTATTCCTGCAGGTCGGTGATGAAGCGGTACAGCAGTTCGGCGGCGGTATCGAAGTCGAGCAGCGGGAAGTCGGGCTGCGTTTCGAGTTCCGCGCGTGTCGCGCGGATACGGCGCGGGAGCGCGTCGCGCCACGCGAGCAGTTGCTCGGCCGAGTGCGCGGCGTCGATCGACGTGCGCACGGGTTCGCCATCGCGCGTGAGCAGCGGCGCGATCTCGCGGAAATACGGCTCGATCGCATCGATTGCGGCCTGCGCGCCGGCCGCGTGCAGCCGGTTCATCAGCTGGTGCAGCGCGTGAAAGCGGCTCGACGCGCTCATGAACTCGCTGTTCAGCCGCGCGAGGCGGCCGCTGCGCATGCGCGTGTCCGGATCCTCGAACACGGCCATGCTGCGCGCGGCCTCGAAGCCGACCACGTCGGCGACGAAGCGCGTATGGATGGTCTCGATGTGCGCGCGGTCGAGCTGGCCCGACAGCGCCGACGCGACGTAGTCGACGAAGCTGCCGAAGCGCTTGCGCACCGTCGTGCGCATCTGCTCGCCCGTGTACCGAGGAAACACGAGCGCGCTGACGACGCCGGCCGACACGATCCCGATGATGACTTCGGAGACCCGCGTCATCGCGCTCATGAATGCGCCATCCGGGTGCTGCGACGCGGGCAGGCCGATCAGCGCGGTCGTATAGCCGGCGAGCAGGAAGCCGTAACTGCGGAAGTTGCGGTTGCGCGCGGCGCCGGCGGTGCACAGCGCGATCCACAGGGCGATCGCCAGCAGGAACAGCTGCGGCTGCTGCGGGAACAGCCCGACGAACGTGAGCGTCGCGATGAGCCCGAAGATCGTGCCGGCGACCCGGTAGAAGCTTTTCGCGAGCACGGCGCCGCTTTGCGGCTGCATCACGATGAATACGGTCGTCATTGCCGTTTTCGGCGCCGGCAGGTCGAGCCGCATCGACACGCCGAGCGCGATGAAGGCCGCGAGCAGTGCCTTGAACAGGTAGAGCCACGCGGCGCCGTCGGTGCGGGCCCAGTCGCCGAACGCGGCATACCAGGCCGCGAACGGACCGCCGGCGGTCGGGGAGAGGGGGGAGGAGGCTGACATGGCGTCGCTCCGGGTTACCGTGCGGCCGGCACGCCGGCGGCACCGGCGGCCGCGACCTGCGCGGGCCGGGCGGCGGCGGCCACGGGTTTCGCATCCGACGCGGCGGCCGGCGCGGCTGCGCCCGCGGCGGATTCGCCATGCGACGATTGGCTGCCCGGCGGATGGCCGCCCGGCACGTCCGTGCCCGTCTCGACGCCGCCACCAAGCGCGGCCATCAACTGAGCGTGCGCGGCGAGGCGTTCCGCATCGATGCGGGCGGCCGTTTCCTGCGCGCGCAACAATTGCTGCTGCGCGACCAGCACGTTGACGTAGTCGGTCAGGCCGCGGCGGAAACCTTCGCGCGACAGCTGGTAGCTGCGGTCGTTGGCGGCCACCGAGCGTGCGGCGTCCTTCTTCTGCGTATCGAGCGAACGGATCCGCACGACCTGGTCGGCGATGTCCTTGAGCGCGCCGACGATCGTCTGGTTGTATTGCTCGACCGCCTGGTCGTAGCCGGCATTCGCCGCGCCGAGCTGCGCGCGCAGCCGGCCGCCTTCGAAGATCGGCAGCGACAGCGCGGGGCCGGCCGTCCAGCCGCCGTTCATCGCGCGCAGGAAGTCGGTGAACGGCGCGGTCACGCCGAAGCCGCCGACCGTCGCGAGCAGGTCGATGTTCGGATAGAACGAAGCCTTCGCGACGTCGATGCCGCGCGCCTGCGCGTCGACCGTCCAGCGTGCCGCGACGACGTCGGGGCGGCGGCCGAGCAGGTCGGCCGGCATCGCCGACGGCAAGCCGGCCGGTGCGTCGAGCGACAGCCGAGGCCGCTTGATCGCATCGCCGGCGCCCGGGCCCTTGCCGGCCAGTGCGGCGAGCTGGTGCCGCGCGAGCTGGATCGCTTCCTCGTAGCTGTCGATCTGGCGCTCATAGTCGGGCAGCGTCGATTCCGCCTGGCTTACCTCGAGCTGCGTGCCGAGGCCAGCCTGCAGCCGCTTGCGCGCGAGATCGGCGAGCGAGCGCTGGCGTTCGAACGTTTCGTGCGCGAGGTCGAGCAGCGCGTAGTTCATCGACATGCCGACGTACGCGCGCACGACGTTGACTTCGAGTTCGAGCTTCGCCGCGCGTGCGTCGGCGGCGGTCGCGTGCGCGGTATCGAGCGCGCGCTCGGTCGCGTTCTTGTCCTTGCCCCACAGGTCGAGGTGGTAGGACAGGCCGAGCGTGCCGGTGTTGTTCCAGGTGTCGGTGTTCGCGAGCGGGCCGGGGCCGTAATAGACGTTGTCCGGCCAGTGCTGGCGCATCAGCGAGAGGTTGCCGTTGATCTGCGGCAATTCGGCCGAGCGGGCCACGCGCGCCATCGCCTGCGCTTCGCGCACGCGGGCCTCGGCGGCCGCGAGCGTCGGGTTGCCGGCCTGCGCGGCGGCAATCCATGTGTCGAGCTGCGGATCGCGGTAGGCGCGCCACCAGTCGGCCGCGGGCCAGCCCGCGTCACGGTCGGCCGCGCGGATGGCCGCGCCGGCATCGAGCGCGTTCGCTTCGATGCGGGCCGACTGCGGCTTGTTGTCGCCCATGCTCGCGCACCCGGCCATTATTAATGAGACTGCAAGAACCGCCAGTGCGAGCGTCCCTTTTGTCGCCGGAGACTGCACGATTTTCTCCCTTTCGGATATAGATGAGTCGGATGCGATTATATTTTTCAGCGATTCCTGAATATATGGACAAGGGTGCAAGTCATTTTTACGAATCCTGAGACAATACTTGTTTGCCTCTGTGCAACAATCCGTCCGGATTCAAACGGGTAATGGGATGGATACGTTACAAAACATGCGGGTATTCGTCCGCGTGGTCGACGCGGGAAGCTTTACCGCGGCCGCCCAGCAGATGAATTCGACCACTGCCTACGCGTCGCGCGCGGTCTCGGATCTCGAGGCGCACCTGCGCACGCGCCTTCTGAACCGCACGACGCGCCGGATCGCACTGACCGAAGCCGGCGAGCGCTACCTGCAGCGCTGCGAGCAGATCCTCGCGTATGTCGACCAGGCTGAAGCCGAGGCGGGCGACGCGCATGCGCGCCCGTCGGGCAAGCTGAAGGTGCATTGCTTCACGAGCCTCGGCCAGCACTACCTGGTGCCGGCCATCGCGCGCTATCGCGAGCGCTACCCGGACGTGCACGTCGAGCTGACGCTCGCGCAGCGGATGCCCGACCTGCTCGACGAGGGCTACGACGTCGCGATCGTCGTCGGCCGCGACCTGCCGGATTCGGGGCTCGTGTCGCAGCGGCTCGGCGAGAGCTACAGCGTGGTGTGCGCGTCGCGCGGCTACGTCGAGGCGAACGGCGTGCCGCAGCGGCCCGCGGATCTCGCGCAGCACGTATGCCTCGGGATGGTCGCGCCGGGCTTTCAGTTCGACGAATGGGCGCTCGCGGGGCCGAACGGCGACGAAGTCGTCCCGATCACGGCGCCGCCGTTTCGCGTGAACGTCGCCGAGGCGCTCGCCGTGGCCGTGCGCGAAGGGATGGGGATCGGCGGCCTGCCGCTCTATTCGGCGATCGGCTGGTTGCGCAGCGGGCACATCGTGCGCGTGATGCCCGAATACCGGTCGCACGTGATGAACATCTACGCGCTGTATCCGTCGCGTCAGTACCTCGACGCGAAAATCCGTACCTGGGTCGATTTCCTGCGCGACGAGCTGCCGGCCACGCTGGCAGCCGACGAAGCCGCGCTCGAACAGTACACGCGTGCGACATGACCGCGCGGTTAGCCGCAATCTGACGAGATTTGTCCTTCACGCAACATTTTTTTACGAACGCGTGCCGGACAGTTTGATACTGTGGAAATTAACGAGATACGCAACCCCGGAGTAGCGATGGATACGCACCTGATGATCGGCCTTGGAGTCCTGCTGGGCGCGGCTGCGGCCGCCGCGGCGACCCGCGACCTGCTGCGCGCGATGAAGGCGAAGGCGCAGATGAAGCCGGTGCCGGTACGGGTGCGCGAGCCGCGCCGCCCGGGGCGCTGATCCGCAGTCACGCTCCGGGTCGAAAAGGTCGCGCAAAAAGGCCGCGCAATGCGGCCGGGCGGGCCGGCGTTCAGCCGAGCTCGACGACCTTGTCCCACGTGAACGCGGTGTTTTCCCGTTCGCCGGTGCGCCGGTGGATGTAGCCGCGCGGATTGCATACCACGCGTGTGCCACCGTCCGCCACGTAGTCGAATGACGTATGCGTGTGGCCGTGGAGCCACAGATCCACTGGCGGCTGCACGAGTTCCGCCATGTCCGTGACGAATCCCGCCGACGCAAGATCGTCCGCATAGCGCTGCGCCAGCGAGCGCCGGTGCGGCGCATGGTGGGTAACGACGATCGTCCGGCCCGCGAACGGCGTCGCGAGTTGCGTCTCCAGCCATGCGCGGCTGCGTCGATGCAGCGCGATCGCGTCGGCCGGCGAGAAATCCCGTTCCGGCATGCCCGGCGCCGCATGCAGCGCCGCGTCATGCGGCCAGGTCACCTGGATCAAGCCCTTGAAATCGAGCATCACGCGCAGCCCGGCGTCGATTGCGCCCGCGAGGCTGGCTTCGTCGGTACCGAACAGCGAAAAATCGGCCCAGAGCGTCGTGCCGAGCACGCGGAACCGCTGCCCGGGATCGACGTAGACGTCGTTGTTCAGGTAATGCACGTTGTCGAGCGCCTGCGCCGCATCGCGCATCGCCGTCTCCAGCGCGCCGAATTCCCCGTCGTAGTACTCGTGGTTGCCTGGCACGTAGATCACCGGTACCGCGGGATCGAACGTTTCGGCCGCCCAGCGCAGGCCTTCCGCATGATTGTGGATGTCGCCGGCCAGCACGACGATATCCGCGTCGGCATGCGCGATCGCGTCGGGCTGGTTGCTTTCGAGGTGCAGATCGGACAGGACGCGGATTTTCACGGGCGGGGCTCCGGAGTGGGCGGCTTCAGCGCAGGACCTTGCCGGGATTCATCAGGCCGCGCGGGTCGAGCGCGGTCTTCAGCGTGCGCATCAGCGTCGTTTCGACCGGGGACTTGTAGCGCTGCGCGTCGTCGATCTTCAGCTGGCCGATCCCGTGCTCCGCGCTGATCGTGCCGTGGTGGCGGTGCACGTTGTCGTAGACGATCCGGTTGATCGGCGCCTGGAACGCGGCGAGGAACGCCTTCGGATCGCCGCCTTCGGGCATCTGCACGTTGTAATGGAGGTTGCCGTCGCCGAGGTGGCCGAACGTGACCATCCGCGCGCCCGGCGCGGCCTGCTGGATCGCCGCATCGGTTTCGTCGATGAAGCGCGCGATCGACGAAATCGGCACCGCGATGTCGTGCTTGATGTTGAGCCCCTCGTCGGCCTGTGCGAGCGGGATGTGCTCGCGCAGATCCCAGAATGCGCGCGATTGCGCGAGATTCTCCGCGACCACCGCGTCGACCACGAGCCCGGCCTCGAACGCTTCCTCCATCAGTTTCTCGAACAGCGCGCGCGCATGCGCTTCGCTTTCGTTGTCGGACAGTTCGAGCAGCACCGTTTGCGCGTGCGTCTGCGCGAACGGGTAGCGCAGTTGCGGGTAGTGCTTGCCGACCAGCTGCATGCAGAAATCCGACATCAGCTCGAAGCCGGTCAGGAGCGGCCCGGCCGCGCGCTGCGCGAGCGCGAGGAAATCGAGCGCCGCGTGCGGCGATTCGAGCGCGGCGAGTGCCGTGACCTGCGCGGCCGGCAGCGGATGCAGCTTCATCACGGCCGCCGTGATGATCCCGAGCGTGCCTTCCGCGCCGATGAACAGGTCGCGCAGGTCGTAGCCCGTGTTGTCCTTGCGCAGTCCGCGCAGGCCGTCCCAGATCTCGCCTTGCGGCGTTACCACCTCGAGCCCGAGGCACAGTTCGCGCGCGTTCCCGTAGCGCAGCACCGCGGTGCCGCCCGCGTTGGTCGACAGGTTGCCGCCAATCGTGCAGCTGCCTTCCGCCGCGAGGCTCAGCGCGAACAGCCGGGCGCCTTCGCGGGCACGTGCCTGCACGTCGGCGAGAATCACGCCGGATTCGACGGTGATCGTGTTGTTGTGCGGATCGAGCGCGCGCACGCGGTTCAGGCGCGCGACGCTCAGCACGGCCTGGCTGCCGCTCGCGTCGGGCGTGGCGCCGCCGGCAAGGCCGGTGTTGCCGCCTTGCGGCACGAGCGCGATGCCGTATGCGTTGGCCAGCTTGACGAGGGCGGCGACCTCGGCCGTGTTCGCGGGTTTCAGCACCGCGCACGCGGCACCCTTGTAGCGGCGGCGCCAGTCGGTCAGGAACGGTTCGGTATCGTGCGGGTCGGTCAGCACATGATCGGCGCCGATCGCATCGCGGCACGCGGAAACGAAAGCTTCGGAGGACATCATCACCTTGTCGCGTAAGGGTCAGGACGCGGCGCGCGACTTTTTCGCCGCGCGCTTGAACGGCGCGACGTACGCCAGCGCCGTCACGAAGAAACCGACGGCGAGCGCGGTTTCGCACCAGCCGAGCGTCGCGGACAGCCCGCGATCGGACATGCCGCGCACGACGCCTTCGGCAAAATAGACGAGGATCAGCATGCTCGCCCACTGCATCGTATAGATGTTACGCCGCCAGACGCCGGGCAGCGCGAGCGCGAGCGGTATGGCCTTGAGCATCAGCGCGGAGCCGCCCGGGCGCAGCGGCGCGAGCCGCAGCTCCCACGCAAGCGACAGCGCGATCAGCGCGACGAGGCATGCGGCAGCAATCAGCGCGTAGCGCGGCCGGGCAGTGACGGCGGGACGGGCGGGGGCGTTCATGCGGCCTCGGCGGCCTGGGCGCTGGAGAGGGCGGCCGCCGCGCGCGCGAGTCGCACGCCGAGCGCGGCCGCGAGCGTCTTTTCGTCCGCGGACAGCCCGCCGGCGGCCGAGCGGTCGTGCTGCGCGACGTGAGAGGCGCCGTACGGCGTGCCGCCGGTACGCGTCGTGCTGAGTGCGGATTCCGTGTACGGGATCCCGACGATCATCATGCCGTGATGAAGCAGCGGCAGCATCATCGACAGCAACGTCGATTCCTGGCCGCCGTGCAGGCTGCCCGTCGACGTGAACACGCTTGCCGGCTTGCCGGTCAGCGCACCCGACAACCATTGCGGCGTGGTGCCGTCGAGGAAATACTTGAGCGACGCGGCCATGTTGCCGAAGCGGGTCGGCGAGCCGAGCGCGAGGCCCGCGCATTCCTCGAGATCGCGCAGTTCCGCGTACGGCGGGCCGTCGGCGGGGATGTCGGGGGCGGTGGCTTCGCAGACGGTCGACACGGGCGGCACGGTGCGGATGCGGGCCTGCATGCCCGGCACGCTGTCGATGCCGTTCGCGATCGCGAGCGCGAGATCACGCGTGGCGCCGTGACGGCTGTAATAGAGAACGAGGATGTCTTTCATGGGCGACGGAACCGCGTGCGGCCGCGCGCGTGCCCGGTGCAGTCGGCCCCTGCTGGAATCGAGCGGCTATTATAGGGGCTGAAGCCGTCGCGCAGCGCGGCGGCGGCGCGCCGTCGGGCGCGCGGTATCAAGAAGGAGAAGCCGTTTGCCGAAGTTGAGCGTCGATCTCGACACCCTCAAGCGCCTGGCGCAGTTCGCGGCCCGGCGCAGCGCCGAGGATCGCATCCCGCAAGTGGCGGGCAGCCTGACGTTCACGACGATGCTGGCCCTCGTGCCGCTCGTGACGGTCGCGTTCGCGCTGTTCACCGCGTTCCCGATGTTCGCGTCGTTCCAGATCTCGCTGCAGGGATTCCTCGCGGATCACCTGATGCCCGCGCAGTTCAACGTCCAGATATTCAAGTACCTGAACCAGTTCGCGTCGAAGGCCAAGGGGCTGACGACGGCCGGCCTGATCGTGCTCGTCGTCACATCGGTGATGACGATGATGACGATCGAGTCGGCGTTCAACCTGATCTGGCGGGTACGCAAGCCGCGACCGTTCGCGCAGCGCGTGCTCGCGTACTGGGCGCTGATCACGCTGGGCCCGCTGTTGTTCGGTGTGAGCCTGTCGATCTCGTCGTACCTGTTCACGCAGTCGCTCGCGTTTACCGGCGCGGGGCCGTCCACGTCGATCGTCGAGTGGCTGCTGGCGCTCGTGTCGCTGCCGCTGGCGGTGCTCGCGTTCACGCTGCTGTACGTGTACCTGCCGAACTGCACGGTCGCGTGGCGCGATGCGGTGATCGGCGGGCTGTTCGCGGCAATTGCGTTCGAGCTGGCGAAACGCGGTTTCGGCTACTACGTGCGGCGCATTCCGACCTATACGGCCGTATACGGTGCGTTCGCGGCGTTGCCCGTGTTCCTGTTATGGGTGTACCTGAGCTGGTTCATCGCGCTGCTCGGCGCGATGGTGGCCTCCGCGCTGCCGGCGATCCGCGTCGGCCAGTTCCACCGCATCCACTATCCGGGCAGCGACCTGCTCGACGCACTGGAAATGCTCGCGCGGCTGGCCGAAGCGCGCACGGCCGGCAAGCGCGGCTACACGGCGATGCGGCTCGCGACCATGCTGCGCTGCGACATGGAAACCGCGCAGCGCCTGCTGACGACGATGGAGGAGCGGGAATGGATCGCGCGGCTGGACGGCGGCGGCGAGACCACGCCGCGCTACATCCTGCTCGCGAACCCGGAGCAGCTGACGCTCGCGCAGTTGTTCGACGTGCTGGTGATCGACCGCACGGAGCTGACCTACCAGTTGCAGCGACGCCGCAGCCATGTCGATGGCGCGGCGCTGCTCGCGGTGCTGTCGAGCGATCGCTTCGACGTGTCGCTCGCGTCGCTGATCGCCGCGCACCGGCCGGCCGGCGCACAAGCGGCGGGTGTCCCGGGGCAGGCGCCGGGCGGCGTGTCCGACCCGCACGCGCGGCCGCCGCGGCCCGCGTGAGCGGGGTGCCTGGCCGTTACAGCGGGATCTTGCCGGTGCAGATGTCCTTGAACATCACCCAGTCGCCCATCAGGCTGTAGATCGGGTGCCGGAACGTGGCCGGGCGGTTCTTCTCGAAGAAGAAGTGTCCGACCCACGCGAACCCGTAGCCGCAGACGATCGCCGCCGGCAGCCACAGCCAGTCGCCGGTCGCGATCGCCATCGCGACGCAGCCGATTACGCCGAGCGAGCCGACGAAGTGCAGCCGCCGCGACGTCAGGTTCTGGTGTTCGTTCAGGTAATACGGGTAGAAATCAGCGAAGCTGGCGAATTGCTCCGTATGCGTATGCGCCATGGCCGTCTCCTCGGGCCGCTGTTCATGGGGCCATTGTGCTGCCGGCGGCCTGCTTCCGCAAGCGGGGCGGCGGCCCGCCGCACGGGCCCGCGCTTTCCTTTTGACAGGCTTTCCGATAGGATCGAAAGAGGTTTTGCATTCAAGCATGAGGGGACTACGATGCGCGTCAGCGATATTCTGAAAGTTAAGGGCAACACGCTGTTTACGGTGACGCCCGACAAGCCGCTGCGCGAAGCGGTCGACACGATGGCCGAGCACGACATCGGTTCGCTCGTCGTGATGGAGTACGGCGATCTCGTCGGGATGCTGACGTTCCGCGAGATCATCCTGCGCCTGCACGTGAACGGCGGCGCAATTGGCGACGTGCAGGTGCGCAAGGTGATGGACGAGCCGCTCACGTGCACGCCGGAAACGGACGTCAACGAAGTGCGCCGGATGATGCTCGAGCGCCATGCGCGCTATATGCCGGTGCTCGACAAGAAGGTGCTGATGGGCGTCATTTCGTTCTACGACGTCGCAAAGACGGTCGTCGAGGCGCAGAGCTTCGAGAACCGGATGCTGAAGGCGTACATCCGCGACTGGCCGGAATCGGAAGCCGAAGCGCACAAGTCGTGAACCACGCCGCGCCCGTCGCCGTCATGCGCGGGCGCCGCCACCCGGCACGCGGCGGCGCAGGCTTGTCCTGCGCCGCCGTTTTTTCAATGACCATACAAGGCCCGCGCAGCGTCGCCCAGACGGCGCGCGCGTATTCCGCATGAGCGATCATACGCAAGCCACTTCCAGGCGGCGCGACGAACGGCACGCGCACGCGTCGCAGTTCGACCTGCTGCGCGAGCGCCGTTTCGCGCCGTTCTTCACGACCCAGTTCCTCGGTGCGCTGAACGACAACGTCTTCAAGATCGGCTTCACGTCGCTCGTCACCTATCACACCGCGCGGTTCGCCGGTGTCGATGCGAAGACGGCGGCCTTCCTGATTTCCGCGATCTTCATCCTGCCGTTCGTGCTGTTCTCGGCGACGTCCGGCCAGATCGCCGACAAGTACGACAAGGCGACCCTCACGCGTTTCGTGAAGACCTTCGAGATCGTGCTGATGCTGGTCGGCGCGGCGGGCTTCGTCATGCACAGCGCGCCGCTGCTGTATCTGTGCACGTTCATGATGGGGATGCACTCGACGCTGTTCGGGCCCGTCAAGTATTCGTACCTGCCGCAGCATCTCGGCGAGCATGAGCTGGTCGGCGGCAACGGCCTCGTCGAGATGGGCACGTTCATCGCGATCCTGATCGGCACGATCATCGGCGGCGCGGCCGCGGGCATCGAAGGTGCCGGCGAGCGCGTGCTCGCGGTGAGCGTGCTCGTCATCGCGATCGCGGGGCGTCTCGTCGCGCAGCGCGTGCCTTCCACGCCGGCGCCGCAGCCCGATCTCGTGATCAACTGGAATCCGGTCAGCGAGACCTGGCGCAACCTCGGGCTCGCACGCCAGAACCGCACCGTGTTCCTGAGCTTGCTCGGCATCTCGTGGCTGTGGTTCGTCGGCGCGACGTTCCTCACGTCGTTCTTCAATTTTGCGAAGGACGTGCTGTCGGCGAGCCCTGACGTCGTCACGATCCTGCTCGCGACGTTCTCGGTCGGTATCGGCCTCGGTTCGCTGCTGTGCGAACGGCTGTCGCAGCGGCGCGTCGAAATCGGCCTCGTGCCGCTTGGCTCGATCGGCATCAGCGTGTTCGCGATCGAGCTGTATTTCGCGAGCCGCGCGCTACCGTCGCCCGGCCATCTGCTGTCGGTCGGCGAATTCCTGGCCGGCGCGCGCCACTGGCGCATCCTGGCGGACCTGTTCCTGCTCGCGATGTTCGGCGGCTTCTACAGCGTGCCGCTGTACGCGCTGATCCAGAGCCGCAGCGCGCCGACGCACCGCGCGCGGATCATCGCCGCGAACAACATCCTGAACGCGCTGTTCATGATCCTGTCGGCCGTGATGGCGATGGGGCTGACCAAGGCCGGCGTCGACATCCCGGGGCTGTTCCTCGTCACCGCGCTGTTGAACGTGATCGTCGCGGCCTACATCTATCTGCTCGTGCCAGAGTTCCTGCTCCGCTTCGTCGCGTGGGTGCTCGTCCACACGTTCTACCGGATTCGTCTCGTGCACGCGGAGCGGATTCCGGCGGAAGGCGCGGCCGTGCTCGTGTGCAACCACGTCAGCTACGTCGATGCGCTCGTGCTGGCCGCTGCGAGCCCGCGCCCGATCCGTTTCGTGATGGATCACCGGATCTTCAAGACGCGCTTCGCGAGCTGGGTATTCCGGCATGCGAAGGCAATCCCGATCGCGCCGCGCCACGAGGATCCCGCGATGCTCGCGCGCGCGTACGACGCATGTGAGGCCGCGCTGAAGGACGGCGAACTCGTGTGCATCTTCCCCGAGGGCAAGCTGACCAAGACGGGCGACATCAACACGTTCCATCACGGCATCACCGAGATCCTGGGCCGCACGCCGGCGCCGGTCATTCCGATGGCGCTGCGCGGGCTGTGGGGCAGCTATTTTTCGCGGCATTCCGATGCGCGGATGCCGCGGCCTATCAAGCGCGGCGTGATGAGCCGGCTGACGCTGGCGGTCGGCGAGCCGGTCCCGGCGTCGGTCGCGACGCCCGAGTCGCTGCAGGCCGCGGTAACCGAACTGCGCGGCGCGCGGAAGTAGGCGGGCGCCTGTCCGGATGCGTTCGGCTGCAACCGGGCCGGACGGGCTTGCGCCGCACAGGCCGGGCCGCGCGTCCGGGCTGCCTTTCATGCGGCCTGCGGCCCGCGGGTGCGGGACGGCTGGCATAATAGCGGCTTACCTCTTTTCTCGACCGGCAAACGATCGATCTGCCTGCGGCCCGGGCAGCGCATCGGTTTGCCCATTTCTCTTTGGGCGGTTCCATCATGTCCGGCAATACCCTCGGCACGCTTTTCACTGTCACGACCTTCGGCGAATCGCACGGTCCCGCGATCGGCTGCGTGATCGACGGCTGCCCGCCGGGAATGGGGCTGACCGAAGCCGACATCCAGGTCGAACTCGATCGCCGCAAGCCGGGCACGTCGCGTCACGTGACGCAACGGCAGGAGGCTGACCAGGTTGAGATCCTCTCGGGCGTGTTCGAAGGCGTGACGACCGGTACGCCGATCGCACTGCTGATCCGCAACACCGACCAGCGCAGCAAGGACTACGGCAACATCGTCGAGACGTTCCGTCCCGGCCACGCCGACTACACCTACTGGCAGAAATACGGCATCCGCGACTACCGCGGCGGTGGCCGTTCGTCCGCGCGCCTGACCGCGCCGATCGTCGGCGCGGGTGCGGTTGCGAAGAAGTGGCTGCGCGAGCGCTTCGGCGTCGAGGTGCGCGGCTACATGAGTGGCCTTGGCGAAATCGACGTGCCGTTCGTCGACTGGTCGCACGTGCACGAGAATCCGTTCTTCGCGCCGAATGCGGCGGTCGTGCCGGAGCTCGAGGCGTACATGGATGCGCTGCGCAAGGATGGCGATTCGATCGGCGCGCGCATCGACGTCGTCGCGTCGGGCGTGCCGGTCGGCTGGGGCGAGCCGGTGTTCGACCGTCTCGATGCGGACATCGCGAAGGCGATGATGAGCATCAACGCGGTGAAGGGCGTCGAGATCGGTGCGGGTTTCGACAGTGTTGCGCAGCGCGGCTCGATGCACGGCGATGAGCTGACGCCGGGCGGTTTCGTCGGCAACCATGCGGGCGGCGTGCTCGGCGGGATTTCGACGGGGCAGGACATCACCGTGTCGATCGCGATCAAGCCGACGTCGAGCATCCGTACGCCGCGCCGTTCGATCACGAAGGCGGGCGACGAGGCGACCGTGGAAACGTTCGGCCGCCACGATCCGTGCGTCGGCATCCGCGCGACGCCGATCGCCGAGTCGATGCTCGCACTGGTGCTGATCGACCATGCGCTGCGCCATCGCGCGCAGTGCGGGGACGTCGAGACGTCGACGCCGAAAATCGCCGGTAGCGCGACCTGACACAAGCGGGCGGGGCGCGGCGCGCCTCGCGAACGCGCAGGGAATACAAAACGGGGCGCTGCCTGAAGCAGCGCCCCGTTTCGTTTGTGGCGACCAGCAAAAACGCGCCGCTCGCGGCGGCGCGTCGTGGCGGATTACATGTTCGGGTAATTCGGCCCGCCGCCGCCTTCCGGCGTGACCCACACGATGTTCTGCGTCGGGTCCTTGATGTCGCAGGTCTTGCAGTGCACGCAGTTCTGCGCGTTGATCACGAGGCGATCGCTTCCGTCGTCGTTCTTCACGAACTCGTACACCGCTGCCGGGCAGAAACGTCCTTCCGGCCCCGCATACGTGCGCAGGTTCACGTTCACCGGCACGTTCGCATCCTTCAAGGTCAGGTGCGCCGGCTGGTTCTCTTCATGGTTCGTGTTCGAGATGAACACCGACGACAGCCGGTCGAACGTCAGCTTGCCGTCCGGTTTCGGGTACTCGATCGGCTCGCACTGCGACGCCGGCTTCAGCATCTCGTGGTCCGCATGCTTGTGGTGCAGCGTCCACGGCACGTTGCCGCCCATCACCTTCTGCTCGAGCCCGACCATCAGCGTGCCGAGGTACAGCCCCTTCGCCATCCACTGCTTGAAGTTGCGCGCGCGGTACAGCTCCGTGTACAGCCACGATTGCTTGAACGCATCCGGGTACGCATTGAGCTCGTCCGACTGGCGGCCCGCCTGCACCGCGTCGAACGCGGCGTCGGCGGCCAGCATGCCGGTCTTGATCGCCGCGTGGCTGCCCTTGATCCGCGACGCGTTCAGGAAGCCCGCGTCGTCGCCGATCAGCGCGCCGCCCGGGAACACCGTCTTCGGCAGCGACAGTAGCCCGCCCGCCGTGATCGCGCGCGCGCCGTACGACACGCGCTTGCCGCCTTCCAGGAACGCCCGGATCGACGGGTGCGTCTTGTAGCGCTGGAATTCCTCGAACGGCGACAGGTACGGGTTCGTGTAGCCCAGGCCCACCACGAAGCCGACCACGACCTGGTTGTTGTCCATGTGATACAGGAACGAGCCGCCGTAGGTGTCCGACTTCAGCGGCCAGCCGGCCGTGTGGATCACGAGGCCCGGCTTGTGCTTGGCGGGATCGATTTCCCACAGCTCCTTGATGCCGATCCCGTACGCCTGCGGATCGGCGTTCGCGTCGAGCTTGAACTTCGCGATCAGCTGGCGGCCGAGGTGGCCGCGGCAGCCTTCGGCGAACAGCGTGTACTTCGCGTGCAGTTCCATGCCGAGCTGGAAGTTCTCGGTCGGCTCGCCGTCCTTGCCCACGCCCATGTTGCCGGTCGCGACGCCTTTCACGGAGCCGTCGTCGTTGTAGAGAATCTCGGCGGCCGGGAAGCCGGGGAAGATCTCGACGCCCAGCGCTTCGGCCTGCTGGCCGAGCCAGCGCGTGACATTACCCAGCGAAATCACGTAGTTGCCGTGGTTCTGGAAGTTGGCGGGCAGCGCCCAGTTCGGCGTGGTGACCGCGCTTTTCTCGGACAGGAACAGGAAGCGGTCTTCCGTCACCTCGACGTCGAGCGGCGCGCCGCGTTCCTTCCAGTCGGGGAACAGTTCGGTGATCGCGCGCGGGTCCATCACCGCGCCCGACAGGATGTGCGCGCCGATCTCGGAACCCTTCTCGAGCACGCACACGCCGATCTCGGTGCCTTTCTCGGCGGCCAGCTGCTTGAGCCGGATCGCCGCCGACAGCCCGGCGGGGCCGCCGCCGACGATCACGACGTCGTATTCCATCGATTCGCGCGGGCCATATTGCTCGATGAGGCTTGCGGGGGTCATTGGCGTTCCTCTAACCGTTAGAATGCTTTTATTCGGGAGCGTATTGTCTGCGAAACGAAACGCTTGCCGCAACAGCATGCGGCTAGATTAGCACGATCGTTCTATTTTTGTGCTAGGGTAATGCCGCTCGGGCAGTGCTGCTCGTAGCGGCGAAACGACATCGAAAGGGGATGTGCAAATGGGTCGTTCGATCAATCTGGAAGGCAAGGTTGCGCTGGTCACGGGGGCGTCGAGCGGCCTGGGGCAGCGTTTTGCGCAGGTGCTGTCGCAGGCCGGTGCAAAGGTCGTGCTCGCGAGTCGTCGCGTCGAGCGCCTGAAGGAGTTGCGTGCCGAGATCGAGGCGGCGGGCGGCGCCGCGCACGTCGTGTCGCTCGACGTCACCGACGTCCAGAGCATCAAGGCGGCGGTCGCGCATGCGGAAACGGAGGCCGGCACGATCGACATCCTCGTGAACAATTCGGGTGTCTCGACGATGCAGAAGCTCGTCGACGTGACGCCGGCCGATTTCGAGTTCGTGTTCGATACCAACACGCGCGGCGCGTTTTTCGTCGCGCAGGAAGTCGCGAAGCGGATGATCATGCGCGCGAACGGCAGCGGCAACGGCAAGCCGCCGTGCCGGATCATCAATATCGCGTCGGTGGCCGGCCTGCGCGTGTTCCCGCAGATCGGGCTGTACGCGATGAGCAAGGCCGCGGTCGTGCAGATGACGCGCGCGATGGCGCTCGAGTGGGGGCGCCACGGGATCAACGTCAACGCGATCTGTCCGGGTTATATCGATACCGAAATCAATCATTACCTGTGGGAAACCGAGCAGGGCCAGAAGCTGCAGTCGATGCTGCCGCGCCGGCGCGTCGGCAAGCCGCAGGATCTCGACGGGCTGTTGTTGCTGCTCGCGGCCGACGAGTCGCAGTTCATCAATGGCTCGATTATCTCCGCCGACGACGGCTTCGGCCTCGCCTGAGCGGATGACATTCAGCAACACAGAAGACTGCAATGAGCGCAACAAGCGATTACTCCCCCGTATTTGAGATGTCGATGCCGATCCGCTGGGGCGACATGGACGCGTTCGGCCATGTGAACAACACGGTCTATTTCCGCTACATGGAGCAGGCACGGATCTCGTGGTTCGAGGAGCTCGGCATCGCCGGCGGCAATGGCGAGGGGCAGGGGCCGGTCATCGTCACTGCGTCGATGGAATTCCTCAAGCAACTGCACTATCCGGGCGACGTGATCGCGAAGATGTCGGCCGCGAAACCCGGCCGGAGCAGCTTCGACACCGGTTTCGAGCTTACGCGCGCGGACGATCCGCAGCACGTCTATGCGCGCGGCAAGGCGCGCTGCGTGTGGGTCGACTACGCGCTCGGCAAGTCGGTACCGCTGCCCCAGTTGCTGCGCGACACGATCGAGCGCGCGCTCGCGACGAAGGTCGGCTGAGTGCCGGCACGGCGAGGCCGGCGCTCGGGCGCCGGCGGCACGCCATGCCTGCCTGTTTCACGAATCGGCCGTCATGCGCGGCCGATTGTCATACGGGAGCCGCCATTCACTGCCCGAGCAGGCGCTGCAGCAGCTCCGGCGTATTGTTGGTGCCGTACTTGCGCATCAGCCGCGCGCGGTAGATGTCGACCGTGCGCGAGCTGATGTCGAGCACGCGCCCGATCTGCTTGCTGGTCTTGCCGGTCGCGAGCTGGGCCGCGATCTCGCGCTCGCGCGGGGTCAGTTCGACGGCGACCCGGCGCGTCGCGCTCAAATCCTCGAAGGTCCAGACGCCTGCTGCGAGCGGCGCAGTGCGGTCGAGCGCGCGGCCGGTGACGTGGCACCAGAACAGCTCGCCGTCCGCGCGTTTCATGATTCTGTCGTCCGAGTAGATGCCGTTCGCGGCCATCATGCGCGCGATACGTTCGCCGATTCGCTGGAATTCGTCCGTCGACGGGTAGAGCACCTCGTACGATTTCCCGATCAGGTCGGCCCGCACGCAGCGGAAGATCGACGCGAGCGCGTCGTTGCAATCCTCGATCACGCGGTCACGCGACAGGACGAGGCCGAGCGGCGCGAGATGGAAGGCGGTCTGGTAATCGAGAGCGGGCATGGCGCAGGCAAGCGGAGGCAAACGCTTATGTATTTTTGCGTATTGTGCCGCATCCGCGCCGCATCGTACCCTTTCAGGCATCTCGTGGCGGTTTGCCGCGGTATAAAAACAGCGCGCCTCGACGCAGGCATCGCCGTGCATGCATAGAATGGTGCGGCGGGCTTGCGGGCCACGTGGCGCGTGAACCGGTTTCGCTGGTTTCCATAGAGGAAGGGACAACAGATGAACAAAGTCTATCCAAGCGCGGCTGCCGCGCTGGAAGGGATCGTCCGTGACGGACAGACCTTCGCGGTGGGCGGCTTCGGCCTGTGCGGGATTCCGGAGGCGCTGATCGCGGCGTTGCGCGATTCGGCCGTCAAGGGCATCACCTGCATCAGCAACAACGCGGGCGTCGACGGTTTCGGCCTCGGCCTGTTGCTGGAAACGCGCCAGATCAAGAAGATGATCTCGTCGTACGTCGGCGAGAACAAGGAGTTCGAGCGCCAGTACCTGGCCGGCGAACTCGAACTCGAATTCACGCCGCAAGGCACGCTCGCCGAAAAGCTGCGTGCGGGCGGCGCGGGCATCCCGGCGTTCTTCACGAACACGGGCTACGGCACCGTGATCGCGGAAGGCAAGGAAACGCGCCAGTTCGGCGATCGCCACTACGTGCTCGAGCCGTCGCTGACGGCCGATGTCGCGCTCGTGAAGGCCTGGAAGGCCGACAAGTCGGGCAACCTGATCTATCGCCGCACCGCGCGCAACTTCAACCCGATGTGCGCGATGGCCGGCAAGATCACCGTCGCGGAGGTCGAGGAAATCGTCGAGAACGGCGAGCTCGATCCGGATCACATCCACACGCCGGGGATTTTCGTGCAGCGCATCGTGCTGAACGCGACGCCCGAAAAACGCATCGAACAACGCGTCGTACGCGCGAAAGGAGACTGACATGGCCTGGAATCGTGACCAGATGGCCGCGCGCGCGGCGAAGGAACTGCAGGACGGCTTCTACGTGAACCTCGGCATCGGCCTGCCGACGCTCGTCGCGAACCACGTGCCGGATGGTGTCGAGGTGTGGCTGCAGTCGGAGAACGGCCTGCTCGGCATCGGCCCGTCGCCGACCGAAGACGAAGTCGACGCCGATCTCATCAACGCCGGCAAGCAAACCGTCACGACGCTGCCGGGCTCGTCGATCTTCTCGTCGGCCGATTCGTTCGCGATGATCCGCGGCGGCCATATCAACCTCGCGATCCTCGGCGCGATGCAGGTCAGCAAGCAGGGTGACCTCGCGAACTGGATGATCCCCGGCAAGATGATCAAGGGGATGGGCGGCGCGATGGATCTCGTCGCCGGCGTGAAGCGTGTCGTCGTGCTGATGGAGCATGTCGCGAAGGGCGATCAGCACAAGATCCTCGAGGAATGCAACCTGCCGTTGACGGGTGTCGGTGTGGTCGACCTGATCATCACCGATCTCGGCGTGATCGAAGTGACGCCGTCCGGCCTGAAGGTCCTCGAGCTTGCCGATGGCGTGAGCGCCGACGAGATCCAGGCAAAGACGGGCGCGCCGCTCGACGTCAGCGCGGTCGCCTGAGTTTTCTTCATGTCGATTCGCCCCGCATGCCGTCAGGCATGCGGGGCGTTTATGTTTGTGGCATGCGCGCCCGGCCGCGTCAGACGACGGTCTGCAACGATTCCAAGCGTTGTTCGCCGGTGGGTGTGCCGTCGTCGGGTGAATCCAGCTGCAGCGCATGAAACAGGAAGCGTTGCAGCGTGACTGCCGCCGACGTGTGATCGCCGAGGTCCGCGCGGCTGAACAGCCCGAAATCAGCGGCGGGTGGCGCGGGCAACCCGGCTGCCAGCGGATCGAGTGCGCGCATCGTGTCGCGACGCACGTTCCAGTCGAGCAGTACCGCGACGCCGAGGCCTGCCTCGACCGCCGACTGGATCGCGGACAGGCTCGTGCTGGTGCATATGACGCGCCACGCACGGCCGGCGTCGCGCAACATCGCGAACAGCTTTTCCTGCCACGGGCAGGTGCCGCCGAACGCAACGATCGGCACCGGTTCGTTGCGAGGGAGCCGGTTGGTGGTGGCTGCGGCGGCCCAGTGCAGCGGATGCTGCCATGTCGCGAGCGGCTCTGCCCGGATCAGCGCGGGGTCGCCGATCACGAAATCCAGCGCGTGGGTCGAGAGTCGCTGCGACAGGACGGGGCTCGTATCGACGACGATCTCGAGCGCGACGTTCGGAAATGACGCTGCGAACTGTCGCAACGCGTGCGGCAGACGGCCGACGGCGATGTCCTCGAGGACACCGAGCCGGACGGTGCCCGAGATGTCGCCTGCGGCGAGCGCGGCGCGTGCGGCGAGCCCGACGCCGAGCAGCTGGTGTGCATAGGGCAGCAGCACGTTGCCCGCGGCCGTCGGCGTGACGCCGCGCGGCGAGCGTTCGAGCAGGCGCTGGCCGACTTCATCCTCGAGCCGTCGCAGCGCCATGCTGACGGCGGCCTGCGTGCGATGCAGCGCTGTTGCCGCCGTGCTGACGCTGCCGGTTTCGACCACGGTGACGAACGTGCGCAGCAGGGTGCTGTCGAGATCGCGGGCCATCAATATTCCTGATGCGAGCATAAGAATTATCAGCTTATATCAAGCATGCGGCCGCGGTTAGCATCGGCGTGTCACTGAACCGGAGCGGTTGCATGAGCGAGGAATCGAGTACGGTACGACCGGATGTCGCGCAGCGCGTGGCGTCACCTTTCACGAATGCGGTGGCGCCGCTGCTGGCCGTCGCGTCGATGTGCAGCGTGCAGCTCGGCGCGGCGCTGTCGAGGCCGGCGACGATCGAGTACGGCACCGTCAGCACGACCTGGCTGCGGCTCTGTTTCGCCGCGCTCGCGCTGGCCGTTGTCGTCCGGCCGCCGCTTCACACCTATTCCCGGCAGCGCTGGATCGCGGCCATCGCGCTCGGCACGGCGATGGCCGCGATGACGCTGTGCTTCTTCGAAGCCGTGCGTCGCGTGCCGCTCGGGCTGGCGGTCGCGATCAACTTTCTCGGGCCGCTGGCGGTCGCCACGATCGGCGTGCGCAAGCCGGCGATGCTGGCATGGCCGGCACTTGCGCTGGCTGGCGTGCTGCTGCTGGCGCGGCAGGACGGCATGTGGGTGACGGCGCCGGCCGCGCTGGTCTTCCCGGTCGGCTCCGCGCTTGGCTGGGCCGCCTATATCGTGTTGATGAAGCGTGTCGGCACGCTGTTCGACGGGCTGCAAGGGCTGTCCGCGTCGCTGTTCGTGGCCGCGCTCGTCACGACGCCGTTCGGGCTGGCGCAAAGCGGCGGCCACTTGCCGGCCGGTCAACTGATCGATGCCGCGTATCTGGCGGTGCTCGTCCCGCTGTTTCCGTACGTGCTCGAACTGATTGCGTTGCGACGGATGAGCGCATCGGCATTCGGCATCCTGATGAGCGCCGAGCCCGCGATCGCTGCGGGGATCGGTTATGTCGTGCTGGCGCAGCCGATGAGCACGCTGCAGGTCGCCGGCACGCTGTGCGTGGTCGGTGCGAGCATCGGCGCGGTCATGCAGAAATAGCCGCGCTTTCCCGGTCATGACGGGCCGGTGCGCGATGGTGCGTTTGCGGCGCCGTCGCCGCGGCCGCAGGGGAGGCTGGATCGGTAGCCTGCTGAACACGGAACACCGCGCCCGATTCCGCACGGCCGCGTGACATTCGTTGGCGCTCGCACGAGCCGCAAGCCCGCAAGGGTGGTCAGGCGACTCGTGATCCGGAACGGGTTTACAATCGATCGCATCCCCCGGCTGCCCTGGCGGGCCGGGCCCACATGCCATCGCGCCGCACCGTTCGGCAGGACGCCTCCGATGCCCACTTCCCCCGTGAACTCCCCGATTCCCCGTCAGCGGCGCGTGCAGTGTGCGAGCGCGGCCGGCCTTCACCACGTCGCCTATACCGAGTGGGGCGATCCCGCGAACCCGCGCGTGCTGGTTTGCGTGCACGGCCTGACCCGTTCCGGGCGCGATTTCGACCGGCTCGCCACGGCGCTGTCCGATACGTATCGCGTCGTCTGCCCCGACATCGTCGGGCGCGGCCAATCGGACTGGCTGGCCGATCCGCGGCTCTACGCGATTCCGCAATACGTGGCCGACATGGTGACGCTGATCGCGCGACTCGACGTCGAATCGGTCGACTGGTTCGGCACGTCGATGGGCGGCCTGATCGGCATGGCGTTCGCGGGGCTGCCCGGTTCGCCGCTGCGCCGGATGATCGTCAACGACGTCGGCCCGCGCATCGAACCCGATTCGCTGACGCGCATCGGCGAATATCTCGGCGTGCAGCCGCGCTTTGCGACCGAGCAGGAGGGCATCGACTATCTGACGTCGCTGTCGCTGCCGTTCGGTGCGCTGAGCGCCGACGAGTGGCGCGAGATCAACGGGCCGCTGTTGCGCGAACTGCCCGAAGGTGGCTGGACGGTCCGCTACGATCCGCGCATCGCCGAGCCGTTCAAGGCAACCACGCCCGAGTTGGCCGCACTCGGCGAGGCCGCGCTGTGGCACGCCATCGAGACGACGGATGCATCGCTGCTCGTCGTGCGGGGCGAGACGTCCGACCTGCTGTCGCGCGAGACGGTGGCCGACATGGTGCGTCGTGGCCGACATGTCACGCACGCCGAGATTCCAGGGGCGGGCCATGCGCCGGCGTTCATCGACGCAGGCCAGATTGCGCTCGCGCGGCGGTTTTTCGTCAAAGGCGGCGCATAAACGCGTCATAATATGCGGTTCGACGGCACGCGGGCCGTGCCGTCACCCGAATCTCCATCCACTCACGACCGGAACATTCCATGGCAGTCATTCGTCACCACGTCGGGGCCCGACTCTCCGAAACCGCGATCCACAACGGTACCGTGTATCTGGCCGGCCAGATCGCCGAAGACACCACGCAGGACATCAAGGGCCAGACGCGCGAAGTGCTCGGCCACATCGACCGCCTGCTCGCCGAAGCGAACAGCGACAAGGCGCATCTGCTGTCGGTGCAGATCTACATTTCCGATCTGGCGAATTTCGACGGCATGAATGCGGAGTGGGACGCATGGGTCGCGCAGGGCAACACGCCGCCGCGCGCCACCGTCGAGGCGAAGCTCGCGGATCCGGCGTTGCTCGTCGAGATCGTGGTGGTCGCCGCACAGCGGAGCTGAACCGGACGCAACCCGACGATGATCGCATTCCGCCAGGCCAAGCAATGACCGAGTCCGTTTCCGCTTCCCCCGTCGCGGCACCGTCGTTCGACGACGTGCTCGCGTTCGTGCGCGAACGGGCCGGCGACGCGCGCCTGTCGTCGGGCGAACTGCTCGCCGATCACTCGGCGGGCACGGCGTCGATCATGCGCACGCTGAACGTCGATCCGCCCGCGATGCAGGCGGCCGCACTATTCGTGCTGACGCCGCACTTGAGCGACCCCGAGCGCGAACTCACCGAGCGTTTCGGCGACGAAGTGGCGCGGCTCGTGTCCGACGTGCGTAAGCTGTTGCGGCTCGGTACCGTCAGCCTGCGTGCCGCGCAGAACGCGGTGCCCGATGCGGGGCGCGACACGGCGGAAGAGCGGCGTACGCAGATCGAGGCGCTGCGCAAGATGCTGCTCGCGTTCGCGCAAGACATCCGCGTGGTGTTGATCCGGCTCGCGTCGCGCCTGCAGTCGCTGCGCTACTACGCGGCCGCGAAGATCGACCCGCCGCCCGACGTCGCGCGCGAGACGCTCGAGATCTATGCGCCGCTCGCGAACCGTCTCGGTATCTGGCAACTGAAGTGGGAGCTCGAGGATCTCGCGTTCCGCTTCGAGGATCCCGTCACCTACAAGCGGATCGCGAAGCTGCTCGACGAGAAGCGCATCGAGCGCGAAGCGTACGTCACGCAGGCGATCGACCGGTTGCAGCAGGAGCTGGCGGACGCGCACATCCAGGCCGATGTGAGCGGCCGGCCGAAGCATATCTACAGCATCTGGCGCAAGATGCGCGGCAAGGAGCTCGATTTCTCCGAGCTGTACGACGTGCGCGCGTTTCGCGTGATCGTGCCGGACATCAAGGATTGCTACGCGGTGCTCGGCATCGTGCATCACCTGTGGCAGCCGGTGCCGAAGGAGTTCGACGACTACATCTCGCGGCCGAAGCCGAACGGCTACAAGTCGCTGCATACGGTCGTGATCGGCGATGACGGCCGCGCGTTCGAGGTGCAGATCCGCACGCAGGAGATGCACCGTTTCGCCGAGTACGGCGTCGCCGCGCACTGGCGCTACAAGGAGGCCGGCGCGCGCGGCTACGGCGGCCAGTTCTCGGCGAGCGACAAATACGACGAGAAGATCGCATGGCTGCGGCAGCTGCTCGCGTGGAAGGATGACGTCGAGGACGGCGCGGAAAAGTCGGGCGACAAGGCGTGGGCCCAATTGCGCGAGACGTCGCTCGACGACGACCACATCTACGTGCTGACGCCGCAGGCGCGTGTGATCGCGTTGCCGCAGGGCGCGACGCCGGTCGATTTCGCGTACCACCTGCACAGCGAGCTTGGCCATCGCTGCCGTGGCGCACGCGTCGACGGCGCGATGGTGCCGCTCAACACGCCGCTCGCAAACGGCCAGACGGTCGAGATCGTCGCGGTGAAGGAGGGCGGGCCGTCGCGCGACTGGCTGAACCTGCAGCTCGGTTACATGAAGAGCCCGCGTGCGCGTCAGAAGGTGCGTGCATGGTTCAACTCGATCGAGCAGGAAGAAAACATCTCGCACGGCCGCGCGCTCGTCGAAAAGACGCTGCAGCGCGAGGGCAAGACATCGGTCAACCTGGACAATCTCGCCGCGAAGCTCGGCTTCAAGTCGCCCGAGGAGCTGTTCTCGGTCGTCGGCAAGGAAGAGTTCAGCCTGCGCAATGTCGAGCACGCGCTGTCCGATGCGCCGCCGCCGGAGCCGGCGCCCGAAGCACCCGCCGATTTCGAGAAGCGCAGCAGCGGCGCGAGCGTGGCGCACGGCGCGTCGACCGGCGTGCTGGTCGTGGGCGTCGACGCGCTGCTGACCCAGCTCGCGCGCTGCTGCCGTCCGGCGCCGCCTGATCCGATCAGCGGTTTCGTCACGCGCGGCAAGGGGATGTCGATCCACCGCACCGATTGCCCGACGTTCCGCCGGATGGTCGAGCGCGCGCCGGAGCGCGTGCTGCAGACGACCTGGTCGGCCGACGTACTCGGCGGGCGCGGTGCGTCCGTCTATCCGGTCGACCTGATGATCGAGGCAAGCGACCGGCAAGGGTTGCTGCGCGATATCTCCGAAGTGTTCGCGCGCGAGAAGATGAACGTGGTGGGTGTGAAGACGCAGAGCCGCCGCAATGCGGCATTCATGCAGTTCACGGTCGAGGTGTCGAACTCGGCGCAGGTGCAGCGCGCGTGCACGCTGCTCGGCGAGGTGCAAGGTGTCGTGAGGGCGGGGCGGAAGGCATGATATGGGGTTGGAGCCCCGTTATTTTGCTGCGACCGCATAAAAACACTTGCCAAGCCGGTAACGGCTCCATATAATCTTAGCTTCTTTAGGCTCGTAGCTCAGCTGGTTAGAGCACCACCTTGACATGGTGGGGGTCGTTGGTTCGAGTCCAATCGAGCCTACCAACGAATTGAGAATGCCCGGTCTCCGGGTGTTCGATGCAGTAAATAACTCAACGCGAACAAGGCGAATACGGTTATGACACCGCGAACGTTGACCGAAACCTTTTCGGAGCGACGCTAGTCGAGGAACCCTTTCGCCCTTTCAGTCTGAGTGAAGTATCGAATGCGGCCCCTCGAAAGCGGGGCCGCATTTTTTTTGTCGCGAATTTTTCCCGCGCGATTTTCATGTCGCGTACCTGGTCTGCCGCCCACTGTCGGCATCACGGAGATTGCTATGGTTTCGATACGCTTGCCTGACGGCTCAGTTCGACAATACGAGCATCCGGTGACAGTTGCCGAGGTTGCAGCCTCGATCGGTCCCGGCCTTGCGAAGGCTGCGCTTGGTGGCAAGCTCGATGGCGAGCTCGTCGATACGTCGGCCGTGATCGACCGCGACGCGTCGCTCGCGATCGTGACCGACAAGGATGCCGACGGCCTCGACATCATTCGCCACTCGACGGCGCACTTGCTCGCATACGCGGTGAAGGAACTGTATCCGGACGCGCAGGTGACGATCGGCCCGGTGATCGACAACGGCTTCTATTACGACTTCTCGTACAACCGTCCGTTTACGCCTGAAGATCTGGAGAAGATCGAAAAGCGCATGCAGGAGCTCGCGAAGAAGGACGAGCCCGTGACACGCCGTGTCGTGTCGCGCGACGAAGCGGCGGGCTACTTCCGCAGCATCGGCGAGAAGTACAAGGCCGAGATCATCGAATCGATTCCGCAGAGCGACGAAATCAAGCTGTATTCGCACGGCGGCTTTACCGATCTGTGCCGAGGCCCGCACGTGCCGTCGACGGGCAAGCTGAAGGTCTTCAAGCTGATGAAGGTCGCGGGCGCGTACTGGCGCGGCGATTCGAAGAACGAGCAGCTGCAGCGCATCTACGGCACGGCCTGGACGAAGAAGGAAGACCAGGACCAGTACCTGCACATGCTCGAGGAAGCGGAAAAGCGTGACCACCGCAAGCTCGGCAAGCAGCTCGACCTGTTCCACATGCAGGAAGAATCGCCGGGCATGGTGTTCTGGCATCCGAAGGGCTGGGCGCTGTGGCAGCAGGTCGAGCAGTACATGCGCCGCCGCGTGAACGAAGCCGGCTACCTCGAGATCAAGACGCCGATGATCATGGACCGCTCGCTGTGGGAGGCGTCGGGCCACTGGCAGAACTACCGCGAGAACATGTTCACGACGGAGTCGGAGAAGCGCGACTACGCGATCAAGCCGATGAACTGCCCGGGTCACGTCCAGGTGTTCAAGCACGGTTTGCGCTCGTATCGCGACCTGCCGCTGCGCTACGCGGAATTCGGTTCGTGCCACCGCAACGAGGCGTCGGGCGCGCTGCACGGCCTGATGCGCGTGCGCGGCTTCGTGCAGGACGATGCGCACATCTTCTGTACGGAAGACCAGTTCATCTCGGAATCGATCGCGTTCAATACGCTGGCGATGAGCGTGTACAAGGACTTCGGTTTCGATCACATCGACATCAAGCTGTCGCTGCGCCCGGATCAGCGTGCGGGCACGGACGAGACGTGGGATCGTGCCGAGCAGGGCCTGCGCGACGCACTGACCGCCTGCGGTCTGACGTGGGAAGAATTGCCGGGTGAAGGCGCGTTCTACGGTCCGAAGATCGAGTACCACATCAAGGATGCGCTCGGCCGTTCGTGGCAGTGCGGTACGCTGCAGCTCGACATGGTGCTGCCGGAACGCCTCGGCGCCGAGTATGTTGCCGACGACAGCAGCCGTCGCCGGCCGGTGATGTTGCACCGTGCGATCGTCGGTTCGATGGAGCGTTTCCTCGGCATTTTGATCGAGCACCATGCTGGTGCAATGCCTGCCTGGCTCGCGCCGTTCCAGGCAGTTGTGCTCAATATTGCCGAAAGTCAGGCCGAATATGCGCAATCTCTGACCCAATCGTTGCAAAAACAAGGGGTTAGAGTGACGGCCGATTTGCGCAATGAGAAGATTAGCTATAAAATACGCGAGCACACGCTGGAAAAGGTGCCTTATCTCCTCGTCGTGGGTGATAAGGAGCGTGATGCGCAAACGGTAGCCGTGCGTGCCCGTGGCGGCGTCGATCTTGGCGTGATGCCGGTCGAAGCCTTCGTTGAGCGTCTGCAGGAAGACCTGCGCTCGTTCAAGTAACCGCCCTGGCAGCGCGGCTCGTTTTTTTAATTTTTAGAGGAAACGTAACATCGCTACTGATAAGTCGTCGCATCGCATCAACGGTGAAATCACTGCGCCGGAAGTGCGTCTGGTCGGGATCGAGAACGAACCGCTCGGTATCGTAAAACTCGCTGATGCTTTCCGTAAATCGGAAGAACTGGATGTTGACCTGGTGGAAATCGCGCCGCAAGCGGTTCCCCCGGTTTGCCGTCTGATGGATTACGGCAAGTTCAAGTACCAGGAATCGAAGAAGCAGCACGAAGCGAAGCTGAAGCAGAAGGTCATCCAGGTCAAGGAAGTCAAGTTCCGCCCGGGTACCGATGACGGGGATTACAACGTCAAGCTCCGCAATCTCGTGCGCTTCCTCGAAGAAGGCGACAAGACGAAGATCACGTTGCGTTTCCGCGGTCGCGAAATGGCTCACCAGGAAATCGGTATGCGGATGCTTGAGCGTCTGCGCACGGATCTCGAGGAAGTCGGCCAGGTCGAGCAGATGCCGAAGATGGAAGGGCGCCAGATGATCATGGTGCTCTCGCCGAAGAAAAAGAAGTAACGGGCCCGCGCGCTTTGCGCGCAGGTTCGCAGTGGTTCGGCGCGTTGCCCGGTCAGGGCAACGTGCCAGCAATGACGGCGGCTGCGCAAGCGGTTCGCCGTACACAAGTGGACTGGGTTTCGAAGGGCGGGTCAAGGGCGCAAGCCAACCGCACACCCATCGCCATCTAATAAACTGGAGTTGTTCGTCATGCCTAAGATGAAGACCAAGAAGAGCGCTGCAAAGCGCTTCGTGGTGCGTCCGGGCGGTACCGTCAAGCGCGGTCAAGCCTTCAAGCGTCACATCCTGACCAAGAAAACCACGAAGAACAAGCGCCACCTGCGCGGCGCAACGGCAGTTCATGATTCCGATCTGAACTCCGTCCGCGCGATGCTGCCGTTCGCGTAACCCCTCAATCGATACTCTAAGGAGAGAAACATGCCTCGAGTCAAACGTGGGGTAACCGCACGGGCCCGCCACAAGAAGATCATCAACCTGGCCAAGGGTTATCGCGGTCGCCGCAATAACGTCTACCGCATCGCCAAGCAGGCGGTGATGCGCGCTGGTCAGTACGCATATCGCGATCGTCGCAACAAGAAGCGTGTGTTCCGCGCACTGTGGATTACGCGTATCAACGCGGCGGTTCGTCAGCACGACATGACCTACAGCGTGTTCATCAACGGCCTGAAGAAGGCGTCGATCGAACTCGACCGTAAGGTGCTGGCTGACATGGCGGTGTTCGATAAGGCTGCTTTTGCTGCGATCGTCAAGCAGGTGAAAGCCGCCGTTGCAGCCTAATTGCGAAATTAGCACTGCGTGGTTAGTTGCAGCGATGCTCCGGTAGTTTCGGCCGCTGCAGCGAAAACGGGGCTCTTCCGAGCCCCTTTTTTGTTTGGTGTGCGATTTCGCTCGCCAAGACCGAATGACGTTGGAAATGATGGGATCTATGGATCTGGACCAGATTGTCGCCGACGCGCAGCAGTCCTTCGAACAGGCTGCCGACATCACCACGCTCGAAAACGAGAAAGCACGATTTCTCGGCAAATCGGGTGCGCTGACCGAGTTGCTGAAGGGCCTCGGCAAGCTCGATCCCGAAGCACGCAAGACCGAAGGCGCACGCATCAACGTCGCGAAGCAGCAGGTTGAAGCCGCGCTGACCGCACGCCGTCAGGCACTGGCCGACGCGCTGCTGAACCAGCGCCTCGCCGCCGAGTCGATCGACGTGACGTTGCCGGGCCGCGGCGCCGGTGCAGGCAGCCTGCACCCCGTGATGCGCACGTGGGAGCGTGTCGAACAGATTTTCGGCTCGATCGGCTTCGATGTGGCAGACGGCCCCGAAATCGAGACCGACTGGTACAACTTCACATCGCTGAACAGCCCGGAGAACCATCCGGCGCGTTCGATGCAGGACACCTTCTACGTCGAAGGCAAGGATGCCGACGGCCGCCAGCTGCTGCTGCGCACGCACACGAGCCCGATGCAGGTGCGTTACGCGCGCATGAACCGTCCGCCGATCAAGGTGATCGCGCCGGGCCGCACGTATCGCGTCGACAGCGATGCGACCCACTCGCCGATGTTCAATCAGGTCGAGGGGCTGTGGATCGACGAAAACATCAGCTTTGCCGATCTCAAGGGCGTCTATACCGACTTCCTGAAAAAATTCTTCGAGCGCGACGACATCCTCGTGCGCTTCCGTCCGTCGTATTTCCCGTTCACGGAACCGTCGGCCGAGATCGACATGATGTTCGAGCAAGGCAAGAACGCCGGCAAGTGGCTCGAGATTTCCGGTTCGGGGCAGGTGCATCCGACCGTGATTCGCAACATGGGCCTCGATCCCGAGCGCTACATCGGCTTCGCGTTCGGCAGCGGCCTCGAGCGCCTGACGATGCTGCGCTACGGCGTCCAGGATCTCCGGCTGTTCTTCGAGAACGACCTGCGTTTCCTGCGCCAGTTCGCGTAACGCCGCGCGCCGCGCCGACCTGTGCCCGTGCACGCCCCGACGGACGATCCGGCGGGGCCCGGGCGTCGATCTAACCTGTTTCGAACGTAGACATCCATGCAATTCCCTGAATCCTGGTTGAGAACCTTTGTCGACCCGCAGCTGACGACCGACGAACTGTCGCACGCGCTGACGATGGCGGGGCTCGAAGTCGAATCGCTGAGCAAGGCTGCGCCGCCGACGTCGAAGATCGTCGTCGGCCGCGTGCTCGAAGTCGTCAAGCATCCGGATGCGGACAAGCTCAATGTCTGCCAGGTCGATGCCGGCACCGGCGCGACGCTGAATATCGTCTGCGGCGCACCGAACGTCGCGCCCGGCATCAAGGTGCCGGTCGCGCTGGTCGGCGCGGAACTGCCGCCGGCGGAAGAGGGTGGCAAGCCGTTCGCGATCAAGCTGTCGAAGCTGCGCGGCGTGGAGAGCCAGGGGATGCTGTGCTCGGCACGTGAACTGAAGCTGTCCGAGGATCACAGCGGCCTGCTGGTGCTGCCGGAAGATACGCCGGTCGGCCAGGACATCCGCGAGACGCTCAATCTCGACGACACGATCTTCGAAATCAAGCTGACGCCGAACAAGGCCGACTGCCTGTCCGTGTTCGGCATTGCGCGCGAGACGGCCGCGATCACCGGTGCGCCGCTGACGCCGGTCGATATCCGCCCGGTGCGCGTCGAACTCGACGAAACGCTGCCGGTGCGCATTGCCGCCCCCGATCTGTGCGGTCGCTTCTCGGGTCGCGTGATCCGCGGCGTGAACGCGCGTGCGAAGACCCCGCAGTGGATGATCGAGCGCCTCGAGCGCTCCGGCCAGCGCAGCGTGTCGGCGCTCGTCGACATCTCGAACTACGTGATGTTCGAGCTCGGCCGCCCGTCGCACGTGTTCGATCTCGACAAGATCCACGGTGGCATCGAGGTGCGCTGGGGCAAGCGCGGCGAATCGCTGAAGCTGCTCAACGGCAACACGGTCGAACTCGACGAAACGGTCGGCGTCATTTCGGATGACCGCCAGGTCGAAAGCCTGGCCGGCATCATGGGCGGCGACAGCACGGCCGTCACGCTCGATACGACCAACATCTACCTGGAAGCCGCGTTCTGGTGGCCGGACAGCATCCGCGGCCGCGCGCGCAAGTACAACTTCTCGACCGATGCTGCCCATCGCTTCGAGCGCGGCGTCGATTACGCGACGACCGTCGAGCACGTCGAGCGCATCACGCAGCTGATCCTCGAGATCTGCGGCGGCAAGGCCGGCCCGGTCGACGATCAGTCCGTGAACCTGCCGCAGCGCGCGCCGGTGAAGATGCGCGTGTCGCGCGCGAACCGCATCATCGGCGTGCAGATCGGCGCCGACGAGATCGCCAGCATCTTCACGCGCCTCGGCCTGCCGTTCGAGCGTGAAGAGGACGCGTTCCTCGTCACGCCGCCGTCGCATCGCTTCGACATCGAGATCGAGGAAGACCTGATCGAGGAGGTCGCGCGGATCTACGGCTTCGAGAAGATCCCGGCGCGTCCGCCGGTCGCGACGAGCGAAATGCGCGCGACCAACGAGACGCGGCGTTCGATCCACGATGTCCGTCACGCGCTCGCCGCGCGCGACTACGCGGAAACCGTCAACTTCAGCTTCGTCGATGCGGAGTGGGAGCAGGATTTCGCGGGCAACGACCAGCCGATCCGCCTGCTGAACCCGATCGCGAGCCAGCTCTCGGTGATGCGCACGACGCTGTTCGGCAGCCTGATTTCCGTGCTGCGCCACAACCTGAACCGCCGTGCAGATCGCGTGCGCGTGTTCGAGGCTGGCCGTGTGTTCCTCGCCGATGCGTCGGCGAAGGCCGGCGAGCTGACGGTCGAGGGCTACGTGCAGCCGAAGCGCGTCGGTGCGCTTGCCTATGGCCCGGTGCTCGACGAGCAGTGGGGCGTGGCGACCCGTGCGGTCGATTTCTTCGACGTGAAGGGCGATCTCGAGGCGCTGCTCGCGCCGGCAGCCGCACGCTTCGTGAAGGCGGAGCATCCGGCCCTCCATCCGGGGCGCAGCGCGCGAATCGAAGTCGACGGCCGTGCGGTTGGCTGGATCGGCGAGTTGCACCCGCGCCTGATGCAGAAGTACGAGCTGCCGCACGCTCCGGTGATGTTCGAAATCGACGCGGACGCGCTGATTGCGCGTGCGTTGCCCACGCCGACCGAGGTGTCGAAATTCCCGCCGGTTCGTCGCGATATCGCCGTTGTCGTCGATCAGGCGGTCGAGGTTCAGGCACTTTTCGACGAAATGAAGAAGGCGCTTGCCGAAGAGGCCTGCCGATTCGTTCAGAAGGTTGTACTCTTCGACGAATTTCGTGCAAAATCAAATACTTCCGGTGGCCTTGCTGCGCACGAGAAGAGCCTTGCCTTCCGCGTGACGCTGCAGGACGCGGCTGGCACGCTACAGGACGAGGTCGTCGATCAGGCGATCCAGGCGCTGGTCGAGCGGATGGCTCGCGCCGGTGCGCGCCTGCGCGGCTAAGGAGGAGGTCCGCCCGCTCGCGGGCGGCCTTTTCCGATCGTAAGTTTTGATTTAACGCGCTGTATGGCAGATATGAACGACATGACCTCGAGTGAATTCGAAGCCCTCCTGACGGCGCAACGCAGCGCCATGAACCGCGATGCTTCGGCGCCGGCGTCCACCGAGACGCCCACGCTGACGAAAGCGGAACTGGCGGAGTTGCTGTTCGACAGCGTCGGGCTGAACAAGCGTGAAGCGAAGGACATGGTCGAGGCGTTTTTCGAGGTGATTCGCGACGCGCTCGAAAACGGCGAAAGCGTCAAGCTGTCGGGGTTCGGTAATTTCCAGCTGCGCGACAAGCCGCAGCGTCCGGGCCGCAATCCGAAGACGGGCGAGGCGATTCCGATCGCGGCCCGCCGGGTGGTAACCTTCCACGCGAGCCAGAAGCTGAAGGCGCTGGTCGAAAACGGCGCGGAGTAAGCCCCCGGGCGCTGACGTCCCCGCGCGGCCGCCGCGCACCCTTTACCGACGGTTAACCGACGATGACCACTACGGTTGAGAAAGTCGTCTTGCCTCCGATTCCCGCGAAGCGCTACTTCACGATCGGTGAAGTCAGCGAGCTGTGCGGGGTCAAGCCGCATGTGCTGCGTTATTGGGAACAGGAATTTACTCAACTGCGGCCGGTGAAGCGGCGTGGCAATCGTCGGTATTACCAGCACCATGAAGTGCTGCTGATCCGGCGGATTCGCGAGTTGTTGTACGAGCAGGGATTCACGATCAACGGCGCGCGCAACCGGCTCGATTCACCGGGCGGCGAGCGGGCCGCGCCGGCACCCGTCGAGCCGGAGGCCCAGGCCGCCGATGCGCGCACACCGGGCAAGCCGGGCGCAACCGTCGACGTAATTGCATTGCGGCAGGCGCTGCTCGACGTGATCGATGGACTGAAGCACGACTGAGTGCGAAACGCGAAGCATGAAATGAAAAGCCCGGTTGGCGACGCGCCACCGGGCTTTTTGCTGCGCGTCGCGCATGCACATCAACGCGATGCGAGCGGATTCTTTTGGCCCATGTCGACGACCAGCGTGCCGTCCGGCAGCATCCGCACGGAACCTTGCGCGACCTGGCTGCGGTAGCCGTACAGGTCGAAACGCATCGGGCCGGCCTCGGCCGAATTCCTGATCAGCGCGCGCACGTTCAGTTCGAGCACGTTGAACATCTTCATGTCGCCGCCTTCCATCCACATGTAGCTCGGCGCATCGATCTGCGGCCGTTGCGGCGCAGGCGAGCCCGCCAGACGCCTGAACGTGAGGCGCAGCCCGTCGCGCTCGACCGTTGCCTGGCCGAGCTTGCCGTTCAGCACGGGGGGCGGGAACACGGTGTACTGGTCGAGCACGAGCGTGTCGCCGCGCAGTTCCGCGCCGCGACGCTGCAACGGCGTCAGCGAAGCGAGCTCGATGCCGAGCGAACGCAGCAGCTTCGCCTGCGGAATCCCGAGCACCGACACCTGGGATGGCTTGAACGCGAGATGCCGGTCGTCGAGCACGGACAGCGAGCCCTTCATGTCGGTCGGCAGCCAGACGCCGGGCACATGGTTCCACAGCTTGATGCCGCCCTGGACACGCAGGTTCGTGCCGTCCGCGCTCAGCTGCAGGTCGTTGAGCGAGCGCGGCGAGTAGTCGAGCAGATAGTCGTTGAAGAGCGCGGACATCGCCTTCCACGACTCGACGACCGTGCCGCCGAGAATCCGGATGTCGTACTGGTTCGGGTCGTCGAGATCGACGGGTTCGCCGGGCCGCTTCGATACGAGTTCCACGTCGAGATCCTCGACGTGAAAGCCGATATCCCCGGACAGGTTGAAATCGACGTTGCGCAGATGGATCGTCGGGTTGCGGTTCGACACGTGCCGCTCGTTGAACGGCGTGGTCGACGTGCGCCGCATGGCGACCTTCTGCATGCCGGGGTGCGTGGCGTTCGCCGCGAGTGCGTAGGCTTCCCAGTGCTGGCGTATGTCACGCAGCGCAGTCTGCTGCGCGGCGAGGAAGCTGTCGTTCAGGCGCGCGGCCGCGTTGCCGAGCAGCGCGCCGCTGGCCGGGCCCGTGTACGAAGGCATCCGGATCGCCATCGCACCGCTTTCGTCGAAATTAAAGTAGCCGGCCGACACCTGGTCGCGATAGTGATACAGATCGAACACGAAAGTCTGGTCGCGCTTCGCCGGATCGACCGGGCCGATCAGGATGTCCGCGTTCATCGGCATCGAGCGCATGAACTTCACGTCGCCGCCTCGAATGTACATGGCTTGCTGGGGCGCATTCGCAGGCATCGCGAAGCCGGCGTGCGTGCCGTCGTCGAGCTTCAGGTCGAGGCCGGCTGGTGTCACGCGCACCGTGGTGATCGTGAGTTTCAGGCGCGGCGGCGGCATCAGCTTGTCGACCGACATCACGAGATCGTCGCCGGCGAGTTGCGCGATCGGCGTCTGGACTTTCAGCAAGTCGGCCATTTTCACGTTGGCCGCGCGCATCACCGGCTGCGCGTTGATGCCCGAAACGCGCACCCCCGTCGGATGGAACACGAGCTGGCTGCCGTCGCGGATCGCGAGCGTGCCGGTCAGCGAGAACGGCACCCAGCCGTCGCGCTGCATCTCGCCTTGGAGGTGAATCACGCCGTCGCCGGCCGACACGGCGAGCTTGCGCAGCGGCGCGTTGCGGTAGCCGAAGATGTAGGTGTTGAAGAGCGCGGTCAGCTTCGCGTTGTCGAGCGTGACCGTGCCTTCATGCACGTCGATCTCGAAACTCGTCGGATCGTCGAACACGATCGGCGCGCCGGCCTGCGTCGGCACCAGCGTGGCGGACAACTGATGGATGAAGAAGCCGAGATTGTTGACGATACGGAAATCGACGTCGCGCAGGAACGTCATCGCGCCGTTCTGGCCCGAGTCGCGCAGCGTGAACGGGCGCGGTTGCGTCAGGCTGATCGATGCGAGCGACGGCACGGTACGTGCGAGCTGCTGCTCGCGGGCGAGCCGCTCGGCCTTGGTGCGTTCGATCTTCGTCGACGCGACCGACGTGTTGCCGTCACGCTGCGCCGACGATTCCGCGCAACCGGCACAAAGCAGCGCGAGCGCCAGCATGCCGCAGCCGAACACGCGGGATGTTCCGGGCGAAATAGGCCGGGCCGCGCGTTGCGGGCCGGAAATCCAGTCGAAAATTGCCAAAGGCGAGCGATGGCCGCGCCGGACCGCATTCCGCATCGTCTGTCTCCATGTCTTGTCGTGATCGACGGCGGTGCGCGGCACTACACGGCGCGAGCGTCGATGCCGTGCAGTGTGGCATAGCACGCTAGAGCGGCGTTACCAAACAACGGGCGCCCGGGCAGAGTGGGCCAGCGTGCTGCGGGACAACGGATTCGGGGTGGTCGGGCGCGCGGATCAAACGGTCGTTTGGTTCTCACGGCCCGCCTCAGGCGGCTTTCGTTGTAACCGGGAAAACCCGCCCAGGCCTTGGCTGGTAAGGGTTCCGCCGGATACGAGGTGCAGCGGCCGCTGCGATCGAAGCGCAGATGCGACCCGGCCCCGTCGAAGCGGCCCGCGGGTGGATCAGGCCAGCATGTGCTGCCGGATGGCGTTCAGCGTTGCCTGGTCGAGTTGCAGGCCGTTCGCGATATACGACGCCATCGAGCCGTACGACGCGGTGACCTGATCGAATGCCGCCTGCAGATAGTCGGCGTGCGCGCCCTGCAGCGCGGTCATCATGTCTGCCGCATTTTGCCCGCCGGCTTTTTGTGCCTGGGCGATCGAGGCGGAGATTTCCGACGCGCTGTAGGCGTTGGTCAACAGGTAGTCGGCGAGTATCGTCTGCCCGGAGATGCCGAGGATCGTGTGCAGAATGGCGGTGGCCCAGCCGGTGCGGTCCTTGCCGGCCGTGCAGTGGAACACCAGGTTCTCGCCGGAGGCAGCGAAGCCGGTGAAGAGTGCACGATAGCTGGCATGCGCGGAGTCCGACGTGACGAACGCACGATACATGCTCGACATGAACGCTGTTGCGGTGGCGCCGGTCGTCGGGATCGGGGTGATGCTGGCGGCTCCGAGCACGTTGAGGTTTTGCCATGTGGCACCGGCCAGCGGCGCATCCGGTTGTGTCTTGATCTCGGCGGGCGTGCGCAGGTCGCAGACCTGCCTGATGTCGAGCGTGCCGACGGTGGCGATGTCGGCGGCGGATAACGCGAGCGCGGATGACCGATAGATCACGCCTTTCTTCATCTTCGCGCCGCTCGTCGTTACATAGCCGGTTCCGTCCGGCCCGGCCGTGTCGCGAAAATTCGATGCGGAACCCAGCCGCGGCGTCGCGACCGGCGCGACCGAAATCGAGTCGCCTCCGCATGCCGACAAAAATGACGCGCTCCCGAGCGCCGCACCTATCGTGCCGGCACCCAGCCGGAGAAAATGTCGACGGGAAATTTCGTTTTTCTGATGCATTCAATGTCCTTTGTCGAAGAAGGTTGCAAGCGGTCGCGACCGCGGTGGCGACCGACGCCGCCTCGTGTCTCGCACGCGACGCGGCAAAGCCGGGGCGGGCCGGATCGATCGGCATGCAGTCGGACGGATGGCCCGCGCGCATCGGTCTCGCGCCGGGTAAGCGCACGGTAGCGATTTGCGGCGAACCGGCCATCGTCCTTTTCGATTAGGGCGGAATGCGGGATACCGATAGCGGATGTGCGTCGTCGACGGGTAGGATCGGTGGCAGCGGCGAGGTAAGATCGGCGACAGTGGCTGTATCGACCAAAGCACAAGTAGCCATCACGGGGAAGCGTCATGGATCTCAAGGAAGTCGACGTACTGGGTGCGGGCGTGGGCGATCACTGGTACTACGCGTCGAAGGCGAGTGCGATCCGCCGGTTCCTGGGTGCATCGGGCGCGAACCGGATACTCGATGTCGGTGCAGGCTCCGGCTTCTTCTCGAAGCACTTGCTCGAGCGTACGCAGGCGTCGGAGGCGTGGTGTGTCGATACGAGCTACGCCGACGATACCGACGCGGAGGCGGCCGGAAAGCCCATCCACTTTCGGCGCTCCGTCGAACGATTCGATGCCGATCTCGTGTTGCTGATGGACGTGCTCGAGCATGTCGACGACGACGTCGGTTTACTCGCACGTTATGTGGCGGGCGCGCCTTCCGGAAGCCGGTTCCTGATCACGGTTCCCGCGTTCCAGTTCCTCTGGAGCGGCCATGACGATTTTCTCGAGCACAAGCGCCGATATACGCTCGGCAGTCTCGAGGACGTGGTGCGCCGCGCGGGGCTCGACGTCGAGCACGGCGCCTATTATTTCGGCCTCACGTTTCCGCTTGCGGCAGCGCTGCGGCTGGGGGAGCGGGCGCGTCGGCATCCGCGCGAGCCGGCGTCGCAATTGCGCCGTCACCATCCGTTCGTCAACGGCTTGCTCAAGACGATCTGCCGGATCGAGTTGCCGATGTTTCGCTTCAATCGCGTCGCCGGCCTGACGGTCATCTGTATCGCGCGCAAGCTTTGAATGCGATGCGCGGGGGCCGTGCGGCCGGTGCGAAGGTCGCCATGTCATGCGCGTCGTTGGCTGCATCGGAGGCGTTACGCCAAAAAATTTCGCAAGAACATTCACAAAATGCATGTGACCCGTTCTAAATCGGGAAACTGTCTGTTATAATTTTTTTCTTTCGGGGCGTAGCGCAGCCTGGTAGCGTACCTGCATGGGGTGCAGGTGGTCGGAGGTTCAAATCCTCTCGCCCCGACCAGACAAGAACCCGCGTCAGCTTGGGCTGACGCGGGTTTTTTCTTGCCGGTCGCTTTTTTGCACATCGCGGCGCGGCCCCGGTAAAATGCAAGGTTGATCCACGGAAAGCGCCGTGATTTAGCGGAAGAGGATTCCCCGAACATGACTGATCTTCGTCTTACCATGCGGTTCGCTGCAGTGCTCGCCACCGGCGCGCTCGTCGCCGGTTGCGGTACGTCGTCGCCCACGAAAGTGGACTACAAGAGCGATTCGAAATCGAAGGAAGCGTCGCTCGCAGTGCCGCCCAACATGCTCGACGAGACGGCCGATCAGCGTTCGCTGCCGCCCCAGGGCGGCGCGACTTCCCTGTCCGCGCTTCAGCAGGTCCAGCAGGCGGCGCCTGCGCTGGACACCGTTGCTCCGGCCGTAGCCGGCATGCATATCCAGCGCGACGGCACCGAGAGCTGGCTCGTGATCGACGGCAAGCAGCCGGCCGACGTCTGGACGCAGGTCCGCCGCTTCTGGCAGGAGCAGGGTTTCCTGCTCGTCGTCGACCAGCGCGACAAGGGCGTGATGGAAACCGACTGGAACGAAACCCATCCGCAGATCAACGACGGCCTGATCCGCAGCGTGATCTCGAAGGCGATGGGCAACTCGTACGTGACGGCTGAGCGCAACAAGTACCGTACGCGTCTCGATGCGGCGCCGAATGGCGGCACCTACGTGTTCATCAGCCAGAAGGGGATGCGCGAAGCGATCACGGGCGCGAACAACGATTCGAGCAAGTGGGAACCGAAGCCGAACGATCCGGCGCTCGAGACCGAATACCTGAAGCGGTTGATGGCCGTGCTCGCACAGAACGAGCAGCGCGCGAAGAACGGCGAGCCGCCGATCGCGAACATCAAGGACAACACGATCCCGAAGGACAAGAAGGCGGACACCGACGCGTCGTCGAAGGCGGCTGCCGCGATTGCCGCGCAAAACGTTTCCCGCACGTCGGCGCAAGGCAACGATGCGGCCGACGCGGCCGTGCCGTCGGAAGTCACGCTTGGCGAGCCGTACGACCGGTCGTGGTTGCACGTCGGTCTCGCGCTCGATCGTGCGAACTTCACGGTTGACGATCGCGATCGCACGAAGGGCCTGTATTTCGTGCGTTATGTCGATCCGAAGGATCTGACTTCGGCCGAGCAGGGCTTCTGGAGCCAGCTGTTCCACGGCAAGAAGGAAAAGCAGGCGAAGCAGTACCGTGTCAACGTGAAGGCGCTCACGGCCGACCAGACGCGCGTGGCGGTCGTTGACGATTCGGGTGCGATCGACACATCGTCGCCGGCTCGCCAGATCATGGGGTTGCTCGTGAATCAGCTCCGCTGATTTCCGCGGTTTCTCCGCACCAATGAAAAAGCCCGCCACATGGCGGGCTTTTTCATGGCCGCTCGCCGGCGCGCACATGAGAGGGGTGTTCAGTCCCTTCTCGTGACGTTACGTAACATCCGCGCGTTACGGCGGCAGAACACGTGCCGTATTGTCGTCTGCAAAAATTTTGTCCTTATAAATCAATGAGGTGGTTCGCGTGTGATGGCTGGCATGCAACCTGCTTTATATGTTGGAATCGTTGAAACAGGGAGGATGGCGTCAGATACCGGGGGTGCGCCGCGAGCGCGCGATCAACGGTATCGACGTCTTCGAATGCCGATGCGACAAGTGTCGGCGCAACTGATGATGATCCGCGCCAGCGTGCGGATCCCGATGGCCCCGTCGCCTATCCTCGTAGGGCGACGGTTTCGCCCGCGCTTCTCTGAAGCGCGGGCTATTTTTTTGGCCGTCGTGCGGGGCCGTGCCGGCGCAGCCGATACACGATTCGCGTATTCTCGGACTTTTCGAGATGAGGGGGAAGGAATGGCGGAAATTGCAGTCGTGGCGCTGATCGTGGCGAAGCCGGGCGCCGAGGAGAAGTTGCGCGTCCAGCTCGAAGGGATCGTCGAGCCGACCCGCAACGAAGCAGGCGCGCTGCAGTACGACCTGCATCGGGATCTGAAGGAGCCCGCGCGGTTCGTATTCGTCGAGCGTTGGGAAAGCGAGGAGGCGCTTGCTGCCCATGCGCGTTCCGCGCACATTCTTGCTTATCGCGAAGCGGCCGCGGACTGGATCGAGCGTTCCGAAATCCGCGTGCTGTCGAAGCTCGTCTGAGCCGGGTGGGGCGACCGGACGTGTCCGGTCGCGGGGTGCGTCAGTGCGACGTGTTGGGGACGTCGAGGATCAGGATGATCGTCCAGTCGGCGTCGCCGTCGTGATGATACTGGCGCTCGGCGACGATGAACGGTTGCTGTTTGCCTTGCGGGCCGAGGAAGAGCACGTCGCCCTCCATCGGCAGGCACTCGATCGGCGGCAGCGCGAGGAATGCGTCGGCCGAGCCGCGGGGCATCAGTTGCTTGATCTGGCGAGTGGCGGCTTCGGTCCACTCGATGTCGAGTTGAATGTTGCTCATGCTGTCCTCCGCACCGGGGTGCGCACGGGTGGAAAAATTCGGTGCGCGACTTTAGCACAGCGCACGCGCGCCGCAATCAAAAAAGCCGAACCCGGTTGCCCGGATTCGGCTTTTTCTTGTGCGGTACCGCCGAACTTACTGGCTGGCAGCGTCTGCGGCCTTGGCAGCCTTCTTGCCGGCCTTCTTCGCGGCAGCCTTGTGGTGAGCAGCCTTCTTGCCGTGGTGATGCTCTTCCTGCATCGCCGGCTGTGCGGCTTCGGCCGCTTGCTGCTGCTGCAGCGCCTGTGCACGCTGCTCGATCTCGGAGATCTTGGCCGGATCGGTAATCGTCTTGATTTCCGTGCTCTCTTGCGCATACGCTGCGCCAGTCAGCGCCGACATCGCTACCAGGATAGCCAGGGACGTCTTCTTCATTGCTTTACCTCCGCTAAGTGGTGATGAACCCGAGTGTTGCCGTTTTGTCTGGCGACTGCAATCGAGTGCGTGTCGAGTGTAACAAAAGTGACGGATCAATGTGCATCGGATCGAGGCGGGACGCAAGGCCCCGTTGAAGTCGCGCAACACTTCGCACACTTCGTCACGCGCCTGCCATCGTCGCCGCCGCATTCATTCCCGCTCGGGTTTCCCGCAGCCGTCAGTCAGAACCACCCGAGCCATCGATAGACGTGGAACTGCGCGATGCCGACCAGTTCATGCAGCGCCTGTTCGGCGTTGGCCAGGTTGCGCCAGCGCGGCAGCCAGCCGGTTTGCGCGCGCCGGCGATTCGCATAAACGGGCTGCGGGTCGATCCCGAAGTGGCGGAAATCGAGCAATGCGCGGCGCATCTGATATGACGAAGTGACGAGAATGCGTGCGTCGTCATGCTGTGAGCGTAGTATAGGTGCAGTGAATTTCGCGTTTTCGTAGGTTGTGCGGCTATCTGGTTCCAGAACGAGGTCCGCGGGAGCAATGCCTTCCGCGACGAGCTGGCGTCCGTAGACGGCCGCTTCGGTTTCTCCGTGATGCTGCGGGTCGCCGCCCGACATCACCACGGTGCAGTGTGCGGCCTGCTGCCGGCACGCGTGGTAGAGCGCCGCGACCTTGTGGATGCGAGCGGCTCCGTCAGGCGGGGGCTGCAGCCCGGCGTCGGTGCGCCGTGTTCCGGCGCCGATGAGAATCAGTGTGGTCCGCCCATGCATGTCCGGGTGCTCGACAGGTACGACTCCCGCCTCGGTCCACGCGATCAGCGGCGCGGTGAGCCAGCCTGTCGCGAGCAGCCAGAACAGCGCAGCGGCGGCCATCGAGATGATTTGCCGCCGCTTGCGGCAGAGCATGAAACAGATGAAGAGAAGTACAAATGAATCGAACAGAATCAATTTGATTGGGGTATGGTGTCTTTTTATGGACGGCTGACGATCCAGCCCTGACGCGACGCCGAACGTCGGCCTCCAGAATCGGTGGCGGTATCGGTGGGTGGAGACCCCGCCCGGCGCGCCGCTTCGCATTGTCGCTGCACTTTAAGAAAGAATCGAGATGGCCACGTATTCCAACGAAGCGGTGCTCGACGCATTGAGACGAGTGCAGTACCGCCAGGTACCGTGGGCGCGCCGCCCGGGCGTGTTCGAGTATCTCCGTTCGCTTGGGCTGATGGACACGGTCAGGCAGAAAACCGTTGCCCCCGCGCCGGGCTTTCACGCACCGGTCGACATTGCCGTGCTGACCGAAAGCGGCCGAGCCGAGTTCTCGCGCCTCGAGCGCGACGAGAAATTACTTTCCTGGACCGATCGCCGCATGGCCGACTACGCATTGAGCGAAGCGAGTGCCGTGGCGATTCTCGAAAGCCGCCTGTAGCGGCCGATCATTTCTCCAAACGCATCGCCGAGCGGCAGGCGATGCAAAAAAAAAAAGCCCGTATCGCGAGGATACGGGCGTACCGGATACTTTTGCTGTTGCCACGCTGTGCTCATGGCAACGTTGTGACTCGCCGCATGCGGCGCAGTTCCCGGCAGCGGGCATTTTCTTTGGTGAAATCCTGAAATTGGCAGGACTACGGATGACGCGGTACGTCCGACGGCTGCGAGCCGATGCGCGCTCGCGCATTGCTGGCGATGTCGCCGCGCAGGTCGCCGCGCGGTACGGTCTGCCGGCCGGACGCGTTGGCGGAGGGTGGCTGGCGGAGCGTGTTCCGGTGATCCTGCTGGCGATGGGGCGGCTTCGCGCGATCGTCGGCGCGGGCTGGAGCGGACAACGCCAGGGAAATGACAATGCCGCATGCAACGAGCAGTGACATTGGTTTCATGGCGGGGCTCCCCTCAAGCCACGCGGCTTGTTGATATGTCGCTAAGGTAAGCGCGGGAGTGCAGGCTTGCTGTAAATATTGGTAAATAGATGTATCGCGCCACGACAACGGTAATCGACGGCACCGCAGGCGTCGCGAACAGATCGAGTTGCGGAAAGAAACCGGGCGGCCGAAGCCGCCCGATCGAGCATTCGTTACGCCATCTTGACGGGCGCGCGCCAGGATTCCGGATTGGTCCAGAAGGCGCCGCGCAGCCGGTCGCGGCTCGGCGGGGCGGGCGGCTTCGCAGCACTCGCGCCGATGCGCCCGCGCAGGGAGATCTGCCGGCCGCTCGTGCCGAGTCGCTTCACGATTTCGGCGAGCGTGCCGTCTGCCTGCCATTCGTCGAAGCGGCGGCGGCAAGTCGGCGGCGACGGATAGCGGCCTGGCAGCTTCGACCAGCCTTCGCCCGTCGACAGCACCCACAGCACGGCGTTCACCACCGAGCGGGCTTCCACGCGGGGGCGGCCGCGCCGCTCACTCCGTGCGGGTTCCGAGCAAAACAGACCTTCGACCAGCGCCCACTCGTTATCTCTCAAATCGTCGAACAGCATCATGTCCTCACCTCAGCGAAGCTAACTCCGGTGCGCTGCCCTGCGCCGCGCACTCTTCAAGCACTCGATCGTCGAGTGCCGGGTGGGGGCGTCCGGTTGGCCGGCAGCGGCGTTTCTGCTCTTCCGTCCGACGAAACCTGCGCCCTGTGCGCCAGGTGATGCACGAAGCGTGCCATGTCGGAGGTAATTCCCTCGAGAGCCGCTTGGCAGCGAGCTAACGGCTAAGTCAGCTAGGGGCGTATAAGACGCCAAAATAACCCGCCAGCAAATCGGGACAATCACCAATCTTGTGCAGTTCGCCCGCACCGCGTGCGTTCGCGTAGGTATTGCACCGCAGCGAAACATGGGGGCAGATGCCTGATTCGCACGTCGACGCCGGATTCGCGCATTAAAATCGTGCATCGATATCGACGATTGATGAGGTCAGGAAATGAACGTCACGCTGCGCCAGCTTCGCGTCTTCATCGAGGTAGCGCGGCTCAGTAGCTTCAGTCGCGCGGGCGACGAAATCGGGCTCACGCAGTCCGCGGTCAGCCGCTGCGTGCGCGAGCTCGAGGCCGAGCTCGGGTTGAAGCTGATCGACCGCACGACGCGCGACGTGCAGCTGACCGATGTCGGCGCGAACCTGATCGCGAGTGTGTCTCGTCTGCTCGACGATCTCGACGACACGCTGCGCGAGATTCGCGAAATCGGCGAGCAGCGCCGGGGGCGCGTGATCGTCGCGGCCAGCCCGACGATCGCATGCCGGCTGATGCCGCGCGTGGTTGCGTCGTGTGAGCGCCAGTTCCCGTTCGTGACGCTGGGCTTGCGCGACGACGTGCAGAGCGATGTGTTGCGCAAGGTGAAGTCGAGCGAGGTCGATTTCGGCGTCGTGATCGGGCCGCTCACGGTTGGCGATCTCGTCTGCGAACCGCTGATGACCGATTCGTTCTGCCTTGTCGCGCGCGCCGACCATCCGCTCGCGGCGCGCGCCGAGGTGCCCTGGACGGCGCTGGACGGCGAGCGCCTCGTGCTCCTCGATCATGCGTCGGGAAGCCGGCCGCTGATCGATGCCGCGCTGGCCGCCCATCGTGTCAACGCGACGGTCATGCAGGAGCTCGGGCATTCGGCGACCGTGTTCGGCCTCGTCGAGGCCGGCGTCGGTGTGAGTGTGCAGCCGTGGCTGTCGCTGCCGCTGCCGGCCGGCTCGACGCTCGTCGCGCGGCCGCTCACGCCGCGCACCGAACGCACGGTCGAGCTGGTGCGCCGCCGCGACAGGTCGTTGTCGCCTGCCGCTCAGGCGATCTGGGAGCTTGTGCGGCAGATGCCGGCGAGGGCGGAGGACCTCGACTGACGCGCACCGACGCGCGTCGGTCCGGCTTGGGGCCGGTACACTACGCGGATCGTGTTCCTCGATGGTGGTGCTCGATGGCGCATTCTGCAGGTTCTCTTTCGGTGTCTGGCGCGCTGGCGGCGCGCGATGTGGTGCACGCGTTGCGTCCGTCGCTGATCCGGGAAGTGGCAAACGCCGGCTTCGGCGTGCCGGACATGCTGCCGTTCTGGTTCGGCGAATCCGATCGCGTGACGCCGGACTTCATCCGCGACGCCGCGGCGGCGGCGCTGCGCGACGGCGAAACCTTCTACACGCACAACCTCGGTACCGCGCCGTTGCGCGACGCGATCGCGGCCTACGTCAGCGCCCGTCACGGTGCGACGGCGGCCGACACCGTGGCCGTGACGAGTTCGGGCGTGAGTGCGCTGATGCTGGCCGCGCAGCTGCTGGTCGGTCCGGGCGAGCGCGTCGTCGCGGTCACGCCACTGTGGCCGAATCTCGTCGAGATTCCGAAGATTCTTGGGGCGCGGGTCGAATGTGTGCCACTCGGCTATGGCGAGGCAGGCTGGCAGCTCGAGATCGGGCGGCTGCTTGCGGCGCTGACACCCGATACGCGGATGCTGCTGATCAACTCGCCGAACAATCCGACCGGCTGGACGATGTCGCGTGACGACCAGCGGGCCGTGCTCGCCCATTGCCGCCGCCACGGCATCTGGCTGGTTGCCGACGAGGTGTACGAGCGGCTCGCGTTCGGCGCGGACGGCGCGCCGTCGTTCCTCGACATCGCGTCGCGCGAAGAGCGGGTCGTTGTCGTGAATTCGTTTTCGAAAGCATGGGCGATGACGGGCTGGCGCCTGGGATGGCTCATCGCGCCGGCAGCGGTGATGGGCGACCTGTCGAAGCTCGTCGAATACAACACGTCGTGCGCGCCGGGTTTCGTGCAGGCTGCGGGTGAGGTCGCACTGCGCGATGGCGAGCCGTTCGTGCGGTCGTTCGTCGCGGCGCTGCGTGACGCGCGCGATCACCTGGTTGCCGCGCTGCGCACGCTGCCGGGCGTCGAGGTGCCGCCGCCACCGGGCGCGATGTACCTGTTCCTGCGCCTGCCGGGCGCGGCCGACAGTCTGGCGTTCTGCAAGACGCTGGTGCGTGAAGCGGGGCTCGGCCTTGCGCCCGGGCGTGCATTCGGCCCGGAAGGCGAAGGGTTCGTGCGCTGGTGCTACGCATGCGATCCGGCACGACTCGACGCGGGCGTCGAGCGGCTGCGCAGCTTCCTCGCGCGCGGAGCGGCCACCCGCTGAAGCGGGGCCGGAGCGGATTCGGCGCGCTGGCGGCAGCCGGTTCGGCTCATCTTTACGCACCGGGCAATTTTGCGTAATATGGCGCTCAGTCACGCGGTTCCGTCGTTGAGCCGTGCTGTTCCGTCCGGTTTGGGCCTGGCCTGAAGTTGGTTCGCCGCCCCCGGTTCGTGCTCCCATCAATATGACCGATCAGAATCGGGCGAGCGCGTCTTCCGTTCCTTTCGTCTGTTTGTTGATCCGGTTCGTTTGACCACAGGGTCTGGCCTAGCTGCATGAATACCCAAGAGGCGAAGATCGTCCTCGAGACTGCTTTGATCTGCGCGCAGGAACCGCTGAAGCTCGGCGATTTGCGCAAGCTCTTTGCCGACGGCGTGTCGGCTGACACGGTCCGCACGTTGCTCGAAGATCTGAAACAGGATTGGTCCGGCCGCGGCGTCGAACTGGTGGCGCTGGCGACCGGATGGCGCTTCCAGAGCAAGCCGGCGATGCGTCACTATCTGGATCGCCTGCATCCCGAGAAGCCGCCGAAATATTCGCGCGCGGTGCTCGAGACGCTCGCGATCATCGCGTACCGGCAACCCGTCACGCGCGGCGACATCGAAGAGATTCGCGGTGTCACGGTCAATACGCAGGTGGTCAAGCAACTCGAGGATCGCGGCTGGATCGAAGTGATCGGTCATCGTGACGTGCCGGGGCGCCCGGCGCTGTATGCGACGACCAAGCAGTTTCTCGACGACCTCGGCCTGAAGGCGCTCGATGATCTGCCGGCGCTCGAAGAGCCGGCCGCGAACATCGAGGCTGCGCTGCTGGCGCAGCAGGCGATGGATTTCGACGGAGACATGTCGATTGCCGACGACGCAGCGGGCGACGCGCCGCAGGCGGACGAGGCATCCGCCGGCCAGTCGGCCGGATTGCCGGGCGATTCCGCGGTGGACGTCGTGCCGACGCAGGAAATCGCGAGCCGCGATACGCTCGAAGCTGATCGCGGGCAAGCGGAACAACTGGAACAGGCTGGCGCCGAAGTAGTGCCGGCCGGTGTGCAGCCCGAGCCGCTGCGCGCGGATTGGAGCGAGGAAGATCGCAAGCCGGCCGCCGAAGCGGTTGCCGGAGACGGAACAACGGAAGCGGCCGGCGACATGCCCGGCGAGGCTGGTCAGGCCGACGCCTCCCGTTCCCGTCCCGCGGACGGCGAGATGCTGGACGACACGTCCGACAGTCTCGCCGATGCCGTACGAAGCGCCAGTGCACCCATCGGTGTCGACGCGCTGCCGGACGACGAAGCAGAACCCGAACAGCGTCGCGCCTGAACGCGGCCAACTTCTTGCCGCGCCCGCGCCGGGCGCGAGACCTGACATTTTGAGGTTGTTTTGACAGATATCCACGATATTGAATCGTCCGCGCCTGCCGTGCAGGCAGCGCGTGCCGACGATGCACCGGAGCAGGGCGCTCCGGCCGAGGGTGGCGACGAGCGTCCCCGCCGCGGTCTGCGGCGAGGCCCGCGCAGCCTGATCGCGCGACGTCGCGCGGCGGCCAAGTCGAAGGGCGCCGAAGGCGAGCCGCAGGGTGGCGAAGACGCTGACGCACAGCCGGCCGAAGCCGCCGACGCGCAGCAGCCGGCGCGTGCGCCGCGCAAGGAAGGCGCGGCCAAGGGCGGTCGCAAGCCGGCCGGCAAGCGCGAAAGTGCGACCAAGACCCAGGGCGGTCAGGGCGGCCAGGGCCGTCGCGGCGGCGCATCGAAGGCTGAAGGTGGTGCGGCGAAGACGGAAGGCGACGCGTCCCAGGACGAACTGTTTGCCTACGTGACGTCGCCGGCATTCGACGCCGACAATTCCGCGGGCGGTAGCGGCGTGCGTGCGCCGATGCTGCGTCGCGGCCGCAACCAGCCGGCGAACAAGCGCGTGCTGTCGCCGGACGACGACGCGCCGAAGCTGCACAAGGTGCTGGCGGAAGCGGGCATGGGCTCGCGCCGTGAGATGGAAGAGCTGATCGTCGCCGGTCGCGTGTCGGTGAACGGCGAGCCCGCACACATCGGCCAGCGCATCATGCCGACCGACCAGGTGCGGATCAACGGCAAGCCGGTCAAGCGCAAGCTGCCGAACAAGCCGCCGCGGGTGCTGCTGTACCACAAGCCGACGGGCGAGATCGTCAGTCACGCGGATCCGGAAGGCCGTCCGTCGGTGTTCGACCGACTGCCGCCGATGAAGACGGCGAAGTGGCTCGCGGTCGGCCGCCTCGACTTCAATACCGAAGGTCTGCTGATGCTGACGACTTCGGGCGACCTCGCAAACCGCTTCATGCATCCGCGCTACAGCGTCGAGCGCGAATACGCGGTGCGCGTCGTCGGCGAACTGGCCGAAGGCATGCGTCAGAAGCTGCTGCATGGTGTCGAGCTCGATGACGGCCCGGCAAACTTCCTGCGCATCCGCGACGGCGGCGGCGAGGGTACGAACCACTGGTATCACGTCGCGCTGGCCGAAGGCCGCAACCGCGAAGTGCGCCGGATGTTCGAGGCGGTCGGCCTGATGGTGAGCCGCCTGATCCGTACGCGTCACGGTCCGATTCCGCTGCCGCGCGGTCTGAAGCGCGGCCGCTGGGAGGAGCTCGACGACACGCAGGTGCGCAAGCTGATGGCGACCGTCGGTCTGAAGGCACCGTCCGAGGAGAAGGGCAAGCGCGGCGGTGCCGGCCAGGCCGAGCGTCGCCAGCCCGATCCGATGCAGACATCGATGGGCTTCATCAGCCGCGAGCCGGTGCTGACGGCTCACGGGCAGCTGGATCAGCCGCGTCGCGGCGGCGGTCGGCGCGGCGGGCCGGGGTTGCCGGGCCTGAGCGGCTACGGCAGCCTGCCGGTTGCGCCGTCGGGTTACGGCAATCGTGCCGGCGGCGGCCGCGATGGCAACCGTGCGGGCGGTGGTCGCGACGGCAATCGCGCGGGTGGCGGCCGTGATGTCGACGGCAACCGTGCGTCGTACGGCGCAGGCCCCAAGCGCGAAGGCGCGGGCGCCAAGCGCGGCGGCAGCAAGGGTGGCGGCAATCGCAATCCGAACGGCAATCGGGCTGACGGCGCCGGCAACGGCGGCGGTCCGCGCGGCGGCGGCCAGCGTCAGCAGCGCAGTCGTACGCGCAGCCGCTAAACACATGTTGGCGCACGGCGGCGCAAAGCCGCCGGCGTGCCGGCCCGATCGGCATCCCGCCGATTTTGCCGGCACGGCGTATTGCGCCGATCGCTTTCGACTGTATATATATTGCGTGCCGCTGCGTCGCAGCCGGCATGACCGATCTCCGGCCTGGCAGGATGGTGCTGGCTGATCGGATAACCCGATTTCGCATTTTTGGGTCGGTAAAGGCGGGCGATACGCTGCTTTTACCGGCTGGCTTGGCGTTTGCGCCAAAAATCGCTATAATCGCGGAGTCGCTGGGCGTACGGATTCAATGTGCGGCTCAGGTGCGACCACCAGTAAGAAGATGGGCGTTCCGCCCATTTTTTTTTGCTGAAACGGTTAGGCATCTCGGGTAGCGCTTCCTGCGCCGGCTAAGGCGCGCGCCCGCGGGTGAATTCGCGAGCGGCGGGCGCGAACACCTGAGAGGACACTGTGCAACTGACGGAACTGATAGAAACCACGGTCACCGGGCTCGGTTACGAGCTGGTGGATCTCGAGCGCACTGGGCGCGGCATGCTTTGCATCTATATCGATCAGCCTGCCGGCATCTCGCTCGAAGATTGCGAAAAGGTCACGCGTCAGCTCCAGCACGTCTTGACGGTCGAAAACATCGATTACGAACGGCTCGAAGTCTCGTCCCCGGGGCTCGACCGCCCGTTGAAGAAGCTGGCCGACTTCGAGCGCTTCGCCGGCAGCGAAGTTTCCGTGACCTTGAAAAAGCCGCTGGACGGGCGCAAGACGTACCGGGGCATTCTGCACGCGCCGAATGGCGAAACGATCGGTTTGGAATTTGAGAGGAAGAAGGGCGAGGCGGCCATGCTGGATTTCACGCTGGCCGATATCGACAAAGCCCGCCTGATTCCGCAAGTTGACTTTAGGAGCCGCAAATAATGAGTCGCGAAGTGTTGATGCTGGTGGATGCGCTGGCGCGCGAGAAAAACGTCGACAAGGATGTGGTGCTGGGCGCCCTCGAGGCCGCGCTCGCATCTGCTTCCAAGAAGCTGTTCGACGAAGGCGCCGAAATCCGCGTCCATATCGATCGCGAAAGCGGCGAGCACGAAACCTTCCGTCGCTGGCTCGTCGTGCCCGACGAGGCAGGCTTGCAGGAGCCGGATCGCGAGATCCTGCTGTTCGAAGCGCGTGAGCAGAAGCCCGACGTCGAAGTCGGCGAGTATGTCGAGGAACCCGTTCCGTCGATCGAGTTCGGTCGCATCGGCGCGCAGGCCGCGAAGCAGGTGATCCTGCAGAAGGTGCGCGACGCCGAGCGCGAGCAGATCCTGAACGATTACCTCGAACGTGGCGAAAAGATCATGACGGGTACGGTGAAGCGCCTCGACAAGGGCAACTTCATCGTCGAATCGGGCCGTGTCGAGGCGCTGCTGCGCCGCGATCAGCTGATCCCGAAGGAAAACCTGCGCGTGGGCGACCGCGTGCGTGCGTACATCGCGAAGGTCGACCGCACCGCGCGCGGCCCGCAGATCGAACTGTCGCGTACGGCGCCCGAGTTCCTGATGAAGCTGTTCGAGATGGAAGTGCCGGAAATCGAGCAGGGCCTGCTCGAGATCAAGGCGGCTGCCCGCGACCCGGGCGTGCGCGCGAAGATCGGCGTCATCGCGTACGACAAGCGGATCGACCCGATCGGCACCTGCGTCGGTATCCGCGGTTCCCGAGTGCAGGCCGTGCGCAACGAGCTCGGTGGCGAAAACATCGACATCGTGCTATGGTCGGAGGATCCCGCCCAGTTCGTGATCGGCGCGCTCGCGCCGGCAGCTGTCCAGTCGATTGTCGTCGATGAAGAAAAGCACTCGATGGACGTCGTCGTCGACGAGAACGAGCTGGCTGTCGCGATCGGCCGCAGCGGTCAGAACGTTCGTCTTGCTGGCGAACTGACCGGTTGGCAGATCAACATCATGACGCCGGACGAATCCGCCCTGAAGCAGGGTGAAGAACGCGACCGGCTGCGTGCGCTGTTCATGGCGCGTCTCGACGTCGACGAAGAAGTTGCCGACATCCTGATCGACGAAGGCTTCACGAGTCTGGAAGAGATCGCGTACGTGCCGCTCAACGAAATGCTCGAAATCGAGGCGTTCGACGAGGACACCGTGCACGAACTGCGCAACCGCGCACGCGACGCGCTGTTGACGATGGCGATCGCGAACGAAGAAAAGGTCGAGAACGCAGCGCTGGATCTCAAGAGCCTCGACGGCATTACGCCGGAGCTGCTCGCGAAGCTGGCTGAACACGGCGTGCAGACGCGCGACGATCTCGCCGAGCTGGCTGTGGATGAACTGGTCGACATGACCGGGATGGAAGAGGATGCCGCTAAGGCGTTGATCATGAAAGCACGTGAACACTGGTTCCAGTGAGAAATGACCATGGCGCACTGATTTGATGGCGGCCGTATGGCCTGACCCGATGCTAACCGCAAGGAATCGGTCCTTGCACTAAGAGGAATGAATGGCGAGTAACAACGTAGCCCAATTTGCCGCGGAACTGAAAATGCCTGCTGGTGTGCTGCTCGAACAGCTGCAGGCAGCGGGCGTCCAGAAAGCGAGTGAAGACGATGCGCTGTCCGAAACGGACAAGGCGCGTCTGCTCGATCATTTGCGCAAGTCGCACGGCGCAACCGACGGCGACAAGCGCAAGATCACGCTGACCCGCAAGCATACGTCGGAGATCAAGCAATCTGACGCGACGGGCAAGGCTCGCACCATTCAGGTCGAGGTCCGCAAGAAGCGTACGTTCGTCAAGCGCGACGACGTGGCCGAAGGTGCGGAACAGGGTCAGGCGCAGGTCGCCGAAGCGGACGACGATGCAGAACTGAAGCGTCGCGAGGAAGAAGCGCGCCGCGAGGCCGAGCTGCTCGAGAAGCAGGCGCAGGAACTGCGCGAGCGTCAGGAGCGCCTCGAGCGCGAGGAAGCGGAACGTCGTGCCCGCGAGGAAGCGGCCGAAGCCGAGCGCCGTCGCGCCGAGGAAGAAGCGGCGGCGAAGCGTGCCGCGGCCGAAGCTGCGGCGGCACAGCAGCAGGCGGCCGCACAGCAGGCTGCTGCAGCCGAACAGGAAGCGGAGACTCCGCAATCGGCGCAGTCCGCGCAGGACGAGGCGCGCGCAGCCGCCGAACGTGCGGCGCAGCGCGAAGCGGCGAAGAAGGCTGAAGACGCTGCCCGCGAGGCAGCGGACAAGGCGCGTGCCGAGCAGGAAGAGATCAGCAAGCGCCGTGCGGCGGCTGAAGCCGAAGCGCGTGCGATTCGCGAGATGATGAACACGCCGCGCAAGGCCGTCGTCAAGGCAGTCGAGCCGCCGAAACCGGTCGAGCCGCCGAAGCCGGCCGAAGCGAAGGGCACGCTGCACAAGCCGGCAAAGCCGGAAGGTGCGCAGGCGCGCCCGGCCGTGAAGAAGCCGGCCGGTGCGGCACCGGCAACGACGCAGGCGCCGGCAGGCGCGGGCGACCGCAACAAGAAGCCGGGCGCTGGCAAGGGCGGCTGGCAGGACGACGCGTCGAAGCGTCGCGGCATCAAGACGCGCGGCGATTCGAGCGGCGGCGTCGACCGCGGCTGGCGCGGCGGCCCGAAGGGCCGTGGCCGTCACCAGGACAGTGCATCGTCCTTCCAGGCGCCGACCGAGCCGATCGTCCGTGAAGTGCACGTGCCGGAAACCGTGTCGGTTGCCGATCTCGCGCACAAGATGTCGATCAAGGCCTCCGAAGTCATCAAGGTGATGATGAAGATGGGCCAGATGGTCACGATCAACCAGGTGCTGGACCAGGAAACGGCGATGATCGTCGTCGAGGAACTGGGCCACCGCGCGGTTGCCGCGAAGCTGGACGATCCGGAAGCGCTGCTCGTCGAAGGCGAAACCGGTACCGACGCCGAGCAACTGCCGCGTCCGCCGGTCGTCACGGTGATGGGTCACGTCGACCACGGCAAGACCTCGCTGCTCGACCACATCCGCCGCGCGAAGGTTGCCGCAGGCGAAGCGGGCGGCATTACGCAGCACATCGGCGCGTATCACGTCGATACGCCGCGTGGCGTCATCACGTTCCTCGATACGCCGGGTCACGAAGCGTTCACGGCAATGCGTGCACGCGGCGCGAAGGCGACCGACATCGTGGTGCTGGTGGTGGCAGCCGACGACGGCGTGATGCCGCAGACGAAGGAAGCCATTGCCCACGCGAAGGCGGGTGGTGTGCCGATCGTCGTCGCGATCAACAAGATCGACAAGCCGGAAGCGAACCCCGATCGCGTCAAGCAGGAACTGGTCGCGGAAGGCGTCGTGCCGGAAGAATACGGTGGCGATTCGCCGTTCGTGCCGGTGTCGGCAAAGACGGGCGCGGGCATCGACGATCTGCTCGAGAACGTGCTGCTGCAAGCCGAAGTGCTGGAGCTGAAGGCACCGGTCGAAGCGCCGGCCAAGGGTATCGTGATCGAGGCGAAGCTCGACAAGGGCAAGGGCCCGGTCGCGACGATCCTCGTGCAGTCCGGTACGCTGAACCGCGGCGACATCGTGCTGGCGGGTACGGCCTACGGCCGCGTACGCGCGATGCTCGACGAGAACGGCAAGCCGACGAAGGAAGCCGGCCCGTCGATCCCGGTCGAAATCCAGGGTCTGTCGGAAGTGCCGGGCGCTGGCGAGGAAGTGATCGTGCTGCCGGACGAGCGCAAGGCGCGTGAAATCGCATTGTTCCGTCAGGGCAAGTTCCGCGACGTGAAGCTGGCGAAGCAGCAGGCCGCGAAGCTGGAAAGCATGCTCGAGCAGATGGGCGAAGGCGAAGTGCAGAACCTGCCGCTCATCATCAAGGCGGACGTGCAGGGCTCGCAGGAAGCGCTCGTGCAGTCGCTGCTCAAGCTGTCGACCGACGAAGTGCGCGTGCAGATCGTGCACAGCGCGGTGGGTGGCATCAGCGAAAACGACGTCAACCTCGCAACGGCATCGAAGGCTGTCATCATCGGCTTCAACACGCGTGCGGATGCACAGGCGCGCAAGCTGGCCGAAGCGAACGGCATCGACATCCGCTACTACAACATCATCTACGACGCAGTGGATGAGGTGAAGGCGGCAATGTCGGGCATGCTGGCGCCGGAGAAGCGCGAAGTCGTCACCGGCATGGTCGAGGTGCGCCAGGTGTTCAAGGTGCCGAAGGTCGGCACGGTCGCCGGCTGTATGGTCACGGACGGTATCGTCAAGCGCTCGTCGTCGGTTCGCGTGCTGCGCAACAACGTCGTGATCTTCACGGGCGAACTCGAATCGCTGAAGCGCTTCAAGGACGACGTGAAGGAAGTGAAGCAAGGCTTCGAGTGCGGTATGTCGGTGAAGAACTTCAACGACGTCATCGAAGGCGACCAGTTCGAAGTCTTCGAAGTGACCGAAGTCGCGCGTACGCTGTAATCCTCGCGCATCGGCTCATGGGCGGGGCAGGCTTGGGCCTGTCCCGCCCATTTTCATGGTGGCGCGCCAACACTGGCCGCCGCTTCATCCTGATAAACGGATCACGGATCGATCATGTCCAGGAAACGTACTTCCCCCAATCGCAACGTGCAGATCGCTGACCAGATTCAGCGCGATCTGTCCGAACTCATCATGCGCGAGGTCAAAGACCCGCGCATCGGCATCGTGACCATCCAGAGCGTCGAACTCACGCCGGATTATGCGCACGCGAAGGTCTACTTCACCGCGTTGACCGGCGATCCGGCCAAGACGCAGGAAGCGCTGAACCACGCGTCGGGTCACTTGCACAACCTGTTGTTCAAGCGCCTGCACATCCATACGGTGCCGACGCTGCATTTCCACTACGACCAGACGATCGAGAAGGCCGTGGAAATGTCGCGCCTGATCAAGGAAGCGAACTCGACGCGCGCGAAGGACGACGACGAGGCCGACGCGGCTACCAAGGACGACTGAGCTCGACCGGCCTATGACGACTGCAGCATCCCAACGTCCGCGCGTGCCCCGGCGCGTGCTGGACGGCGTCCTCCTGCTCGACAAGCCGGTCGGCCTTTCGAGCAACGATGCACTGATTCGCGCGAAGCGCCTGCTGCTCGCGAAAAAAGCCGGTCACACCGGTACGCTCGATCCCCTGGCTTCGGGTTTGCTGCCGCTGTGTTTCGGCGAGGCGACGAAGTTCTCGCAGGATCTGCTCGAAGCGGACAAGACCTACGAAGCGACGATGCGTCTCGGCCAGCGTACGGCTACCGGCGACGCGGAAGGCGAGGTGATCGACACGCGCCCCGTCGAATGCGACCGTGCGGCGGTGGAAGCCGCGCTGGTGCGCTTCACCGGCGAGATCGTGCAGGTGCCGCCGATGTATTCGGCGCTCAAGCGCGATGGCAAACCTCTGTATGAATATGCGCGCGCGGGGCAAACCGTCGAGCGCGAGGGCCGCAACGTGACGATCCTCGCCCTCGACCTGCTCGCGTGCGACCTGCCTGACGTGACGTTTCGCGTGACCTGCAGCAAGGGCACTTATGTGCGCACGCTGGCAGAGGATATCGGTGAGGCGCTCGGTTGCGGTGCGCATCTGACGATGCTGCGGCGCACGGGCGTCGGCGCGCTGACGCTCGAGCATGCGGTAACGCTCGATGCGCTGTCCGATGCCGACGAAGCGGCACGTGATGCGTGGCTCCAGCCGGTCGATGCGTTGCTGTCGACGTTTCCGCTGGTTCGTCTCGATGAAACCAGCGCGAAGCGGTTCCTGCACGGGCAGCGTTTGCCGCTGTCGTCGCTCGACCCGATCGACGCGACCGAAGGCGGGCGTGTGCGCGTCTACGACGCGACTCGCCTGCTCGGCGTGGCCCGCAAGGCAAACGGCGTGCTGGCGCCGGAGCGGCTCGTCGTCACGGCAGCCTGACGCAGCCGCGCGAACGCGCGCCCGTCGGAATGAAAAAGCCCCGCTTCACGAAGCGGGGCTTTTTGTTTGCGTCCAGGCAGCGTGTTCAGTGTGCAGCCGATGCCGCGGCACCTGCATCGCCACCGCCCGAGCGCTCGGGCTTCGTGATCCAGATCAGCCCGATCAGCAGCACGAAGATCGCCGCCGAAATGTAGAACAGGTCGTTCACGCCGAGCTGCGCGGCCTGCTGCGTGGCCAGGTTGTTGATCAGCCCGTGTGCCTGGTCCCGCGTCAGCCCGAGGTTGCCCATCTGCGTGACGGCCTGGTTGAACGTCGGGTTGTAGACGTTCGCCTGCTCGACTAGTTGCGCGTGATGGAAGTTGTTGCGATGGTCCCAGGCCGTCTGGAAGATCGACGTGCCGATGCCGCCGCACATGATCCGCACGAAGTTCGACAGGCCCGATGCCGCGGGAATGCGGTGGCCGGGCAGGCCCGACAGCGTGATCGATACCAGCGGGATGAAGAAGCCGGCCATCGCGATGCCCTGTACGAGCGTCGGCAGCGTCAGCGACCATTCGTCGACCCCCGTCGTGTAGCGCGACCGCATCCAGAAGCACAGCGCAAACGTCAGGAACGACGCCGTCGAGATAAAGCGCGGATCGGTGCGCGGCAGGTACTTCCCGGTGAGTGGCGACAGCAGGATCGCGAACAGCCCGACCGGCGCCATCACGAGACCGGCGTCGGTCGCCGTGTAGCCGATCTGCGTCTGCAGCCACAGCGGCAACAGCACGAGGTTACCGAAGTACAGGCCGTACCCGATCGACAGCGCGACGGTGCCGCCGGTGAAGTTCCGCATGCGGAACAGCGACAGGTCGACGACCGGGTGCTCGGCAGTCAGTTCCCAGATGACGAAGAACGCGAACGCGATGACTGCGGTCAGCGCGAGCACAATGATGGTCGTCGACGCGAACCAGTCGAGATCCTTGCCCTTGTCGAGCATGATCTGCAGCGAGCCGACCCAGACGACCAGCAGCGCGAGGCCGACGCCGTCGATCGGGGCGCGGCGCACGGCCGATTCCCGATTGCGGTAGATCGCCCACGTCGCGGCGGCGGCGGCGATGCCGACCGGGATGTTGACGTAGAAGATCCACGGCCACGAGTAGTTGTCCGAGATCCAGCCGCCGAGAATCGGGCCGGCAACGGGCGCGATCAGCGTCGTCATCGCCCAAAGCGCGAGCGCCATCGGCGCCTTGGCGCGCGGATAACTCGACAGCAGGAGCGCTTGCGACAGCGGAATCATCGGGCCTGCCACCGCGCCTTGCAGCACGCGCGACGCAAGCAGGAACGGCAGGTTGGGCGAGAGCCCGCACATCCACGACGAAATCACGAACAGGATGATCGACGCGAGGAACAGGCGAACCTGCCCGAAGCGGTCGGTCAGCCAGCCGGTCAGCGGCACGGAGATCGCGTTCGCGACTGCGAACGACGTGATGACCCACGTGCCCTGGTCGGACGACACGCCGAGGTCGCCCGAGATGGTCGGGATCGCGACGTTCGCGATGGACGTGTCGAGCACGTTCATGAACACCGCGAGCGATACCGCGATCGTCCCGATCACGAGCTGCCCGCCCTGCAAGGGCGGGTGAGAGACAGGTGCCTGTGCCATGTCGGTTGTCTTTCCGGAGTCGGAGCGGTTACATCATCTTCGCGACGGCATTCGACTTCGCCGCAGCCGGCGCCGGTGCGTTGCCGCCGGCATTCTCGGCGATGATGCGGGCGATTTCGGCGTCGGCTTCGTCGCCGTACTTCGCGAACACGTTGGTCTCGTAGACGGTGTTCGGTGCGTTCACGAGCTGGTCGCCGCGTTCGTCCTTGATGTCCACGTCGACCTGCATCGACAGGCCGATGCGCAGCGGGTGCTTGGCGAGATCCTTCGGATCGAGTTCGATCCGCACCGGCAGGCGCTGCACGACCTTGATCCAGTTACCCGTCGCGTTCTGCGCCGGCAGCAGCGAGAACGCCGAGCCCGTACCTGCCGAGAAGCCGACCACCTTGCCGTGATAGACCGCCGACGAGCCGTAGATGTCGGCCGTCAGTTCGACCGGCTGGCCGATGCGCATGTGCTTGAGCTGGACTTCCTTGAAGTTCGCATCGACCCACACTGCATTCAGCGGCACCACCGACATCAGCGGCGTGCCCGGCGACACGCGCTGGCCGACCTGCACCGAGCGCTTCGCGACATAGCCGGTGACCGGTGCGGGCAGCACGTTACGCGCGTTCGCCAGGTACGCGTCGCGAACCTTCGCGGCTGCGGCCATCACGTTCGGATGCGATGCGATCGTCGTGTTTGCGGTCAGCGCGCGGTTCGACGCGAGTTGTTGCTGCGAGGCGTCGAGCGATGCCTGGGCGGCGCGCACGGCGTCGCGTGCGTGCGAGATTTCTTCCTGCGACACGGCGCCCGTCTGCGCGACGGCCACGCGGCGACGGAGGTCGTCCTCGGCCTTCGACAGGTCGGACTGGCGCAGTGCGACTTGCGCGCGATACTGGTCGTCGTTGACGAACAGGCCGCGCACCTGGCGCACCGTCTGCGCGAGATTGGCTTCGGCCTGCTGCAGCGCGACCTGCGAGTCGGCCGGGTCGAGCACGACGAGCGGATCGCCGGCCTTCACCGTCTGCGTGTCGTCGGCCTTCACCGCGATCACGGTGCCGGTGACCTGCGGCGTGATCTGCACGACGTTGCCGTTCACGTACGCGTCGTCGGTCCCTTCATGGAAGCGGGCGACGAGGAAGTAGTACAGGCCATACGCGATGGCCGCGATCACGATGACCGCGACGAGCAGCGTCATCATCCGTTTGCGCTTGCCGTTGTTCTGCGGCTGCGCGCTGGCGGCGTTTTGTTGGTCGCTCATGGCGATTTTCTCCGTCCGTTATTTCGAGTGTCTGCGTAGTGGTGGCGCCGGATCAGTTGGCGGCCTGTTTTGTCGGCTTGTCGGCATCGGGCGCGGCAAGCGGCGTGCCGGTCGCGTCGAACCCGCCGCCGAGCGCCTTGATCAGTGCAAGCTGCATGTCGCGCCGGCGCATCTTCAGGTTGGTCACCGTCTGCTCCGATGCGAGGCGGTTGCTGTCCGCAGTCAGCACCTGCAGCTGCGGCGACAGGCCGGCCTTGTAGCGGATGACCGCGAGGTCGTATGCGCGCGTCGATGCGTCGAGGGCGCGTTGCGCATCGCCCATCTGGCGATCGACTGCGCGGATCGACGCGACCTGCGTCGCGACGTCGTTCAGCGCGCTGATCAGCGTCTGGTTGTAGTTCGCCACCGACAGGTCGAAGTCCGCGTAGCGGCCCTTGAGCTGCGCGCGCAGCGCGCCGGCGTCGAAAATCGGCAGGTGGATCGCCGGGCCGAATTGCGCCTGGCGGCTCGCGAAGTTCAGGAATTTGCCCCAGCCGAACGCATCGAAGCCGAAACCGGCCGCAAGGTTCACGTCGGGGTAGAACTCGGCCTTCGCTTCCTTCACGTCGTGCATCGCAGCTTCGACCTGCCAGCGCGCGGCGACGATGTCGGGGCGGCGCGAGACGAGATCGGCCGGCAGGTTGCCGGGCAGTGCGACATCGCCGCTCGGGTTCATCACGGGCGCCGCGATCTGCAGCCCGCGATCCGGGCCCTTGCCGAGCAGTGCCGCGAGCTGGTAGCGCACCGTCGTGATCTGCCCATCGAGATCGGACAGCGAAGCCTGGGTCGTCGCGATATTGCCGCGGGCCGTCTGGCGTTCGACGTTGGTGTCGAGGCCGGCCGACACGCGGCCGTCGGTGATCTTGCCGACCGTCTCGCGGTTGGCGATCTCGCGTTGGGCGATATCGCGCAGCGCATAGAGCTGCGCGAGCGAGTTGTAGGTACGTGCGACCGACGACGCGAGCGTGATGCGTGCCTGCTGCATGTCGGCTTCGGCCGCCTTTTCCTGCGACACGGCGGTGTGCAGGCGCTCGCGGTTCTTGCCCCACAGGTCGAGTTCCCACGACGCGCTCGCGAGCGCGTTGTTCTCGCTGTACCACTGGCCGCCGTACGGCGGCGGGAACAGCGCGTTCGACGAATACAGCTCACGCGTCCACGAATAGCTGGCTTCCGCCTTGGGCATCAGGTTCGAACGCGACGATTCGATGTACGACGACGCCTTTGCGATGCGCGCCTGTGCCTGCGCGATCGACGGATTGCCCTGCAGGGCTTCGTCGATCAGCTTCGGCAACTGCGGATCGCCGAACTGGCTGGCCCAGTCGAGCGCCGGCCACTGGCCGCCCTGGGCCGGCAGGCTCTGGGCGGATTCGAATTGCGACGCGGGGGCGATCTGCTTGTCGCTCTTGATGCCGATGTAGTTCGCGCAGCCCGCCAGCGCCAGTGCGGCGACCGCGACGGCGACGGCGGTGCGGCACGACCCGGCGCGCACGGACAACGGGGAGGATTTCATCGCGCTGATCCCTGACTCGGAATGAATGATGGACACTGCAAGGATTTCCTTACATTAATCTGTCAAAAGTAATTGTTATGGCAACTATTACGTGATGCTGCCGCCGGCGGTCTCGCAATAGTTGCTGAGAATGCGGCGCAGCATGCTCTTCAGGAACCCGACTTCTTCCGGCGTGAACCCGTCCAGCACCTGGTCGAGCACGCTGCGGAAAATCGGCGGCAGCCGTTCGGCGAGCGCACGGCCTTCGTCGGTCAGCTCGAGGCGCACGACACGTCGATCCTCGATGCTGCGGACACGGGACAGCAGGCCGCGCTTCTCGACCCGGTCGAGCAGGCGCGTGACTGCGCTCGCGTCGATCCCGTACTCGCGGGCAAGCTCGGCGGCCGTCGAGCACTTGCCGACCGCGATCATGAACAGCATGCTCGCCTGCGTGCCCGTGATGCCAAGCTCTTCCTGCGTGCGTTGCGTGACGAGGTTGGTCATCACCGACTTCACGCGCGACATCAGATAACCGACGCTGTCGTTCATTTGGTACGAGGACAGCGGCGAAACGGGGGATGGGGTAGAAGAATCCGACATAAAACCCTGAAGCTGCAATAGTTGACTAGGCAGCAGTATAGGCACAGTTGCTTGCCGCGGCAAATGTTAATCGAACGGCAAGGGGCGCGCTTTGCGTCTCAAAAATCCCTCATATCAATAAGGTTTTTGTGCCCGACGGCGACACGGGCTTCGACGGATTGGCGCGTTCGAGAGGAGGGTGCGCCGGCCTGCCTGCTGCGTTGCAACGTGCCCGTCGGTTACCGACATTCTCACGTGCTATAATTTGCGGCTTTCCAAGCTGCAATGCGCGCGCCCGTGAAAAACACGAGCGGGCGCTTTTGCGCGTTCAAACGATTTCCAGGTTTCTATGACCCGCGCCCTTCGCAATATCGCCATCATCGCTCACGTCGACCACGGCAAGACCACGCTCGTCGACCAACTGCTCCGCCAGTCCGGCACCTTCCGCGAGAACCAGCAGGTTGCGGAGCGGGTGATGGACTCGAACGACATCGAAAAAGAGCGCGGGATCACGATTCTCGCGAAGAACTGCGCGGTCGAGTACGAAGGCACGCACATCAACATCGTCGACACGCCGGGGCACGCGGACTTCGGCGGCGAGGTGGAGCGTGTGCTGTCGATGGTCGACTCGGTGCTGCTGCTCGTCGACGCGGTCGAGGGCCCGATGCCGCAGACGCGCTTCGTCACGAAGAAGGCGCTGGCGCTCGGCCTGAAGCCGATCGTCATCGTCAACAAGATCGACCGTCCGGGTGCGCGGATCGACTGGGTCATCAACCAGACCTTCGACCTGTTCGACAAGCTCGGCGCAACCGAAGAGCAGCTCGATTTTCCGATCGTCTACGCATCGGGCCTGAACGGCTATGCGTCGCTCGACCCGGCCGCGCGCGAAGGCGACATGCGCCCGCTGTTCGAGGCAGTCCTCGAGCACGTGCCGGTCCGTCCGGCGGATCCGGACGCGCCGCTGCAACTGCAGATCACGTCGCTCGACTATTCGACGTACGTCGGCCGGATCGGCGTCGGCCGCATCACGCGCGGTCGCATCAAGCCGGGCCAGCCGGTCGCGATGCGCTTCGGCCCGGAAGGCGAAGTGCTGAACCGCAAGATCAACCAGGTGCTGTCGTTCACGGGCCTCGAGCGCGTGCAGGTCGAATCCGCCGAAGCGGGCGACATCGTGCTGATCAACGGTATTGAAGACGTCGGCATCGGCGCGACGATCTGCGCGGTCGATACGCCGGAAGCGCTGCCGATGATCACCGTCGACGAGCCGACGCTGACGATGAACTTCCTCGTCAATTCGTCGCCGCTCGCCGGTCGCGAAGGCAAGTTCGTCACGAGCCGCCAGATCCGCGACCGCCTGATGAAGGAGCTGAACCACAACGTCGCGCTGCGCGTGAAGGACACCGGCGACGAAACGGTGTTCGAAGTGTCGGGCCGCGGCGAACTGCACCTGACGATTCTCGTCGAGAACATGCGCCGTGAAGGCTATGAGCTGGCCGTGTCGCGTCCGCGCGTCGTGATGCAGGAAATCGACGGCGTGCGTCACGAGCCGTACGAACTGCTGACCGTCGACGTCGAGGACGAGCACCAGGGTGGCGTGATGGAAGAGCTCGGCCGCCGCAAGGGCGAGATGCTCGACATGGCATCGGACGGCCGTGGCCGCACGCGTCTGGAGTACAAGATCTCGGCGCGTGGCCTGATCGGCTTCCAGAGCGAATTCCTGACGCTCACGCGCGGCACGGGCCTGATGAGCCACATCTTCGACTCGTACGCACCGGTCAAGGACGGTTCGGTCTTCGAGCGCCGCAACGGCGTGTTGATCTCGCAGGACGACGGCGCTGCCGTGGCCTACGCACTGTGGAAGCTGCAGGATCGCGGCCGCATGTTCGTGAAGCCGGGCGATGCGCTCTATGAGGGCATGATCATCGGCATCCACAGCCGTGACAACGACCTCGTCGTGAACCCGATCAAGGGCAAGCAGCTGACCAACGTGCGCGCGTCGGGCACCGACGAAGCCGTGCGCCTGGTGCCGCCGGTCCAGATGTCGCTCGAGTACGCGGTCGAATTCATCGACGACGACGAGCTTGTCGAAGTGACGCCGCAGTCGATCCGCCTGCGCAAGCGCTTCCTGAAGGAGCACGAGCGTCGCCGCGCGAGCCGCGAAGGCGCGGTCGACTAAGCTCGATCGTTCCCGTGCAGGACGAGAAAGGCCGCCTTCGGGTGGCCTTTTTTGCATCTGCCCGATGTGCAATCGGGTGCGCTGCAAAACACTGTTCCCGCGTGTTGTGGCAATCCGGCAAAACCCCGTCGCGCGGTGCTTTCAGGCACATTTCGCCGTGAACTCCGGTATCGGTTCTGTGATATGCTGCGCGCACGCAAGTTTTAGGTCCTTCCAAGCAAGACTTGATTCGCAATCCGCTAAACGGTCAGGCCGTGTCGCGGAAGGTTGAGTAACCCGCTATTTCTCGAGAAGCTCGAAGAAAGGTGAGCGTAAAATGTCAGATGTAATGAAGCAGTTTCAGCTGAACTCCTATCTGTTCGGCGGCAATGCTTCGTACGTTGAAGAACTGTACGATGCATACCTCAACAATCCGGCATCGGTGCCGGAGAACTGGCGAGAGTATTTCGACGCGCTGCAGAACGTGCCTGCAACGGACGGCTCGAATGCCAATGACGTCGCTCATTTCCCGATCGTCGAATCGTTCGCCGAGCGTGCGAAGGCCAATGCCTTCATCCCGCGCGAAAGCAGCACCAACCTTGCTGCAGCGCGCAAGCAAGTGCACGTGCAGTCCCTCATCAGCGCTTATCGCTTCCTTGGCTCGCAATGGGCCAATCTCGATCCCCTGAAGCGTCGCGAACGTCCCGCCATTCCCGAACTCGAACCCGCGTTCTACGATTTCTCCGAAGGCGACCTCGACCAGACGTACAGCGCAAGCAACCTATATTTCGGTTTCGACCAGGCTTCGTTGCGCGACATCGTCAAGGGCCTGCGTGACACGTACTGCGGCACGATCGGCGCCGAGTACATGTACATCAGCGACCCGGAACAGAAGCGCTGGTGGCAGGAGCGTCTGGAATCGACCCGTGCGACGCCGAACTTCTCGGCAGACGAGAAGAAGCACATCCTGAATCGCCTCACGGCTGCCGAAGGCCTCGAGCGTTACCTGCATACCAAGTACGTCGGCCAGAAGCGCTTCTCGCTCGAAGGCGGCGAAAGCTTCATCGCGGCGATGGACGAAGTCGTCCAGCACGCGGGCAAGCGCGGCGTGCAGGAAATCATCATCGGCATGGCGCACCGCGGCCGTCTGAACGTGCTGGTCAACACGCTGGGCAAGATGCCGGCCGATCTGTTCGCCGAATTCGAAGGCAAGCACGTCGACGACCTGCCGGCAGGTGACGTGAAGTACCACAAGGGCTTCTCGTCGGACGTGTCGACGGAAGGCGGCCCGGTCCACCTGTCGCTCGCGTTCAACCCGTCGCACCTCGAAATCGTGAACCCGGTGGTTGAAGGTTCCGCGAAGGCGCGGATGGACCGTCGCGGCGACGAAGACGGCCTGCAGGTGCTGCCGGTGCAGATCCACGGCGACGCGGCCTTCGCTGGCCAGGGCGTCGTGATGGAAACGCTGAACCTCGCGCAGACGCGCGGTTACGGCACGCACGGCACGCTGCACATCGTCATCAACAACCAGATCGGCTTCACGACGTCCGACCCGCGCGACGCGCGCTCGACGCTGTACTGTACCGACGTCGTCAAGATGATCGAGGCGCCGGTGCTGCACGTGAACGGCGACGATCCGGAAGCCGTGATCCTCGCGACGCAGATCGCGATCGACTACCGGATGCAGTTCCACAAGGATGTCGTGATCGACATCGTCTGCTTCCGCAAGCTGGGTCACAACGAGCAGGACACGCCGGCGGTCACGCAGCCGCTGATGTACAAGAAGATCGCACAGCACCCGGGCACCCGTGCGCTGTACGCCGAGAAGCTCGTGCAGCAGGGCGTGATCACCGCGGAAGACGCCGACAACTACGTGAAGGCGTACCGCAAGGCGATGGACGACGGTCACCACACGGTCGATCCGGTCCTGTCGAACTACAAGAGCAAGTACGCGGTCGACTGGGTTCCGTTCCTGAACCGCAAGTGGACGGATGCAGCCGACACGGCCGTGCCGCTCGCCGAACTGAAGCGCCTGGGCGAACGCATCACGACGGTCCCGGAAAACTTCAAGGTTCACCCGCTCGTCGAGCGCGTGATCAACGACCGCCGCAACATGGCGCGTGGCGACCAGCCGCTCGACTGGGGCATGGGTGAACACCTCGCGTTCGCGTCGCTCGTCGCATCGGGCTACTCGGTGCGCCTGACGGGCCAGGACTCGGGCCGTGGCACGTTCACGCACCGTCACGCGGTGCTGCACGACCAGAACCGCGAGCGCTGGAACGACGGCACGTACGTGCCGCTGCAGAACATCGCCGACGGTCAGGCGAAGTTCACGGTGATCGACTCGGTGCTGTCGGAAGAAGCGGTGCTGGGCTTCGAATACGGTTACTCGACCGCCGAGCCGAACACGCTCGTGCTGTGGGAAGCCCAGTTCGGCGACTTCGTCAACGGTGCGCAGGTCGTGATCGACCAGTTCATCTCGTCGGGCGAAGTGAAGTGGGGTCGCGTGTCGGGTCTGACGATGCTGCTGCCGCACGGCTACGAAGGCCAGGGTCCGGAACACTCGTCGACGCGTATCGAGCGTTTCCTGCAGCTGTGTGCCGATCACAACATGCAGGTCGTTCAACCGACGACGCCGGCGCAGATTTTCCACCTGCTGCGTCGCCAGATGATCCGCCTGTTCCGCAAGCCGCTGATCGTCGCAACGCCGAAGTCGCTGCTGCGCCACAAGGAAGCCGTGTCGGACCTGTCGGAGCTCGCGAAGGGTTCGTTCCAGCCGGTGCTGGGCGAAACCGACGGCGGCATCGACGCGAAGAAGGTCAAGCGCGTGCTGGCATGCTCGGGCCGCGTGTATTACGACCTCGTCGCACATCGCCGCGAAGCGAAGGCGAACGACGTCGCGATCATCCGTATCGAGCAGCTGTATCCGTTCGCGCACAAGCAGTTCGAAGCCGAAATGAAGAAGTACGAGAACGCGACTGAAGTGGTCTGGGTGCAGGACGAGCCGCAGAACCAGGGCCCCTGGTTCTACGTCGAGCACCACCTGAAGGAAGGCATGAAGGAAGGGCAGAAGCTGGCATACAGCGGCCGTCCGGCTTCGGCCTCGCCGGCGGTTGGCTACTACGCGAAGCACTACGAGCAGCAGAAGGCCCTCATCGAAGGTGCTTTCGGCCGCCTGAAGAGCGCATCGATCGCGAAATAACCGACGGAAGCGAAACGGGAAGGCGCAGCGCGCTTTCCCGTCTCCTTTGGCCCGCCGGGCGCGCTGCGCGCCGCACCGGCCGAAGGAATCGCACGAACCTCGTCATTACCCAGATTAAGCATCCAGGAAAATCACATGGCTATCGTAGAAGTCAAAGTCCCCCAGCTTTCGGAGTCGGTTTCGGAAGCCACCATGCTGCAGTGGAAGAAGAAGCCGGGCGAAGCAGTCGCGCAGGACGAAATCCTGATCGAACTCGAGACCGACAAGGTCGTGCTCGAAGTGCCGGCACCGGCCGCGGGCGTGCTCGCGCAAGTGCTGCAGAACGACGGTGACACCGTCGTTGCCGATCAACTGATCGCTACGATCGATACGGAAGCGAAGGCAGGTGCAGCCGAAGCTGCTGCGGGCGCGGCCGAAGTCAAGCCGGCCGCAGCGCCTGCTGCAGCCGCACCGGCAGCACAGCCGGCCACCGCAACGGCATCGAGCTCGGCTACGGCATCGCCGGCCGCATCGAAGCTGCTGGCCGAGAAGGGCCTGTCGGCAGGCGACGTCGCAGGTTCGGGCCGCGACGGCCGCGTCACGAAGGGCGACGCGCTGGCCGCAGGCAGCGCACCGAAGGCCGCTCCGGCTGCCGCACCGGCAAAGGCCGCGGCGAAGCCGTCGCTGCCGGAAGTGAAGGTGCCGGCGTCGGCGACGACGTGGCTCAACGACCGTCCGGAACAGCGCGTGCCGATGTCGCGTCTGCGTGCGCGTATCGCCGAGCGTCTGCTCGAATCGCAGCAGACCAACGCGATCCTGACGACGTTCAACGAAGTCAACATGGCTCCGGTCATGGAGCTGCGCAACAAGTACAAGGACAAGTTCGAGAAGGAACATGGCGTGAAGCTCGGCTTCATGTCGTTCTTCGTGAAGGCCGCTGTCCACGCACTGAAGAAGTTCCCGCTCGTGAACGCGTCGATCGACGGTAACGACATCGTCTACCACGGCTACTTCGACATCGGTATCGCTGTCGGCTCGCCGCGTGGCCTGGTCGTGCCGATCCTGCGCAACGCGGATCAGCTGAGCCTCGCCGAGATCGAGAAGAAGATCGCCGAATTCGGCCAGAAGGCCAAGGACGGCAAGCTGTCGATCGAGGAAATGACGGGCGGTACGTTCTCGATCTCGAACGGCGGCGTGTTCGGCTCGATGCTGTCGACCCCGATCATCAACCCGCCGCAATCGGCAATCCTCGGCGTGCACGCGACGAAGGAGCGTCCGGTCGTTGAAAACGGCCAGATCGTGATCCGTCCGATCAACTACCTCGCGCTGTCGTACGACCACCGCATCATCGACGGCCGCGAAGCCGTGCTGTCGCTCGTCGCGATGAAGGATGCGCTGGAAGATCCGGCACGCCTGCTGCTCGACCTGTAAGCCGAGTCTCACTGCATCGACCCGTTCTGCACGTTCGCGCCCGCGCGCGAACGTGCAGGCGTACAAGTAGAAAGGATTGTCATGTCCAAGGAATTTGACGTCGTCGTGATCGGCGCCGGCCCCGGCGGCTACATCGCCGCGATTCGTGCCGCGCAGCTCGGCAAGACCGTTGCCTGTATCGAGAAGTGGAAGAACCCGGCCGGCGCGCTGAAGCTCGGCGGCACCTGCCTGAACGTCGGCTGCATCCCGTCGAAGGCGCTGCTCGCGTCGTCGGAAGAGTTCGAGAACGCGTCGCATCACCTGACCGACCACGGCATCACGGTCGACGGCGTGAAGATCGACGTCGCGAAGATGCTCGGCCGCAAGGACGCGATCGTCGAGAAGATGACGAGCGGGATCGAGTTCCTGTTCAAGAAGAACAAGATCACCTGGCTGAAGGGCCATGGCAAGTTCACCGGCAAGACCGACGCCGGCGTGCAGATCGAAGTGAGCGGCGAGGGTGAAACCGAAGTCGTCACCGCGAAGAACGTGATCATCGCGACGGGCTCGAAGGCGCGTCACCTGCCGGGCATCCCGGTCGACAACAAGATCGTGTCGGACAACGAAGGTGCGCTGACGTTCGACTCCGTGCCGAAGAAGCTCGCCGTGATCGGCGCAGGCGTGATCGGCCTCGAGCTCGGCTCGGTGTGGCGTCGCCTGGGTGCCGAAGTGACGGTGCTCGAAGCGCTGCCGGCATTCCTCGGCGCAGCCGACGAAGCGCTCGCGAAGGAAGCGGCCAAGCTGTTCAAGAAGCAGGGCCTCGACATCCATCTCGGCGTGAAGATCGGCGAAGTGAAGACGACCGCCGACGGCGTGTCGATCGCTTACACGGACAAGGACGGCAACGCGCAGACGCTCGACGCCGACCGCCTGATCGTGTCGGTCGGCCGCGTGCCGAACACCGACAACCTCGGCCTCGAGGCAATCGGCCTGAAGGCGAACGAGCGCGGCTTCATCGACGTGGACGACCACTGCCGCACGGCGGTGCCGAACGTCTACGCGATCGGCGACGTGGTGCGCGGCCCGATGCTCGCGCACAAGGCGGAAGACGAAGGCGTGCTGGTCGCGGAAGTGATCGACGGCCAGAAGCCGCACATCGACTACAACTGCATTCCGTGGGTGATCTACACGTACCCGGAAATCGCATGGGTCGGCAAGACGGAGCAGCAGCTGAAAGCCGAAGGCCGCGAGATCAAGTCGGGCAAGTTCCCGTTCTCGATCAACGGCCGCGCGCTCGGCATGAACGCGCCGGACGGTTTCGTGAAGATGATCGCGGATGCGAAGACCGACGAACTGCTCGGCGTGCACGTGATCGCGGCGAACGCGTCGGACCTGATCGCGGAAGCCGTGGTGGCGATGGAATTCAAGGCGGCGTCGGAAGACATCGCCCGCATCTGCCATCCGCACCCGTCGATGTCGGAAGTGATGCGCGAAGCGGCGCTCGCCGTCGACAAGCGCTCGCTGAACAGCTGAGCGCGGTATAGCGCCGGCCGGCCATCGGCCGGCGCAGCCGTCTCATGACGAGGGCGGGCGGGGTTTCCCGTCCGCCTTCGTTTTTTCCGGTTTGCCCGATGAACGTCACCGAATACTACACGCGCGAGCTGACCACGCGCGGCTATCAGTCCGATCCCGCGCAGCGCGCGGCCGTCGATCGCCTGCAGCAATGTTTCGACGAGTGGGTCGAGTACAAGGCGCGCCGCTCGAACGCATTCAAGAAGCTCATCAATCATCCCGACCTCCCGCGCGGCGTCTACATGTGGGGCGGCGTCGGTCGCGGCAAGAGCTTCCTGATGGACAGCTTCTACGCGGTCGTGCCCGTGCAGCGCAAGACGCGCCTGCATTTCCACGAATTCATGCGCGAGGTACACCGCGAGCTCGAGGAACTGAAAGGGCAGGCCGATCCGCTCGACGAACTCGCGCGGCGTATCGCGAAGCGCTACCGTCTGATCTGCTTCGACGAGTTCCACGTGTCGGACATTGCCGATGCGATGATCCTGTACCGTCTGCTCGACCGCCTGTTCAACAACGGCGTGCAGTTCGTGATGACGTCCAATTATGATCCCGACGACCTGTATCCGGACGGTCTGCATCGCGACCGCATGCTGCCGGCGATTGCGCTGATCAAGGACAAGCTCGATGTACTGAACGTCGACGCGGGCGTCGATTATCGCCAGCGCACGCTCGCGCAGGTGAAGATGTATCACACGCCGCTCGGCGCGGACGCCGATCGCGAACTGCGCCATGCATTCGGCAAGCTCGCGGCGGTACCCGATGAAAGCCCGCTTCTGCATATCGAGAAGCGCGAGTTGAAGGCGCTGCGCAAGGCGGACGGCGTCGTGTGGTTCGATTTTGCGACGCTGTGCGGCGGCCCGCGCTCGCAGAACGACTATCTCGAACTCGCGAGCCGGTTCCACGCGATCGTGCTGTCCGAGGTGCCGCAGATGTCGCCGCGGATGGCGTCCGAAGCGCGCCGCTTCACGTGGCTGATCGACGTGCTGTACGACCACAAGGTCAAGCTGCTGATGTCCGCGGCGGTGCCGGCGGAGCAGTTGTACGTCGAAGGTCCGATGGCCAACGAGTTTGCGCGTACGGTCTCGCGCATCGTCGAGATGCAGTCGAAGGAGTATCTCGAAACACCGCGCCGTATCGTCGATACGTCGCTGACCTGAGTGCGATTTCCGGCAATTGGCGGTATTCAAACGTCAATTCCGGTCAAATTCAGGCGATCTCGGGGTATTTTCGGACTTGTCTTATATTCACGGTTGAGGTGAGCCGATATCGTTGTGTCATGGTTACCAAGGCTGGAGATGTCCATGACACCGTATCGCGATCTGACCGACCACGAGTGGCGCCGCGTCGCGCCGCTTCTGCCCGAAATGCAGCCGCGCACCGAGTTGCGCGGCCGGCCGCTGGCCAATACCCGTGCCGTGATGAACGGCGTGCTCTGGGTCATCTACAGCGGCGCAACGTGGTCGGCGATGCCGCGCCGTTACCCTTCGTATCAGACGTGCCATCGCCGCTTCAAGGTCTGGCATGAGACGGGCACGCTGATGAGCGTGATGCGTGAACTCTACGGCGACTCGGGCGTGAACCTGTGCAACGAATTGTCGGTGCGGATGCGCAAGCATACGCAATCGAAGGCGGCGGAGGCGCGTAGCGGCGTGGTACCCGTGGGTCGCACACCAGGTGGTTATGCGCCGGATGCGATGAAGCATGCAGCCTGATGTCCGCTGTTTACTGCGTTGTTTGCGCCGACGCGCGCACCAAAAGAAAACCGGCCTGACGAATTCATCGTCAGGCCGGTTTTTTCGTTGAGCCGCGCGTTTCAGCGCGCGCCGCGTTATTGTTGGCGAACCCAGGTCTGCGACCGGCCGAGCAGCGATACGCCGATATAGCCGCGCACGACGAGCTTCTGGCCGCCGTCTTCAAGCGTCATCTTGCACTTGTAGACCTTGCCGTTCTCCGGGTCGAGAATGTTGCCGCCGTCCCAGTGGTCGCCTTCCTTCTTCATCGCCTTGATGATCGTCATGCCCTTGATGAGCTGATCCTTGCGCTCGTCGGTGCAGGCGGTGCAGCGGCGATCAGGCGTATCGTTCGCGCCGAGGCCCTTGACGACCTTGCCGGTCAGCGCACCGTCGCCGTCCTCGGCGATCTGCACGAGTGCCTTCGGCTGATGGGTGTTGTCGTCGATCGTCTGCCACATGCCGATGGGGCTGTCTGCCTGTGCGAACGTGGGGGCGGCGCAAGCGAGCAGTGCGCCGGCGATGGCGATTGCACGCAACGGGCGGGTCAGTTGAATCATTGTCATCCTCCTTGTTTTGCATGTCGTGTTCGATTTGCCCGCACGACCGTCTGCATGGGGCGGGCATGTTGCGAGCTTCGCCAGAATACGTGAAACCGCGCGCCACGTTTGATAGAGGGGGCTCTAATCGAAACAGCCCGCATGGCGCGGGCTGTTTGGTGACCGATCAGTTGAGCTGATACGAGAATGCGGCGTTGATGCGCGGGCTGCGTGATGCGCTTTCGACTGGCGCGTCACCTACCGGCTTCGCGACGTTCAGGTCGAGGCTGTAGAAGCGGCTGTCCGTGAAACGCACACCGATGCCGACCGACGACATGCGGTTGGGCGACGGCGTGCCTGAATGCAGGTACACACGCGCCATGTCGTAGGCGATGTACGGCGTCACGGACTTCATATACGTCCAGCCCGGCGTGAAGCCACGGTTGACCTCCAGCGACATCCCCCATCCCGAGTCGCCCGACGCTTCGCCCGGCTGATAGCCGAGCGCGTAGCGCGTCGAGCCGAACGAGATCTGCTCGGACGTCGGCAGTGAGTCAGGGCTGTATTGCCCGGTCAGCGAGACTGACGTGCCGATCCGGAACGGCCATTCGTTGGTTTGCGTGAAGGTCGCGCCGGTACGGACGAAGGTCAGCGACGTCGGGTCGGCGTATGTAAACCCCACACCGTTAACCACGCCAGTCTGCGATTTCGATGCACCGAGGATGTCGAATGCCTTGGCGACGTTGACGCTCAGTTTTCGCACCTGCTTCGGTTCGACGCTCGTGTAGTCGAGCTGCAATTGCATCACGCGGACCTGTGACCGGTTTTCGAGGGTATTGCCGTTGATCTGGCTTTGGTAGCGGTCTTCGTTGTGTGCGGCATAACCCGACACAGTGCCGAGCAGGCTGCGCTGGTTGTTCAGCAGTATCGGATAGGATGCCGAAAGACCAAGCTTCTCGTTCTTGACGGTGCGTTCGACGGACGACGGCAGGCCCGGATTGTCAGTAGGCTTGCCGCGATAGGTGCTTGCATCGAGGCGCGTGATCAGGCCGCTGCTGCCGACAGGCACCGCGCCGCTGAACGCGAAGTAGGTCTGCTTGTCACGCCCCGGCGGCGCCAGTGCGGAGATGCTCAGCTGCTCGCCGAACTTCGTGAGGCCGTTTTCGGTCGCGGTGATGAGGCCCTGTACGCCCGGGTGGTTGAAATCGATACCGGTGCTGACGTTGAATGCCTTGCGGTCGACGGCAAGTTCGAGCGTCGTGGCGCCGTCGGTGGTTTGCGGCGGTGGTACGTTCGCCTTCACCGTGAGGCCGGGCAAGAGGCCGAACGTGTTCACGTAGCGCTCGAACGTTGCGCGGCGCAGCGGGCGATCGTCGGTGATATGCGCTGCGATCGCGCGAATCTTCGATTCCATTGCCCCGGGCTTGCCGGTGACCTTGACGTCCGACACATAGCCTTCAACAACCGTGATGCGCACGACACCGTTCTCGAACGTCTGCGCGGGAACAAACGCGAACGACAGCGCGTAACCGCGTTCCTGGTAAAGCTTCGTCACGCCGTTGGCGGTTTCGATCAGATCGCCGATCGTGATGTCCTTGCCGACGAGGGGGGTGAAGCGACGCGAGATTTCCTCGAACGGTACCGACTTTACGCCTTCGACCTGGAATGTCGTCGGTGTCAGGTGGCGCGACAGCAACTCCTGCAGTTGCGGCGCCTGGGGCGCGACCTGCACGGTTACGTTCGGGCCGGTTTTCGGCGCGTTGATCTGGGGCAGGGAGTCGAGCGGGTTACCGCCGACGCGCGTTTGTGCCTGTGCCGTGCTGGCTGCCGCGATGGCGGCGAGCAGCATCATCCATCTGTCGAGTCTGGATTTCATTGTTCTTCCTCGTAGGCCTTGCTTTTCGTCTTCTTTGTAATGCCGGCGCGCGACACCAGGGTGCCGCGCGCCGCGTGCCGCAATGCCGGTTGTGTTTGTACAGTCGCACCATCCGCTCCGGCTGCGAAGGTGCGACCGTCCTCCTTACTTGCCAACGCTACCCAGCGTACCCAGCAACCCCGTTACCGGTGCCAGCAGGCCCGTCGAGCCGCCGCCCGACGTTGTCGTTCCCGTGACGCTGCCGACCAGCGACGTGACCGGCGCGAGCGGGCTCGCTCCCCCGGATCCCGCTGCGCCGCCAACTGCTCCGGTGACAGTATTCAGCAAACCGGTGACAGGCGCGAGAGGGTTTGCACTGCCTGCGCCACCCGCTGCGCCGCCGAGCGTGCCCGTCACCGTCGACACGAGATTCGTGACGGGGGCGAGCGGGCCGCCGCTACCGCCCGCCGCACCGCTCAGTGCGCCGGTAACGGTGGAGACGAGGCCCGTGACGGGCGCGAGCGGGCTGCTGCCCGAACCGCCGGTCGCGCCGCCGAGTGCACCCGTGAGCGAGCCGAGCGGCGTCGAGCCGAGACCCGACAGCAGGCCGCCGAGCGGATTCGTCGAGCCGGAACCCGACGACGTGCCGTTCTGCACGGTCGCCGTCGAGCCGCCGACGAGGCTCGTGATCAGGCCGGGGATCGGCGCCGCGCCGTTCGGGCCGTTCGGGTTGACGAGGCCGCCCGCGTTGGTCACGGTGTTGCCGACCGCAGTCACGAGCTGACCGACGTCGCCGACGAGCGGCTGGCTCGACGTGCCGCCAACCTGCTTGCCGGCCGAACTGATCGCGCCGCCGACCTGGCCGAGCAGGCCCGAGACAGGTTGGCCGAGGCCGGTCGTCGTGCCGACCTGTTGCGTGACCTGGCCCGCGGTGATCACGAGCGGCGTGATCGCCGAGCTGAGCGGCTGCGTCACTTGCTGCACGGCGCCCGACGACAGCGTCGAGCCGATCGTCGTGCCGGCAGCCGTCAGGCCATTGGCCACCGTGTCGAGCACGGTGCCGACCGGGGTCGTGACGGGCGCGAGCGGCGCGAGTTGCCCCGTGCCGAGCGCCTTGACCGTCGAGCTCAGGCCGGACACCGTGTTGCTCGTCGCGCCGACCACGTTGCCGAGGCCAGCGACGGTCGTGCCGACCGGATCCTTAGTCGTACCGATCTGTCCCAGCCCGTTGCTCACGGCATCGGCAGCTGCGCCGACGATCGTGCCCGTGCTGGAGAGCGTGCTGCCGACGCCCTTCGTCACACCGTCGCCGAGGCCGGGCACGGTGATGTTGCCGACCGTGCTGCCGAGGTCGGTGGCCGTCTGGCCAACCGTGCTGACGACGCCCTTGGTGCCGGTGGACGTGCCGCTGGTACCGCTCGTGCTCGGTGTACCGCTCGTGCTGCTGGGGTTGTTGTTGCTGCTGGTCGGCGGCGAACTCACGCCGCCGCCGCCGCAGGCGGCCAGCAGGCAGGCTGCGGCGAAGGCCGTGAGGGGCACGCGCCACTGGTGCAGGGCGGCTGTCGTGAGAGAACGTTGCTGGGACATGATTGACTCCTCGCTGTCTTGTCGATTGATGGATGTTGGTTTACTTGCCGTGCGTGCCACCGAGCAGGCCGCCGATCAGCGACGTGACCGGTGCGAGCGGATTCGACGCCGAGCCCGAGTTCGTGACGGCGCCCGTGCCGCCGGTCAATGCCGGGGCACCGACCGCGCTCGTTACCGTGGACACGACGTTCGTCACCGGGGCGAGCGGGCTGCTGCCGCCGGCGCTGCCTGTTGCGCCGCCGAGGGCGCCCGTCACGGTACCGAGCAGACCCGTGACCGGGGAGAGCGGGCCGCCGCTGCCACCTGCTGCGCCGCCGAGTGCGCCCGTGACCGTCGAGACGAGACCGGTGACCGGTGCGAGCGGGCCACCGCTGCCACCTGTTGCGCCGCCGAGTGCGCCCGTGACCGTCGAGACGAGACCGGTGACCGGTGCGAGCGGGCCGCCGCTGCCGCCTGCTGCGCCGCCGAGCGCGCCGGTGACCGTCGAGACGAGGCCGGTGACCGGGGCGAGCGGGCCGCTGCCGCCGCCCGTTGCGCCGCCGAGTGCGCCGGTCACCGTCGAGACGAGGCCGGTAACCGGGGCAAGCGGGCCGCTGCCGCCACCCGTTGCGCCGCCGAGTGCGCCGGTGACCGTCGAGACGAGGCCGGTGAGCGGCGCGAGCGGGTTGGTTACGCCGCCGGTGCCGCCGGTGAGCAGGCCGCCGACGGCCTTCACGGTGTTGCCCGTCGACGAGACCGTGTTGCCAAGACCGGTCGTGACGGGGTTGCCGCCCGTCGACGCGAGCAGGGCGCCGGCCTGGTTCAGGCCGTTGCCGACCGTGCCGAGCAGCGTGTTGACGGGCGCGCCGAGGCCGGTTGCCGTGCCGATCGTCTGGGTCGTCTGGCCGACCATCGTCGTGATCGGCGTGATGGCCGAGCTGACCGTCTGCGTGACCTGCTGGATCGGGCCGGTCGACAGTGCATTGGTGAGGGTGTTGCCGCCGTTCGAGACGGCACCGCCGAGCGTCGACACGAGGCCGCCGACGGCGCCCGTGACCGGTGCGAGCGGCGAGAGCGGGCCGCTGCCGAGGCTCGAGACCAGGGTCCCCGTTTGCGTGACTGCGCTGCCGAGCTGGTTGACCACGCCACCCGTGCTGGCGAGCGTGGTGCCGACCGGATCCTTCGTCGCGCCGAGCTGGCCGAGACCGTTGCCGAGGCCATTGCCGAGTGCGGTCACTGCGCCGCCGACGCTTTGCACGATGCCGCCCGCGGCTTGTGTGGTGGCCGGGTTGACGCCCGGCAGCGTCTGGCTGCCGATGACGGAACCGAGGCCCGAGACGGTTCCGCCAACACCCGTCAAGATGTTGCTGCTGCTTGCGAGGACAGTTCCCACTGGGTTCGACGACACGCCCGACGTGCCGGAAGTACCGGACGTGCCGCTCGTGCCCGACGTACCGCTGGTACCGGAGGTCCCGCTTGTGCCGGACGTACCGCTCGTACCCGAGGTGCCGCTGGTGCCGCTCGTACCCGAAGTTCCGCTCGAGCCCGACGTGCCCGATGTGCCGCTCGTGCCGGACGTGGAGATCGTATCGCCGCCGCCCGAGCTCGAGCCGCCGCCAAGACCCTGGCTGATGGAACCCGAGCCGCCGCACGCGGAGAGGGAAAGCATGGCTGCAACGGTGGCCGCGATCAGAGTCGTCCGGAACACGCCATGAGGGATAACCTTAATGTCCATTTTGTCCTCGCATTAAAATGTGTTGTGAACTGCGTTGTGTTGAGTGGTGCGAGGACTACTCTGCAACTGTCGTGCCATTTCGATGCCCGACGGTTCGGCAACAGGTTTTAAACGGGGCAATTCCTTGTCGGAAAAGGAAGTTACGGGAATTGAAAGATTGTTGAATCTGTTTAAGTGCAGACGAATGAGAACGATTTCGATCGTTTCGTAACGTAACGTCACAACATTGGCGTTACGCGTGCGACGTAACGTGGGAGGCCGCGCAGGCTTGGTGGACGAGGCAACTGTTTTACAGGTGGATTAGGTGTGCACATCTAACCTATCGTAAATCCTATGTGTAAGTCGTACCGAAACGCCGTACAAATACGCTGTGCTCACGGTCATTTTTTTCGATCCAAGTCGTTAAAAGAGGTTGGAACTTAAATAGGATCGGATATAGAATCCGGAGCAGATGTAAGGAAATGTACGGTTCGGTACACAACGTTCGAGGAGGGTTGCTATCGCGAATGTTAACTTGCATCAAATGGTGAGCCATGCCCCTCGGGGCAATCTATAAAGAAAGTGCACCTGGTTGTCGTTACAGCAGATGTGGCGAACAGCGCGGGGCGACCGGCCGGATATGCGGGGATGTTTACGTATAAAAGGCCAAAGAACGTAAATACAGGCACGAGGAATAAAATGAAAGCACTCATCAAGCGCTTCCTTAAGGAAGAAGACGGGGTTACCGCGATCGAGTATGGTCTGATTGCGGGTCTGATTGCGGCCTTGATCATCGGTAGTGTCACCACTATCGGCACCAAGATCTCGACGCTGTTCTCCACGATTGCCAGTTCGTTGCCGGGCGGCTGATCCTCGGTAGTCCGGTGGGCGGCGAGCGGTCCGTTTTTGCGGACCGCTCGCCCTTACGTCGACTTGGTCGGTCGATCGCGATATGGCACATCTTCTCAGCACCAGCATTTTTTTTGCCTGGGCGACGCTCGTTGCCGTCGGTGATATTCGATTTCGGCTTGTTCGGAATCCGCTTGTCGTCGTCGGGCTTTTGGCGGCGCTTGGCAGCGCATTGGTTGATGCAAATCCGTTTCGTGTTTCAGTCGAGCAGGCATTGATCGGCATGCTCGTCGGTTTCGTGAGCTTTTTCCCGCTTTTTGCATTTCGCGTCATGGGCGCGGCGGACGTAAAGGTGTTTGCGGTTCTCGGCGCGTGGTGCGGTTTGTCGATACTGCCATGGCTGTGGGTTGTCGCCAGTCTTGCGGCCGGTATACATGTCCTCGCGCTGATGACGCTGACCCATACGTCGCTGGGCGCGCTGTGGTCGCGCGGTTCGCCGACGCTCTCGCTCGGCGCACGGCGGGCAACACCTTACGCAGCCTGTCTTGTCGCTCCGGCAGCGATATGGTTGGCCTATCTCGTCGTTACCGGGGGGCTGCAATGAAGCGACAGTACCAGCCACGGTCATGGCGGCGTCAGAAGGGGGCGACGGCGGTCGAGTTCGCGCTGGTGTTTCCGCTGTTCTTCCTGATCATGTACGCGATCGTGACGTTCGGGCTGATCTTCGCGGTTCAGCAAGGCTTGACGCTTGCTGCGACCGAAGGTGCGCGCACGGCGCTGAATTATGTCTACGAGTCCAACGGGTCGGGGGCGCAGGCGCTGACCGACCGGGCGAAGGCGGCACAGTCGACCGCGATCGGGCTGACGTCGTGGCTGGCCAACGTTCAGATTCCGACACCCGTGTCGGGGGCATGCAGTTACGACGCGACCATGTATTGCGTGACGGTCACGGTGACGTATCCGTACAAGACCAATCCGCTGGTTCCGTCGCTGCCCTTGCTCGGGCTCGTTACGCCGACGCAGTTGACCGGCACGGCAACCGTGCAGATCAATCCGGCGACCATTTTATGAAACGGACGCCGGCCAGTGCGCGGCAACAGGCGCAAGCGGCGTTCACATGTCGACATAACAACATTTACGGCACTCAACATTCACCATGGGCAACAACTTGACGAAGATCATCGCCGGGCTGCTGATTGCGCTCGCCGTGCTGCTCGGAATCTATGCGTGGATGCTCGGCCGCGCTCCGGCCCATCCGCCGGCCGCGGTGCCTGCCGCGGCAATGGTCCAGACGGTGCCGGTGGTCGTGGCGACGCGTCTGTTGCCGGCCGGTCAACCGATTCCGGTCGATGCGCTGAAGTTGGCGTCGGCACCGATGATGCCGACTGGCGGATTCAGCGATCCGTCGCTGCTGGTCGGTCGCATCCCGGCGAACGACATCCTTGCCGCCGCGCCGGTCGTCGAGGGCGGCTTGACGTCGGGGCTGGCGAACCAGGTGGCGCCCGGCGAGCGGGCCGTGGCCATCAAGGTCGACGAGACGAATGCGGTCGGAAACCGGTTGCGCCCCGGCAACTTTGTCGACGTGTTCCTGAATTTGCGACGCGACAACTCGGGGATGACGCAAGCCGGATCGGAAATTCCCAATTCACAGGCGCGACTGCTGATGTCGAAGCTGCGGATCCTGTCGTTCGGCGACGCGACGCCCGACCGCGACGGTAGCGGTGGCCCGGGTGGTGCGGTACGGACCGCCGTGCTCGCGGTGCCGACGGCACAGGTCGATGCACTGACGCTCGCGGAAGCGAGCGGCCGCCTGACGCTCGCGCTCCGCAATCCGCGCGACGACGAGGTCGCGGCACAGACGGTTGCGATCCGCACGGCCGGCGATCTGACGCCTTCCGGGCAGGCGGCCGCCGGCGTATGGCTCGATGAACTGTCGGGTGGGCGTGCGCGCACCGCACCCCGCGTGCAGGCGCCGCCGCGTGCCCCGCGTGCGCCGATCGTCGCGCGCGAAGGCGGAAGCAGCATTGAAGTGATCCGGGGTGGGCGGACCGAAACGGTCGCTTATTGACAATCCAAGCACGGTCATCGACAGCAGTAATGGAAGGGAGAAGGCCGTACGACGGTCTCCGAAACAATGACAAAAAAACTGATTGCATACGCGATTGCCATCTGGGCCATGACCTTCGCCGTATTGGCCGAGGCTGCCGGCGCAAACGGGTCGATTGATCTTGCGGTCGGCTCGCAGCGGCAGGTCGCTACCGGCCGCACGTTGCAGCGGATCGCGGTGGGCGATCCTTCGGTCGTCGACGTGCTGGTCATGAAGGGCAGCCGCGCCGGCAACGTACTGCTGGTTGCGAAGGCTCCCGGTTCGACGAACGTGATGTTGTGGGAGCGGGGGCGCGACGAGCCGACGGTGTGGAATGTCAATGTCGTCGATGCGGCCGCGCAGGCCGTGCTGGACGGCGCGGGACCGTCCGTGAAGGCGTATGGCGGTGCCGCTGTCGTGTCGGGCTCGGCGGCTTCGCTCGACGCGCATGAGCGGGCAGTTGCAGTCGGCAAGCGGATGGGCGGCAAAGATGCGACCGTGATCGATACGTCGACAGTCGGTAACCGGAGCGTTGTGCAAGTCGACGTGCGGGTCGTCGAATTCAGCCGCTCGGTGCTGAAGGAAGCCGGGCTGAATTTCTTCAAGCAAAGCAACGGATTCGCATTCGGCGCATTTGCGCCGGGCGGTCTCCAGTCGGTGACTGGTGGCGGAACGGCGGCGTTCCAGGCGACTGCCGGCATTCCGATCGCGTCCGCGTTCAACCTGGTGGTGAATTCGGCGGGCCGCGGCATCTTCGGCAATATTTCGATTCTCGAGGCGAACAACCTTGCCCGCGTACTTGCGCAGCCGACCCTGGTGGCGTTGTCCGGGCAAAGCGCGAGCTTCCTCGCCGGCGGCGAGATCCCCGTGCCGGTGCCGCAGGCGCTTGGCTCCACGGCAATCGACTGGAAGCAGTACGGCGTCGGCCTCACCCTGACACCGACTGTGCTGAGCCAGCGCCGCATCGCGCTCAAGGTGGCGCCGGAATCGAGCCAGCTCGACTTCCAGCATGGCGTCACGATCAACAGCGTATCGGTGCCGGCGATCACGACCCGTCGCGCCGATACGACGGTCGAGCTGGGTGACGGGGAAAGCTTCGTGATTGGCGGCCTGATCGACCGCGAAACGATGTCGAACATCAACAAGGTGCCGGTCCTGGGCGATCTGCCGATCATCGGCGCCTTCTTCAAGTCGCTGAATTATCAGCAGAACGACAAGGAGCTGGTGATCATCGTGACGCCGCATCTCGTTGCGCCGATCGCGAAGGGCGCGCCGTTGCCGACTACGCCGGGCGAACTGTCCGAACAGCGCGATGGGCCGGTGTGGCGGTCGTATCTTGGCGGTATCGCATCACCCGATGCAGCGCCCGGATTTTCGAAATGAATGCGGGACGAGATGTCGCGCGATATGTAACCGGGGGTGTTCAACATGAACGCGAGAACCCTATCGTTGGCTGAGCCTGCCGTGACCGATTATTTCGTGTGCGCATCGCAGCAGGATGAACATGCCCGCTGGCTGGGCGAGACACTGGTGTCGGCCGGCACGGTGGAAGCGTTGTCGCTTGACCCAGGTGCGCTGAGCCAGCGCATCACGGGGCTCAATCCTGCGATCGTCTTCATCGATTTTTCTCGTGCGCAGGGCGCGGCGAGCGCTGCTGCGGCCGCCGTGCGGCTCGCCCATCCGGGCCTGCCGGTCGTCGCGCTCGGCACGCTTTCGGAGCCGGAAAGCGCGCTTGCGGCACTGCGGGCTGGCGTACGCGATTTCATCGACGTGTCCGGTAGTGCCGAGGACGCTTTGCGGATCACCCGCGGGTTGCTCGAGCATACCGGTACCGAACCGGCCAACCGGCACGGCAAACTCGTCGCGTTGCTCGGCGCTCGCGCGGGGATGGGCGTCAGCACGCTCGCCGCGAATCTGTCGGTGTGGCTGCACAAGCGTACGGGTTCGGGCACCCCGGAAGCGGGCACGCCTGCGTTCGGAGTCGCCGCGCCTCACGCGCGGCAGACGGCGCTGGTCGACCTCGGGCTTCCCGCGGGAGACAGTGCGCTGTTCCTCAACACGCGCTGCGAATTCCATTTCGTCGAAGCCGTGCGCAACCTGCGGCGCATCGACCGGACCTTCGTCAACACGGCGCTGACGCGTCACGCGAGCGGCGTCGCGCTGACCACCTTGCCGCCCAATCTCGCCGACCTGCGCGACGTGTCGTATGCGGCTTGCGTCGGCCTGTTGAACCGGTTGCGCGCGTTCTTCGACCAGCAGATCGTCGATCTCGGCGGATTCACGAATCATGAATTCGTTGCGCAGATCACTGCTGTGGCCGACGAAGCGTGGCTCGTGTGCGACCAGGGCGTCGCATCGATCGTCTCTGCGGTGGACCTGCTGGAAGGGCTGCGCGATGCGGGCGTCGACATCGGCAAGATTCGTCTCGTCGTCAACCAGTACGACGCGACGCTGAGCCTGACACCGGCCCAGATCGCAGAGCGGCTCGGCATTTCGCTGCTGGCGACGCTGCCGGCGCGTCGCGTGGCCATCGGCCAGGCGGCCAATCAGGGGCGGCTGATCGTCGAAACGGCCGAACGCGATCCGTATGTGCGTGCCCTCGAGCCGCTCGCAGATCGACTGGCCGGCCCGATCTCCGCCGGCCAGCGCGGTGCATTGGGCCTGTCCGCCCTCAAGCGTTTCATTCAACCTTCGTCCAGGCGATCGTAAGCGATGGCACACGACATCCAATTTGCCGACGGCGCAGCGCCGTTCTCCCAGTCGCAGCAGTTTCACGACATCAAGAATGCCGCGCACGAGCATCTGTTGACGCGCATCGAGGAACTCGGCGCCGAATTCGGCCGCTGGTCGCGCCAGGCGATCAACCAGTTCGTCGATCTGGAAATCGACAGCTTCGTGCGTCTACGGCGCATTCCGCTGAACGAGACCGAGGTCAGGGCGATCGCGGAGGCGCTGACGAAAGAGCTCGCCGGGTTCGGTCCGATCGAGGATCTGCTCGCCGATCCGCACGTCGAGGACATCCTGATCAACGGCTACAACGACATCTACGTGTCGCGCCACGGCATCCTGGCGAAGCTGCCGATCCGTTTCACCGACAACGCGCACCTGCTGCGGATCGTGCGCCGCATCCTCGCGCCGATCGGCCGACGTCTCGACGAATCGAACCCGATGGTCGACGCGCGGCTGCCGGACGGCGGACGCGTCAACGTCGTGATCGAACCGCTGTCGATCGACGGGCCGGTCGTATCGATCCGGAAATTCCGCAAGGACCCGCTGAAACCTGCCGACCTGCTCGCCAACGGTACGTTCAATACGGAGATCGGTACGTTGCTGGAAGCGGCGGTCGAGGCGCGCTGCAACATCCTCGTGTCGGGTGGCACGAGTTCCGGCAAGACGTCGCTGCTCAATGCGCTGGCGTTCTACATTCCCGAGCACGAGCGGGTCGTGACGATCGAGGACACGGCAGAACTGTCGCTGAATCACCCTCATGTCGTGCGTCTCGAAAGCCGCCCGGGCGGTTTCGACGGTAACGGCGTCGTGACGATCCGCGACCTGCTGCGCAATACGCTGCGGATGCGGCCGGATCGCATCATCGTCGGCGAAGTACGCGGCGGCGAGGTGCTCGAGATGCTGCAGGCGATGAATACGGGGCACGACGGATCGATGGGCACCGTCCACGCGAGTTCGCCGCGTGAGTGTCTGTATCGTCTTGAGATGCTGGCCGGTTTCGCAGGTTTCCAGGGAACGGAATCGAGCCTGCGTCGGCAGATTGCGAATGCCATCGACTTCATCGTGCAGATCGGCCGTCTGTCGAACGGTCGACGCCGGATTCTTTCGATTACCGAAGTGACCGGCCTGTCGGACAACATCATCGCGACGCAGGAACTCTATCGCTACGAAGCGCGCGTGACACCCGAGGGCGAAGAGGTCGACAACTGGGAGTCGCTCGGCATTCATCCGCATTCGCCGAAGCTCGCGCGTTTCCGGCAGTCGTTGCAGGCCGCGGGCTTTGGCGGTAGCGGTGGCGGCGGATTCGGTAGCGGATTCGGCCGCGGCGGCGGGGGTTTCAATGTATAGCCTGATGGCTGGCGCGCTTGCAATGGCACTCCTTTGCGTTGCCGCCGCGTTGATGCTGTGGCGGCATGGCGAGGTGAAACGCGGCCGCGCCGACGTGCAGCGCTTCATCGACAGCCGCATCGAGCCGGCCGCGCGAGCGGCGGGTGCGCTTCAGCCTGACGCGAGACCGGTCCAGAATGTCGCGTCTGTGCCCGGTGCGGCCCGCGCGCAGTCCGCTGCGCCGGCTTCGCGCTGGGCGCAGTGGCGTGAGATCGGTACGGAATACCTCGTCAACGTGGCGAGCCGTGCAGGCATCGAGGATGCGCGCGGCAAGGCGCTTCTCGCGCTGCTGGGGTTGGTCGCGCTCGGGCTCGTCGCCGGTAATCGGGGCGGCTGGCTGGCTTGCGTCGCCGCGCTCGTGTGCGGCGCGTCGCTGCTCGTGTTCTGGCTCGTGTCCCGCATTCAGCGGCGTCGCCTGACGATCGTTCGCCAGTTGCCGTCGTTTCTCGACGGCATCGTGCGTCTCGTCACGCTCGGCAACAGCGTGCCGGCGGCGTTCCAGGCGGCACTGCTGACGACGGAGGCGCCGTTGCGCGGTTGTCTGGACCACGTATCGCGGATGTTGCGCACGGGTGTCGAGATCGATCGTGCGATGGGACACATCGCGAGCGTCTATCAAACCAAGGAATTCGAACTGGTCGGTTCGGTGCTGCGGCTCTCGGTCCGGTACGGCGGCCGCGCCGACGTCATGCTCGATCGGATGTCGACGTTCATGCGCGACCTCGAGCAGGCCGAACGGGAACTGGCTGCGATGTCGTCGGAAACGCGACTGTCCGCATGGGTGCTGGTCATGTTGCCGATCGCGATCGGCAGCTTTGTGATCGCGACGAATCCGCTCTATCTCCAGTCGATGTGGAACGATTACACGGGACGTCAGCTGTTGTTCATCGCCTTCATGCTGCAGTTCGCGGGCGGGATCTGGTTGTACCACATGGCCAAGCTCAGGTGACGGCATGACAGCCAATCAACTCGGTTCGCTCGCGCTGGCACTCGGCGCACTCGGCGTCGTGCTGCTGGCGCTGCTTGCAGTACGCCGCGCAAGTGCGCAGACGCGCAGCGATCGCACGCTGGCCAGCGCGCTCGAGCGGCGCTCAGCGACGTTGGAGGCAGCGGGTACGCGTGCTGCACAGGAGTCCGATGAATCCCGGCAAAATCCGTTAGGACGGAATGCGGGTGACAGGCGATCGTATCTTGTGCAATGGCTGGACCGTCTGTCGATGGTCGGGGCGCGCCTGCTCGATACCCGCCTGGGCCGGTATCTTGTCGCCGACGAAGATCGGCTGCTGCTGGAGCAGTGCGGCTACGCCGACACGCGCACCCGCGGACTGTTCCTGAGCGCGCGACTCGCCTGTGCGATCGTCGTGCCGTTGCTTTTCCTCATGCTGATGGGCTCTCAACTGACCGGCGCGCAATGGCGGGCGGGTGGGGGCATTGCGCTCGTCACCGGCTTCATGTTGCCGAAGCTGTACCTGCGGCGTCGTGCTGCACAGCGCCGGCAGGCGGTGATCGACGAACTGCCGCTGCTGGTCGACATGCTTCGCTTGCTGCAAGGCGTCGGATTGTCGCTTGACCAGAGCATCCAGGTCCTGACGAACGACTTCAAGGGGATGATGCCCGTGCTGTCGCTGGAAATGGAAATCGCCCAGCGGCAGTTCGCTGCCGGCCGGACGCGCGAGCAATCGCTGCAGCGGCTGTCGTCCGGTTTCGAGAACGAGGATCTGCGTGCGATCGTGCGGCTGCTGATCCAGGTCGACAAGCACGGCGGCGCGGTACAGGAGCCGCTCAAGCAGTTCGGCGACCGGTTGCGCGAGGCGCGCCGTGCGATGCTGCGCGAACGGATCGGCAAGCTGACGGTAAAGATGACGGGCGTGATGATCCTGACGTTGCTGCCGGCACTGCTGATCGTGACGGCCGGACCGGGAATGATCTCCGTGTTGCGCGCGCTGAGCCAGGCGCAGCCCTGATGCCGGGATGCAAAGGAAGCAAGATGAGACGCATCGATGAAATTGTGAAAGTGGTGGGCGTGTTGGCAATGGTGGGCTTGCTCGGCGCGTGCTCGGCATTCAAGGAAAGCGGGTACGGCGTCGGCCCGCAGGCGGAACGCGCGGCGCTGATGGACGCGGCGGCGCAGAAGCAGGCGGCGCCGGATACGCCGGGCATGTATCTCGGCCTGATCGAGCGGATGCAGGCTCAAGGGCTGTATTACGCGTCGCTGGCGCATATCGACGCATACGAGAAACAGTACGGGGCGTCGCCGCAAACGATCCTGCTGCGCGCCGATGCATTGCGCATGACGGACCAGCCTGCCGCGAGCACTGCGGTCTATACGCAGTTGCTCAACACAACGCTCGCCGCGCGCGGCTATCGCGGGCTCGGGCTGATTGCCGGCGGCGCGGGCGATTTTCCGCGCGCCGCGCAGGCGTTGTCGCAGGCAACCGTGCTGGCGCCGACCGATGCATCGACGCTTTCGGATCTCGCTTACGCGAAGCTGCGTTGCGGCGATATCGAGGGGGCGCGCATTCCGCTGATGAAGGCGGCCGAGCTTGACCAGAGCAATCCGAAGATCATCAGCAACCTGGTGCTGTACCTGCTCGCCTCGGGCCGAACCCACGATGCGCAGAAGCTGATGGCGCAGCAGAAGCTGTCGATGGACGTTCGCAACGATATCCGCAACGACGCGACGAAGATTGCCACGGCGGCACGTACCTGGCGTCGTGCGTCCCAGTCACCGGCTTCGGCTTCCGTTTTGACGCCGACCGGTTCGGGAAGCGTGGTCGACGTGTCGGGCTCGAATGTCGCGAAGCGTCCGTCGCCGGTTGCGAACATCCAGGGATTCGATCCGACTGCGCCTTTGCTGCAGCGGTTTGCACAATGAAAAGGGCATAGGGGGAACTGACATGACGAACAACAAGAATCCAGGTCGCGTGGCACGCGTGTGCCAAGGTGTCGCGCTTCTCGTGCTCATGGGGGCCGCAACCGCGGCGTATAGCGATCAGCCGGCGCCCGACGCGTCGGAAATCGGTCATGCAACCAACGCGCTGCTTGCATTCCAGCGTGACGGGCGCGCGGCCGGCCCGGCCTTGCCGGTACTGGGCGATGCCGCATCGCTTTCCTATCAACGCTATCTCGAATCGTTCAAGCACAAGATTCCGGAATCGATGGGGTCGCCGGTCAATACGAACGGCAACGGATCGTCCGGCGGACAGAGTTCATCGCAATCGTATTGAGCGGAGCAGCGATGAGCACTGCTCGACATGCATCGAGTCGGATGGCCGGACCAGGTCGCGCGTCGCCGCGGCGGCAGCGGGGTTCGGTCGTCGTCACGGCGGCCGTGTGGATACTGCTGTCGATGGTGATTCTCGGTTCGATCGACATCGGCAACGTCTTTTTCACGCGCCGTGACATGCAGCGCGTGGCCGATCTTGCTGCACTCGCTGCGGTTCAGAAGCTCGACGATACATGTGCGAACGTGACCTCCGCGGCCACGAGCAACGCGTCGACAAACGGCTTCACGATTGACGGCAGCGGCACCACGTCGCTGTCGGCCGAATGCGGTTACTGGGCACCGTCGGCGACCGGAACGGCGAGTTCCTTCTATTCGTCGAAATCGACGGTGCCGCTCGCGACGCAGTTGAACGCGGTGCGCGTGACGGTCTCCAAGACGCTGCCGTATTTCTTCTTCGGGCCGACACGTACGGTGACTGCAACGTCGACCGCGAAGGCGACCAACATCGATACCTTTTCTATCGGCGCGACGCTGGCCGCGGTGGGCGGCGTCGGCTGCTCGGGCGTGCCAAGCGGGAACCCCGGCCTGGTGAACGCGTTGCTGGGCTCGTTGCTGCAGGGGCAGAGCGGCACGCCGCTGAACCTCAATCTCGTGTCGTACCAGGGGCTCGCCTGTGCGAACGTCAAGCTCGGCGACATCGCCGTCGCGCTGCAGTCGCTATCGGTCGGCAACGGGACGATCGGCGGGCTCGTCAATGCCAACGCGTCGGTCGGCACCTTGCTCAACGCGATGGTGGCGGCCGTCAACAAGTCGACCACGCTGGGTACGACGCTGCAGACAAGCGCAACCGGTGCACTGACCAACCTGCTCGGCCTGAACCTGCTCAGCAACACGGCGATCAAGGTCGCGAGCCTGACCGGACAGGGCGCCACGTCGCTGTTGACGCTGGGGCTCGCGAACACGCAGGCGGCGGCAGACGCGACCGTTAACGTGCTCGATCTCGTGATGGCGATGGCCCAGATCTCGCAGGCCGGCAAGCCCGGCGTGGTGATCGGCGCCAATGTGCCGCTGACGTTGCCGAACGGCAGCTCGGTATCGATCGTCCAACTGCAGGCGCAGGTCATCAGCCCACCGACCATCGCGGTCGGCGAAGGCGGGAAGGATAAAAACGGCGCGTGGCGGACGGTCGCGACGAATGCGCAGGTCGGCCTGTATCTCGTCGTCAACCTGGGCGTGAACCCGCTGCCGGTCGTGGTTTCCGCGAACGTCTATCTGCCGCTCTATGTGCAACTGGGCGCCGGAAGCGCGACGTTGTTGTCGACCAACTGCCTGACGTCCCCGAATTCCGCGACGATTTCCGCTCAACCGAGCGTTGCCAATCTCTGCATCGGCCAGCCGCCGCTCACGTCCGGCAATCTGCTGAACCTGCCGGCAAACTATAGCTGCACGTCGCCAGCCAAGGTGCTTGACGTCCTGGTTTTGGCTGGTGCAGTCGAGGTGTCCGCGACCGTTTCCAACGTGTCGGTGGATCTGGCCGGTAATCCGGCAACCAATACGTTCTACGGACGCGGCGGCAGCGATCCGTCGTACTACTGGACGACCAACACGAATGCGCTGGGTTCGGCGGTGAACAATGCGCTGGCGGGCCTGAAAAACGCACAGATCACGCCGACCGTGAGTCTGCTGTTCGGGCTCATCTCGGTCACGATCACGCCGGATTTCATTTCGTCGCTGTTGTCGGTCCTGACCACCGTTCTGAGCCCGCTGTTGACCGCGCTCGACGGTATCATCGATCCGCTGCTGGACCTGCTCGGCGTCCAGCTTGGCGCCGCCACGGTGCATCAGATGTCGCTGACCTGCGGCGTCGCGCAAACAGTCAGCAATTAGAGAAGCAAGACCATCCGATGAGAACCACGCCCGCAATCGAAGAGCTCGACCTGTACGTCTGGGAAGGCAAGGCGGACATTGTCGACCGCGTCGCCCGGTGCATGGCGAGCTTCGACGTCGAAGTGATCCGCGCCGACAACGCGGAGATCTCGCCCGAGCGCGCCGCATTGCGGCCGTCACTGGCGATCATCAGCGTGACGATGATCGAAATCGGCGCAGCGTTCCTGCGCGACTGGCAGGCCAACATCGGCATGCCGGTCGTCTGGGTCGGCGCGGCGCGCGATCACGACGCGTCGCAGTATCCGCCCGAGTATTCGCACATCCTGCCGCTCGATTTCACGTGCGCCGAGCTGCGCGGCATGATCGGCAAGCTCGTCACACAGCTGCGGGCGCATACGGCCGAAACGTCGCATCCGACCGAGCTCGTCGCGCACTCGGAATCGATGCAGGCACTCCTGCACGAAGTCGATACATTCGCCGACTGTGACACCAACGTGCTGCTGCACGGAGAAACCGGCGTCGGCAAGGAGCGCATCGCGCAACTGCTGCACGAAAAGCATTCGCGCTACCGGCACGGTGAATTCGTGCCGGTGAACTGCGGTGCGATTCCCGACGGCCTGTTCGAATCGCTGTTCTTCGGTCACGCGAAAGGATCGTTCACGGGCGCGGTTGTTGCGCATAAAGGCTATTTCGAACAGGCGGCCGGCGGCACGCTGTTCCTCGACGAAGTCGGCGATCTGCCGCTGTACCAGCAGGTCAAGCTGCTGCGCGTGCTCGAGGACGGCGCGGTGCTGCGCGTCGGCGCAACGTCGCCGGTCAAGGTCGATTTCCGCCTGGTCGCGGCGAGCAACAAGAAGCTGCCGCAACTCGTGAAGGATGGCCTGTTCCGCGCCGATCTCTACTACCGGCTCGCGGTGATCGAGCTGAGCATTCCGTCGCTGGAAGAGCGCGGCGCCGTCGACAAGATCGCGCTGTTCAAGTCGTTCGTCGCACAGGTCGTCGGCGAGGCACGGCTCGCCCAGTTGTCCGATCTGCCGTACTGGCTGACGGACTCTGTCGCAGACAGCTATTTCCCCGGCAACGTGCGCGAACTGCGCAACCTCGCCGAGCGCGTCGGTGTGACGGTGCGGCAGACGGGCGGGTGGGATGCCGCGCGGTTGCAGCGGTTGATCGCGCACGCGCGCAGTTCGGCGCAGCCGGTACCGGTGGAGAGCGCGGCCGAGGTCTTCGTCGATCGCAGCAAGTGGGACATGAACGAGCGCAACCGCGTGATTGCGGCGCTCGACGCCAACGGCTGGCGGCGTCAGGATACGGCGCAGCAGCTCGGTATCAGCCGCAAGGTATTGTGGGAAAAAATGCGCAAATATCAGATCTTTGACGAGGAGCCCGAGACCCGCGAAAGTGAGTAATTAATGAGATAAAATCGCGCTGAATTACAACGACACGGGCGGGAATAGAACTTCATGAGCCATATGACGGGGTTGGGAAAGGCGTGCGTGTTGCTCGCCGTGGTGGGAGGCATGCAGGGCGCTTATGCGCAGAGCCTGGCGGACAGCGGGTCGCCGGCAGTACAGCAGGCGTCGGCGCCGGTGGCCGCGATTCCGGTGGTCGATCCGCAGGTCCAGACGTCGGTGCAGCCGCAGGCAGGTGAGTCGACGGGGCCGAGCACGGTCGACGACCTGCAGCGCCAGATCCAGGCGCACTCGCTGACGGAAATGCGCACGAGCTACAACGGCAGCTACGGTGCGAGCCTGCTGTTCAACGTAAAGGACGGCGCGTATTTCGTCGCGCTGTTCCAGCAGAAGGCGTTCTGGCGCGTGATCAAGACTTACGACGAATCGCGTGCGGAAGCGATCTACCGCGATTTCTCGCACCAGGCGGAGCGGCTGGCCGTAAACGAACTGCGAGCAGCGAAGCTGGAATCGCAGAAGGCGCAGATGGACAAGCAGATCGAAGTCACGCAGGATCGCGCGCGGCGTCTGCAGGCGGATATCTCGATCGCACGCCAGCAGCAGGCGGCAGTCGCGGATCGTCAGAAGAGCGTACGTAACGAGACGGCCGCATTGCAGGCGCAGCAGGCCGAGCTTCAGTCGCAACTGCGGGCGTTGCAGCAGCAGGTGCGTTCGTTGCAGCGGGAGGCCGACGCCGGTTTGCCGACGACGGCACGCTGAACCCGGCAGCGGTGCGGCGACATGCCGCGCCGGCCGCACAAGTAAAAAGGGCAAGCCGGTTGGCTTGCCCTTTTGTTTTACTGGCCGTCCGGCACGATTCGCCGGCGGCGCGTCACGATCACCGGACCGTTGCCGCCGCGGGAATCCGGCGGCGAAGCGTTGCCGGATGCGTCGCCGGCATCGCGCGGTGCGCCGTAGCTTTCGCGCGGTTCACGGGGTTCGCGCGGGGCGCCGTAGCCCTCACGCGGCTCACGCGAGCCGTAACCCTCGCGCGGTTCGCGCGAGCCATAGCCTTCACGCGGTTCGCGGGAGCCGTAGCCGCCGCCGTCGCCGCGCGATTCGCGCGGGCCGCCGTGCGAGCCGTACGGGCTGTGACCGCCGCCTTCACGGCCGCCCGGGCGCCCGCCGGTGCGCGGCCCGCGGGGGCCGCCGCTGCCGCCCGGGCGCGAGCCGCCCGTGTCGAGTTGGATCGTGGAAATCGCGCGCTTGTAGATGCCTTGCAGACCCACGGGGGTGCGCAGCATCACCAGGTACTGGTCGAACGACTCGATACACCCCGTCAGACGAATGCCGTTGACGAGATAGATTTCAACACGCTTACGTTCCTTGCGCGCCGAATTGATGAAGTCGTTTTGCGGATGGGATTCTGCGGGATTGGCCATTGAGGTGCGGCAGGAGCCTGCGTCAGAGAATATGTTGTGCGTGTGTGTGGCGTGTGCGTCCACAAGGTGTTTGGCGGGATTCTACCCTGTTCAATCGGGAAACGCGCAGTCGTGATTGTGTCGAACCGTAACCCACTATAGACGTTCCAGCGCATTTTCGCGATTCGGCCGAACGGTCAATGCCATTTCGTTACGCCGCGTTACGACTCTCGCAGCGCCGTATCACCTTGGTTCCCGCCCGACGCGTACATTGGCTGCGCGAGCCGGGCGGGCCGGTATATCAGGGATTGAGAACATGGACAAGAGACGATGGGCGGGGTGGGTCGGGGTCGTGGCGTTGCTGGCTTCCGGCAGTGCGATGGCGGGGCATGTCGACCTGTCGGTCGGCATCGGCGTACCGGTCGCGCCGGTCTATGTCGAGCCGGCGCCGGTCTATGTGGCGCCGCAGCCGGCCGTGGTCGCCTATCCGGGCTATGGATACGGCTACTACGGCGACGAGGACGACGATCGCTATCGCAAGTGGCGCAAGCACTATTACAAGCATTGGCACCGGCACCACGGCGGCGACGATGACGATTGAGCCCGAGGCCAGCCCCGCCGGCGCGCATCAGAACGCGTAGTCGGGGTTTTTCGGGTCGAATGCGGTGTCGTCGAGCGTCGCCGGCGCGATTTTCTCGATGACGATCCGCTCGAAGATCTTGCCGTCGTTGTCATAGGACTCGACGGTCCGGAAATAGGGCGCGTGCAGATCGAGCCCGAGGACTTCCTTCTTCGCATAGAACTGCGGCCGGCCGGTCGGTGTTTCGTAGGTGAGCGCGACCACGCGCACGCCGCCGATCGTCCTGGCTTCCACATCGGTCGGCCGCTGCACGCCGGCTTCCACGTATTTCTTCCCTTCGGTCAGGTACAGGTTCGTGATGAACTCGGTACCGAGATCCTTCACCTGGTGATTCGACTGCGCGCGTGCGAGTGCGCCGTCGAGTGCCGTCCACAGCGGAATCTTGCCGAGCAGGCCGCCGAGGTGCCCGTACATCTCGTCCTTGCGCTGCGTCGTGTCGTAGATGGTCTCCTGTCCGGCATGCGCACCGCCCGGCAGCCATTTCGCATAGACGCGCAGCGGCTCGCGGGTGGTCTTCACGAGCATGCGGTCGGGCGTATCGGACCACTTTCCGCTGATGCGCTCCTGACGCACCATCGTGAACTGGTACGACGGATAGCCGTTGGGGCCGTTACGGATATAGAGCGGCACGGCGAGCGGATCGAGTGCCTTGAAGAGCGCCGTGAGCGTCGCGTCGTCGAGTTGCGCGAGCGTGCCGCGCTGTGCGGCCGTGCGCAGCCAGCGCGCCTGCTGCGCGACCGGCTCGCGCGCGACTTTCGCGAGGTCCGCCGGCAGCGCGGCGCCCGCGGCCGCGCTTGCGGCGTCGGCCGTTTCCTGGGCATGCAGGGCCGCCTGTCCGAGCGACAGCAGGCAGGCGACTGCCACGGCGGCGGCATGCCGCGCGTGGTGCTTCTTTCCTTCGTTCATCGACGGCGTCTCCCTGGGCGACGGATCGTTCAACCTTGCTTCGCGGCCTTGATTTTGGCGAGTTCTTCGTCGCGCAGCGCGCGGCGCAGGATCTTGCCGACGTTCGTCTGCGGCAGCGCGTCGCGGAACTCGACGAATTTCGGCATCTTGTAGCCCGTGAGGTTCTTGCGGCAGTGCGCGAGCACATCGTCGGTCGTCAGCGACGGGTCGCGGCGCACGACGAACACCTTGATCCGTTCGCCCTGTACCTCGTCCGGAATGCCGATCGCCGCGGCTTCGCTGATGCCCGGATGCATCACCAGCACTTCCTCGATCTCGTTCGGATACACGTTGAAGCCCGACACGAGGATCATGTCCTTCTTGCGGTCGATCAGGCGGATGAAGCCGCGTTCGTCCATCACACCGATGTCGCCGGTGCCGAGCCAGCCGTCGGCGTCGATCACCTTGGCCGTCTCGTCGGGGCGCTGCCAGTAGCCGCGCATCACCTGCGGGCCGCGCACGCACAGCTCGCCCGGCTCGCCGACGGGCGCCCAGGTGCCGTCCTCACGGCGAAAGCGCACGACGGTGGACGGCGCGGGCAGGCCGATCGAACCGCTGAACGCGGCCATGTCGTTCAGGTTGACGGGGTTCATCGTGACGATCGGCGAGCATTCGGTCAGGCCGTAGCCTTCGACGACCGGCCGGCCCGTCACCTGCTGGAAGCGTTCCGCGACCGCACGCTGCATCGCCATCCCGCCCGCCATCGCGAGCTTCAGCTTCGAGAAATCGCGCTTGCGGAATTCCTCGTTGTCGAGGAATGCGTTGTACAGCGTGTTGATGCCGGTGATCCCGGTGAACGTCTCGTTGCGGATGATCTTCATCACCATCGTCATGTCGCGCGGGTTCGCGATCAGGATGTTGCGCCCGCCGAGCCCCATGAAGATGAATGCGTTCACCGTCAGCGAATAGATGTGATACAGCGGCAGCGGCGTGAGCACGGTTTCGACGTCGCCCGATACCTGGTCGGCGATCCAGGCCTTCGCCTGCAGCAGGTTCGCGATCAGGTTGCCGTGCGTGAGCATCGCGCCTTTCGCGACGCCCGTCGTGCCGCCCGTGTATTGCAGGAATGCGAGGTCGTCGCGCGTCGTCTGCACGGGCTGCGGCTTGCTTCGCGCACCGAGCGCGAGGGCGGAGCGCAACCGGATGGCCTGCGGCAGGTGGTAGGCCGGCACGAGCTTCTTCACGTGCTTCAGCACGAAATTGATCAGGCGTCCTTTCGCATTGAAGCCGTCGGCGAGGAGGTCGCCGAGCGCGGTGACGACGATGTTCTTCACCTGCGTTTCCGGCAGCGCATCCTGCAGCGTGCGCGCGAAATTCTCGAACACGACGATCGTCTGCGCGCCGCTGTCCTTCAGCTGGTGCGCGAGTTCGCGCGCGGTATAGAGCGGATTGACGTTGACGACGATCGCACCGGCTTTCAGCGTGCCGAACAGCGCGACCGGGTACTGGAACGTGTTCGGCAGCATGATCGCGACGCGGTCGCCGGGTTTGACGCCGAGGCTTTGCAGGTACGACGCGAACGCGTCGACTTTCTGCGCGAGCGTGCGATAGGTCATCGATGCGCCCGCGCTCACATAGGCGACGCGCTCGGCGAAGCGGCCCGTGCATTCGTCGAAGAACTGCACGAGCGATGCGTATTGCGTGACGTCGATGTCGTGCGGGACGCCGGGCGGATATGACGCGTACCAGATGCCGTCGGTGTTCGGCGGAACCTGGGCCGCTGCGGTTGCTGCGGAAGATGACATGACATGTCTCCGGTCTTTGCTCTCGGCGAAGGCCGACGCTTCAGCGCCGGCCCGTGCCCCGTGCCGCACGGTCGATCGACGGGGCGCCTCGGCGCTCCGCATGACCGCGCGTTTCAATCAAATCGTGAACAGGAAGCCGCGCGTGGCCTCGCGCGCTCAGTTCGTGGAATGCAGCGTCGCCGTATCGGCGGTGGCTGCGCCCGACGACGGCAGCCCGAACGCCTCGCTTGCGCCTGCATCGTCGAGCACGGCCGCGAAGATCGACAGTTGCGCGCTGTCGGGCATCGGCGCTTTCAGCGCGGCGACGATCAGCGACGACAGCCGCGCGATCATCTGCACGTCGTTCATCGTGCGGCCTTGCGAGAACTCGTCGATCAGGCTTTCCGTTTCGGCGCCGGCGAGCGCGCCGGAGAGTGCACCGATCGCGAAGTGCAGCCGCCAGCCGAGCTCCGTGCGCGGCAGGTGCGGCAACGCGCGCTGGAATGCGTCGAAGAAGCGGCCCGCGACGCTTGCGTAGTGCGCGGTCAGGAAGTTGCGCACGAACGGCGACGGATCGGTGTACGCGCGGCCGATCAGCCGCAGGAACCCGGGCCCGCCGCGTTCGGGATTGCGCGATGCCTTCAGCGCGGGAATGAACATCGCGCCGAGCACGTGCTCGCAGGTGATGTGCGTGCCGAGTTGCGCATCGAAGCGGTCGAGGATACCGAGGCGTTCCTGGTTGAGCTGGTCGAGCCGGCGCGACAGCATCGCGTGGATCAGCGCTTCCTTGCTGCCGAAGTGGTAGTTGACCGCGGCGAGGTTGACCGCCGCGCGCGAGGTGATCTGGCGCATCGACATCGCCTCGAAGCCATGCTCGATGAACAGGTCCTCGGCCGCATCGAGGATGCGCGCTTTCGTCCCGCCGGTCTGCCGAGTGCCGGATGACCGTGCCCCGGACGGCCGTCCCGCGGATGGCCGCCCCTCCTGACTTACTGCCATGTCCCGCCTCCCATGCCGGTCGCCCGGCCGCGAACTGGTGATTTGATTATCTGATTCAAACAGTCGTTTTTATTAAGATAAAAAAGGGCGAGCGGAGCGGGCAAGCGGGGAATCTGGACAAATTCCTCTAGTTCGATGTGCGAATGCGGAAAGTATCGCGCGCGCCTTCGACAGGGCGGGGCACGCGCGATGGTGCAATGCGGCAATGCGCGGGATCAGGCGACCGTGCTACGCGTATTGACCGATTGCGTCATGTCGATGCCGCGCCGCTCGCGGCTGAACAGGATCAGCACGGCGATCACGACGGCGACGATGCCGGCCACGAGCGCGAGCGCGAAGCTGTAGTTGTTGTTGTGCGAAACGGCGAGCGAGGCCTGCATCGTCGCGTTGCCCGACGCGAGCAGGTTGCCGAGCTGGTAGACGACGCCGGGGAAGGTCGCGCGGATCTCGTCGGGCGAGATCTCGTTCAGGTGAACCGGGATCACGCCCCACGCACCCTGCACCGAGATCTGCATCAGGAACGCCCCCGCGGCGAGGGCAACCGGGCCGCTCGAGAACGCCCACAGCGGCAGCACGGGCAGGGCGATCAACGCAGCGATGAAGATGGCACGACGCCGGCCGATCCGCTCCGAGATCGAGCCGAACGACAGGCCGCCGACGATGGCGCCGATGTTCAGCACGATCGTGATCCACGACACGGTATGCGGATCGAAATGATGCTGTTCGCGCAGGAACGTCGGATAGAGATCCTGCGTGCCGTGCGAGAAGAAGTTGAACGCGGTCATCAGCACGATCGCGTAGATCGTGAGCTTCCAGTTCTGCTGCAGCGTGGCCCCGAGGCTCGGGCGCGGGCGTTTCTCCATCTGCTTCCACGCCGGCGATTCGGGCACGTGGGCGCGCACGTACAGCACGAGCAGCGCGGGCAGCACGCCGACCATGAACATCCCGCGCCAGCCGATGTACTGGTAGAACAGGCCGAACACGACGGACGCGAGCAGGTAGCCGCTCGGATAGCCGGCCTGCAGCAGCCCCGACACGAAGCCGCGTGCATGGGTCGGCACGGTTTCCATCGTCAGCGCGGAGCCGACACCCCATTCGCCGCCCATCGCGACGCCGAACAGCGCGCGCAGCACGAGCAGCGCGGTCAGGCTCGGCGCGAAACCCGATGCGAGTTCGAGCAGCGAGTAGCACGCGATGTTGACCATCAGCGTCGGGCGGCGGCCGAAGCGGTCGGCGAGCCGGCCGAAGATCAGCGCGCCTAGCGGACGCATCGCGAGTGTCAACGTGAGCGCGAACGCGACGGCGGGAATCGTCGATCCGAATTCGGCGGCGATGTCCTTCAGCACGAAGACCATCAGGAAGAAATCGAACGCATCGAGTGTCCAGCCCAGGTAGGCGGCGATCGTCACGTTGCGTTGTTCGCGGGTCCAGCTCATGTCCGAAGTCTCCTCGTTGGCTTGCGCGCTTACGATGTGCATGCGGATGCCGGCCCGGCTTGCGCGCGGTGCGGGGGCATGGATCGAGTGTAGGCCGCGGCGCTTGGCGATGTGGGGCGCGATAACGCCGAATCGGGAATAATCCCTAGGAAATGAACTGTTTCGGATTCGGCAACGGCGCTGCGCGAAACCGGCGGCAGGCATCTGTATCATTCCGGAAGGCTGTTTGTATCTGTTTTGTAATGCGTCCGGTGAGCATCGTCACCGAATCAGGAGTCCAGATGACTGAACCTTCCGCCGCCACGCTGCCCGTACTCGAAACTGCGCGGCTGTGGCTGCGTCCGCGCGTACTGGCCGATCTCGACGCCTGCATCGCGATGGATCGCGATCCCGAGGTCACGCGGCACATCGCGGGCCCGTGGCACGATCCCGTCGAGCATCGGCGCTTCGTCACGCACCGGATCACGCGCGACTATCCGCCGGGCCTCGGCTACTGGTCGATCTTCGAGAAGGCCGCGCCCGATGCGTTCATCGGCTGGATCCTGCTGATTCCGGACTATGCGGATGGTGCGCGCGACGTCGAGATCGGCTGGCGGCTGGTGCGTGCAACATGGGGGCGCGGCATCGCGAGCGAGGCCGCGTCGGCCGTCGTGCGCCACGCCTTCGACACCGTGCGCCTGCCGCGCGTGATCGCCGATATCGCGGAGGCCAACGGCGGCTCGTTGAACGTCGCGCGCAAGCTCGGGATGCGCCGGGTGAGCGTCGTGCACGATGGCATTCCCTACATTCGACATCGTCTCGAACGCAACGACCTGCGCGTGTAGCGCGGCGCGTGCGTACACGGGCAGTTGTCGTGGATCGTTAACCGGATGCGTATCGAGGTCATGACGTATTAACGGCTCGTGCGTTCAGGAGTATCGTTGCCGGAATTTCGCAACATGGGGTACGACCATGGCACTCGGCACCGATGTTCACCTGATTCCCGTCAAGCTGGAAGAACTGCGTCCCACGCAGATGACGGTCGGCTATCGCGAAGTCAAGGCGAAGCGCAAGCACTGGAAGGGGCTCAGCAAGCGCGCGCGCAAGACCGCGATCGAATCGCACTGGTTCCCGGCCGTGCTCGGCCCGGGCGGGCTGCACTACATCACCGATCATCATCATCTCGGCCTCGCACTGATCGAGGAAGGCGAGGCGCGCGTGAACGCGATGCTGCTGAAGGATCTGTCGTGGCTCGACGACACGATCTTCTGGCGGATGATGGAACACAACCAGTGGGTGCATCCGTTCGGCGCGGACGGCACGCGCCGCGACTACGCGAATCTGCCGAAGGTGCTGACGGGGCTCGTGGACGATCCGTACCGCAGCCTCGCCGGCGAGCTGCGCACCGCGGGCGGCTACGCGAAGGACGCGACGCCGTTCAGCGAATTCCTGTGGGCCGACTACCTGCGCCAGCACGTGTCGCTCGACCAGATCCGCAAGAACTTCGCGAAGGCGCTCGATATCGCACTGCATCGCGCACACGAGCAGGATGCACGCTATCTGCCCGGCTGGTCGGGCGTCATCGCCGTCAGGCCCTGAGCACCTCATGACGACTGCCCCGATCCGCCCCGATGCCGGCCCGCAGCATGCCGAGCATTTCTCCGCGCTCGACGCGGCCTCGCCGCCGCCGACGCGGCGCATCGGCCTCGACGCGCTGGCCGGCCTGTCGATCGCGGGCTTGCTGATCCCCGAGGCGGTCGCGTACGCGGGGCTGGCCAACCTGCCGCCGCAGGCCGGTCTCATCGCGTTGCTGTCGGGGCTCGTCGTCTATGCGCTCACCGGCAGCAGCCGTTTCGCGATCGTGTCGTCGACGTCGTCGTCGGCTGCCGTGCTCGCGGCGACCGTGCTCGCGGAGTCGGGAATGGCGCTTGCCGCGCAGCTCGCGCTGGCGGCGGCGCTCGTCGCGATGACGGGCGTGCTGTTCATCCTGGCGGGTGCCGCGCGGCTCGGCGGCATGTCGGATTTCGTCGCGCGGCCGGTGCTGCGCGGCTTCACGTTCGGCCTCGCGCTGACGATCGTCATCAAGCAGTTGCCGAAGATTCTCGCGATTTCCGTGCAGCACAGCGATGCGCCGCATGTCGCGCTCGACCTGATCAGCGGTGCGCCGCACGCGAATCTCGCGAGCGTCGTGCTCGGCGCGACCGCGCTGGCGTTGCTGTTCGCACTCGGACGGAGCACGCGGGTGCCCGCGACGCTCGTCGTGATCGTGCTGTCGATCGCGGCCGGTTATGCGGTCGACTGGCGGCGATACGGCATTGCGATCGTCGGCCACATCGACTTCCGGCATATCGAGTTCGGCCTGCCGACCCTCGACCGCAACGCATGGATGCAGACCGTCGAGCTTGCGTTCGCGCTGATGCTGATCCTGTATGCGGAGTCGTACGGATCGATCCGCAACTTCGCACTGAAGCATGGCGACAGCGTGTCGCCGAACCGCGACCTCGTCGCGCTCGGCTGCGCGAATCTCGTGTCGGGCCTGCTGCACGGGATGCCGGTCGGCGCCGGGTATTCGGCGACCTCGGCGAACGAAGCGGCCGGCGCGCAGTCGCGCTTCGCGGGCCTGTGGGCGGCGGCCGTGGTCGCGCTGATCGTGTGGCTGCTGCTGCCGCAGCTCGCGCGCACGCCGGAGCCCGTGCTCGCGGCGATCGTGATCTTCGCGGTCAGCCACTCGCTGCATCCGTCGGTGTTCCGGCCGTACTGGGCCTGGCATCGCGACCGGCTCGTCGTGATCGCCGCGCTGCTCGCGGTGCTCGTGCTCGGTGTGCTGCACGGGCTGCTCGCGGCCATCGGCGTGAGCCTGTTGCTGACGCTGCGCAAGTTGTCCGAGCCGAACGTCAGCGTGCTCGGCAGGCTGCGCGACAGCCATGATTTCGTCGACGTCGCGAGCCACGCCGACGCGAAGCCGGTGCCGGGCGTGCTGATCGTGCGGCCCGAGGCGCAGCTGTTCTTCGCGAATGCGGACCGGATGTTGAACCGTGTGCGTGCGTTGATGAAGGCTGCGCCGGATACGCATACCGTGATGCTGAGCCTCGAGGAAACGCCGGATGTCGACGGCACGACGATCGAATCGTTGCGCACCTTTGCGGCCGAATGCGCGGCGCGCGGGTTGCGGCTCGCGCTCGTGCGGCTCAAGGTGCACACGCTGCATGCATTGCGCCGCGCGGCCGACGATACGCTTCACGACGATGCGATGTCCGAACTGAGCGTCGACGAGAGCCTGCAACTGCTGCAGGCCGGGACCCCGCCGGGCGGCAGCGGCGGAACGACCGCCGCGTGACGGAGCGGTGCGCCGGTAGGTGCTATTGCGAAACTGCAGTGTCGGTAGTGCGATCGATCATGTCGTTCACCTCGGCCGCGGTCGGCGCATAGGCGCCTGCATGCGCACAGGCGACCGCCGCGCACGCGGCCGCGTAGCGCAGATGCTCGGCGGCTGACGCGTCGGGACGCGCCAGCTGGCTCGCGAGCCAGCCGCCGATGCTCGCGTCGCCGCAGCCGACGGTGTCGGCCACCTCGGTCGGGAACGCGGGCTGGAACAGCACGGTGTCGCGATGCAGGAGCTGCATGCCCGATGCGCCGCGCGTGACGAGCATCGTTGCGTCGGGCGCCCACGTGCGCAGTTGCGCGAGCGCGGCGGCTTCATCGAGTTCGGGAAACAGCCCCCGCAAATCCTCGTCGGACACCTTGATCCAGTCGGCGAGCCCGGCCAGCCGGCGCAGCGTGTCGCGATACGACGGCGCGGCCATCGGCGCACGGAAGTTCGGGTCGAACGAGATTCGCTTGCCGGCCGTTCGCGCGGCCTGCGCGACTTCGATCAGGCGCGCCGCGAGCGGCTCGCGCACGACGCCGAGCGAGCCGACGTGCACGATCTCGGCCGCATCGAGCGCACCGGCGGGCAGGTCCGCCGGATCGAACGCGAGATCGGCGCTGTTCTCGCCGATGAAGAAATAGTGGGGCGGCTGCTTCGACACGACCATCGCGAGCAGCGGCGCACGATCGACCTGCCGGATGAAGCGCAGGTCGAGCCCGGCGTCGGCACTCTTGCGCATCAGTTCGTCGCCGAAGATGTCACGGCTGACCGTGCCGGCGAAGGCCGTCGGCACGCCGAGTCGCGCGCCGACGCGCGCGACGTTCCAGCATGAGCCGCCGGCGATGCTGTGCCAGTGCTGCGCGTCGTCGCGGATGAAATCGGTCAGCGCTTCGCCGAATACGATCAGGCGGGGGAACGTCGTCGTCATGTCGAAACCTTGTGCCGTGGCGTTGCGCACGGCCGTACAGCGGTTGATCCGAAAAGGCGGGCAGTGCGGGGCCGTCGCGCATGGCGACACGGCCCGGCACCGCCCGGTTGCGCGGGCGGACAGGCGGCGCGATCAGCGCGGCGAGCTCCAGCCCTTGTAGGTCTTCACGTTGTCGCGCGTGATGAGCGTCGGCTCGATCAGGATCATCGGATTGGCCGGCTTCTGGCCGTTCATGATCCCGTAGCCGACGTTGACCGCCTGCTGCGCCATGGCCCAGGGATCCTGGCTCGACGACGCCTGCACGAGCGTGTTGGACTTGAGCGCGACTTCGATGTCGGGTGCGCCGTCGACCGACGTGATCACGATGCCCGGACGGTTCAGCTGCTTCGCGGCGAGGTCGCTGCCGATCGCCTGCGGGTCGTTGATCGTGAACACAGCGTCGAGCTTCGGAAAGCGCGTCAGGTAGCCTTGCATCGCATTCATTCCGCCTTCGCGCGAACCCTTGCCGTCCTGGTCGCTCGACAGCACCTTGATGCCGGCGTTTTTCGCGAGCACGGCCTTGCAGCCGTTGACGCGATCGATCACGGCCGATACCTGCGGGCCGTTCTCGATGATCACGTTGCCCTTGCCGTTGAGTTTCTTCGCGATGTAGTCGCACGCGAGTTCGCCGGCCTTCACGTTGTTGGTCTGCACGGTCGCGTTTGCGCCCGCCGCGGCGACGTCGACCGCGACGACCGTGATGCCGGCCGCCTGCGCTTTCTTCACCGCCGGCTCGATCGCCTTCGGATCCGTCGCGTTGAGCAGGATCATGTCGACGTGCGCGGAGATGAAGTTGTCGATCTGCGTGAACTGCTTGTTCAGGTCGTAGTCGGCCGAGACGGCCGTGACCTTCGCATTCGGATTGAGCTGTTTGGCGCGTGCTTCGGCACCCTTGACGATCGTGACGAAGTACGGATTGCCGAGCGACCCGACCGTGACGCCGATCGATTTGAGCGGCTTGTCGGCCGCGTGTGCGGCGGAAGCGCCGAAGGCGAGTGCGCAGGCGACGGCGGTCAGGGCGGCTTTGTGCTTGAGCATGTCGTTGTGTCTCCGAGAGGTTTGTTGGTGAACGGGCGCAGGCGAACCGGCCTGCGCCGCAAGGTTGAATCGACGGGAAGGGTCAGGTGCGCGCCGAGTCGCGCTGGCGATAGCGATCGAGCGCAACGGCGCCGATGATCACGAGGCCCTTGATGATGTACTGCCAGATGTCGGACACGCCGAGCAGGACGAGGCCGTTCGTCAGTACCGCGATGATCAGCGCACCGATCAGCGTGCCGACGATCGAGCCGACGCCGCCGACGAAGCTCGTGCCGCCGAGGATCACCGCGGCGATCGCGTCGAGTTCGTACGACTGGCCGAGCTGCAGGCCGTTTGCCGCATAAAGCCGCGCGGCCGACATCACCGCGCCGAGCCCGGCGAGCAGGCCCGACGCCGCATAGACGAACATCTGGATCGCCCGCACGTTGATGCCCGACAGGCGCGCGGCTTCCGGATTGCCGCCCACCGAATAGATGCGCATCCCGAGCACCGTGCGGCGCAGGATGAACCACGAGATCGCGATGACCGCGCACGCGATGACGACGAGCCAGGGCACACCGAGGATCGTGCCGTTGCCGATGAACGCGAACGGCAACTGCGGATTGAACACGGTGGTGTCGTTGCCGATCAGGCGCGCAACGCCGCGCACGGCCGTCATCGCGCCGAGCGTGACGATGAACGGCGGCAGGCGCAGGAACGAGATCAGGCCGCCGTTGATCGCGCCGAACACGAGGCCGACGACGAGCGCGAACGGTACGCCGAGCCAGCCCCAGCCCGGAATGGTCGACGCGAGCAGCGCCGCGACGGCCGCGGCGGCGAGCACCGAGCCGACCGACAGGTCGATGCCGCCCGTCAGGATCACGAAGGTCATGCCGGCGGCGAGCACGATGTTGATCGACGCCTGCTGCGTGACGATCGACAGGTTCTGCAGCGTGAAGAAGCCGTCGGTCAGGAAGCCGAAGCCGATGCACAGAACCAGCAGCACCGGCAGCATGCCGGCGGTGCGGATGAGCGACTGCATGCGGGCGCGGTGATCGGCGCCGCGCAACAGCGGCGTACGGTTGCCCACCGGATGGGCCGTCGCGGAAGCGAGGTTCCGCTGCTTGGTCGGGTTGATCATGTCGGTAACCTGAATGTAAGAGTGAACTGAAAGGGCGGGCTCAGTGCGCGTCGGCGAGTTCGGCCTGCGAGCCGGTGGCGAGCGCGATGATGGCTTCCTGCGTGATGGGCGTATGCGTGTGGCCGCCGAGCTCGCCCGCGATCTCGCCTTCGCGCATCACGAGCACCCGGTCGGCGACGCCGATGATCTCCGGCAGTTCGCTCGAGATCACGATCACACCCACGCCGGCGCGGGCCAGTTCGTTGATGATCCGGTAGATCTCGGATTTCGCGCCGATATCGACGCCGCGCGTCGGTTCGTCGAGGATCAGCACGCGCGGCTTCGTTTCGAGCAGGCGCGACAGCAGCACTTTCTGCTGGTTGCCGCCTGACAGCGCGCCGACGTTGACGTTCGCGTGGGGGACGCGGATCGACAGCGATGCAATCGCGTCGCGTGCACGTTCGGCGCCGCGCGCGAGGTCGAGCGCCCCGAGCCGCGCATCGCGGTTGCAGACCGAGATGTTGATGTTGTCGCGTACGCTCATGTCGAGGAACAGGCCCTGGCGCTTGCGGTCTTCGGTCAGGTAGACGAGGCCGGCGTCGATCGCGTCGCGCGGCGAGTGCGCGCCGAACGTGCGTTCGCCCACCTTCACGTTGCCGCGCACGCGCGGTTCGGCGCCGAAGATCAGCCGCGCGAGCTCGGTGCGGCCTGCGCCGACGAGCCCCGCGATGCCGAGCACTTCGCCGGCGTGCAGGTCGAGGCTGCAGCCGCGCACGCGCGCGCCGTCAGCGATGTCGCGTACCGACAGCAGCAGGTGGCCGGGGTCGTACGGCGCGTGTTCCTTCTTGTAAAAGCCGGAGATGTCGCGGCCGACCATCATCGCGACAAGACGCTCGGCCGAAAGCGATGAGCGCTCGAGCGTGCCGACATACGTGCCGTCGCGCAGCACCGACACACGGTCGGACAATTCGTAGATCTCCGCCATCCGGTGGCTGATGTAGATGATCGCGAGACCTTCCTCGCGCAACTGGCGGATCAGGCGGAACAGGTGTTCGGTCTCGCGCGACGACAGCGGCGTGGTCGGCTCGTCCATCACGAGGATGCGTGCGCGGGTGTGCACGGCGCGCGCGATCTCGACGAGCTGCTGTTCCGCGATCGACAGCGTGCCGACGAGCGTGTCGGGCCCGAACGATGCGCCCAGGCGCGCGAGCACGTCCTCGCAGCCGCGTGCCATTGCCGCGCGGTCGATCGTGCCCCAGCGCCGGTTGCCGCGCCGCAATTCGCGGCCGATGTAGATGTTTTCCGCGACGCTCAGGTTCGGGGACAGGCACAGCTCCTGGTAGATCACCGCGACGCCCGCATCGCGCGCGGCAAGCGGGCCGTCGATGTCGATGCGTTCGCCGTCGATCAGGATCTCGCCGCCGGCGTCGGCGCGGTATGCGCCCGACAGGATTTTCATCAGCGTCGATTTGCCCGCGCCGTTTTCGCCCATCAGCGAGTGGATCTCGCCGGGATAGACGGTCAGGCTCACGTTGTCGAGCGCGCGCACGGCCGGGAACGTCTTGCTGATCCCGCGCATCTCGAGCAGCGGACGGGGCGACTCAGATCGCGACATGGTTGACCTCCTGCGAGTCGGTGCGGGCGCCCTTGAGGATGCCGGCCCGCGGGGAGAAGTTGAAATACATCGGCAGCGTGGCTGCGCCGATCGCGCCGGCGTCGGCGCCGAATGTGCCGCGTACGAGCACCGGCGTGCCGCGCGCTTCGGGCGCGGTGGCCACGAGCGCGGCACGCAGGCGCGTTGTCACCGCGTCGAGCAGGCCTGCGTCGGTATCGGCGTCGAGCACGACCACCGGCGCATCGACCACACACAGCACCGCGCGCAACGCAGGTGCGAGGGCGTCGACGCAATCGTCGATCCATTCGTCGACGGCGGGCAGGCCGCGAGCGATGCAGGCTTCGAGATCGGCCCGGTTGTCGACCGTCTCGCCGTGATGGCGCAGATGGCGCACGAGCGCATGCAGCGACGCGCGCGCGAGCAGGATGTCCCACGGGCCACGCGGCGGCGGCGCGGAAGCGAGCCGGCTCGGCGGCACGGGGATCACGGCGATGTCGCCCGCGTTGCCGGTCACGCCGCGCAGGCAGTCGCCGTCGATCGCGATGCCGCCGCCGATCGCCGGCCCGATGAACAGATAGACGAAATCGTCGCACTGCCGGCCGTATCCGTAGAAGAGCTCGGCGATCGCGGCCGCGTTGCCGTCGTTTTCGCCGAATACCGGAAGCGACAGCATGCGACCGAGGTCGCTTGCGAAATCGACGTCTTCCCACGCGCGGAACGTGTCGGGTGCGAGACCGAGTTCGCGCATCCACGCGCCGAGGTTGTAGGGCTGCGCGACGCCGATGCCGGCCAGGCGGGCGCGCTCGTGGTCGGGGAGCAGGGCCTGCATCGCTTCGATGTCGTGGCGGACGATCTCGAGCACGTCGGCGGGCGGGGGCAGCAGCGTGTCGTGCGAGCGGCGGCCGAGCACGTCGCCCGCGAAGTTGACGAGCGCCGTTTCGATGCGCATGCGGTCGAGATGGACGCCGATGCCGAACGCGCCGCGCGGGTCGAGGCGAATCAGCGAAGCCGGCTGACCGCGCTGGCCTTCGGTGCGGCCCGCGAATTCGATCAGCTTCGCGTCGGCGAGCGATGTGATGATGCTGCCGACCGCCGTGCCCGTCATGTTCGCGAGGCGGGCGAGGTCGGCCTTTGACGCGCTGCCTGCGCGGCGCAGCGTCTTCAGCAGCAGGCGCTCGTTGTAACGGCGCACGTTGGCCGAATTGCTGCCCTGGCCGAAGTGCGGGCTTCTCATGGCGTCTCCTTCCATGGCGCGCCGCGCAGCGGCGCATTAAATAAATCACGTTGATTTATTTAACCGCGTGAACGCCGACATGTCAGCCTAGGGAAATCCCGGTTTGAGGTGGGAGCGGGGATGGTAGTGCGGGGCATCCGGAATCGAGGATGGATCGCGGAAGCCGGTCATTCAGGCAGAAGGTGGCGTGGGTGGTGGCATGAACCCGGGGTAGTGGGTTGTCGCCGGATTCGCAGCATGCCGTCGCGGTTTGCTTGCGCTGGCGGCGCAAATCGAAGCGGCTGGGTCTGCTCGCGAAGATGAGGGGGAGGTTCTTCCGGAGCCGGAAATGAAAAAAGGCCGGCTAGAAGCCGACCTTTTCAAAAAACAGATGGTGCCCAGGAGAGGACTCGAACCTCCACGATGTTGCCACCGCTAGGACCTGAACCTAGTGCGTCTACCAATTCCGCCACCTGGGCACGTTTTGCAGTAGCTGCTTGCTGCAAAGAAGCGAAATTATAGCGCGTCTTTGGCGGCTGTCAACAGGATTTGAGGTCGCGAACGAAAATAATTTGACGGATTTGTTTGGGCATCGAGCGAGGTGCGCAAACATCGCGGCGGTCGACCGACGTGCATCATCGAACTTGTGATGGGCGGATGCGCGCGGGCTGATCCCTTCCGGATGCCGGGAATGCAGGCGGGCCGACTGGAACGAGCTTTTTTGGGAAGTGGAAGGTCAGGCAGGAGGGGCTGGGTCGCACATGTGTAACCCGAGTCGCGCTTGCAAGTGCAGCCCTTCGACGCCCCGCTCGGAGCAAGCAAGCGCATTGCTTCCAGGGCATGAAATGAAAAAAGGTCGGCTAGAAGCCGACCTTTTTAGAAAACAGATGGTGCCCAGGAGAGGACTCGAACCTCCACGATGTTGCCACCGCTAGGACCTGAACCTAGTGCGTCTACCAATTCCGCCACCTGGGCACGTTTCGCTTGCTGCGATGCGAAGACCGCTATTCTAGCGTGTCGGCGCAGCCTGTCAACACAATTTCATTCAAAGCGATAAAAATATTGCCCCTCGTGCGACGGATTCTCACGCGCCGACCGGAATCGCGCGTTTCGCGTCGAAGTTCCAGCGCTGCGCCTGACTCGTGTCGACTCGCGCCGGCAGCAGTCCGGCCGCGAGGAACGTGTCGGCGATCTTCTGCTGTTCGCCGAAGTTTTGCGCGACCACGGCGCGAACGAGATAACTGCGCCGCGCGTTCGCGCGTGCGATCGTCGCCGCGTCGAGCCCCCAGATCGGCGCAAGCGTATTCGCTGCGTCCTGCGGGTGGTCGCGCAGCCACGTGCCGGCCTGCGACAACTGGTCGAACAGGATCTGGACGACGTCGGGCCGCGCAGTGGCGAAGCTGGTCGACGCAAGGTAGTAGCGCTGGTATGACGCGAGTCCGTTGCCGTCGGCGAGAATCCGTACGTCGGGATTGCGGTCGACCGATGCGACATAGGGATCCCACGTGATCCATGCGTCCACGCTGCCACGCTCGAACGCCGCGCGGCCGTCCGCGGGCGTCAGGTAGTGGATCGTCGCATCGGCCGGCCCGAGCTTCGCGCGTGCGAGTGCGGCAAGCAACAGGTAATGGCTGCCGGCCGCCTTCGTGACCGCAATGCGCCTGCCCTTGAGATCGGCGAGCGTACGCAGTGTGCTGTCCTGCTTGACGATGATCGCCTGCGCTTTCGGCGAAGGCGCTTCCTGTGCGACGTACACGAAGCGCGCATGGGCAGCTTGTGCGAAGACCGGGACCGTATCGGCCACGTCGGCGCTGAAATCGACGGCGCCGACGTTGAGCGCTTCGGTCAGCGGCAATCCGCTCGCGAATTCATGCCATGACACGCGCAAGCCGAGCGGCGCCAGCGCCTGCTCGAGCGCGCCGCGCGTCTTGAGCAGCGTGATGAGTGTCGACGACTTCTGGTAGCCGATGCGCAGCACATCGGGTGCGTTCTCGGCGCGCACTCGGACGCCGGCGGCAGTGAGGCCTGCGGCCAGCATCGCGCGCGCGAATGCGCGGCGGTTCATCGGCGTCATGGATCGTGCTCCTTGTCTGGTTCGTTGCATTGAAGCGAGCCGGCTAACGTACCAACAGGGCGAGCGGACGATAACCGATAAATTCTGCTATCGATCCTGCTGGCGGGCATAAGGGCGGGGCCGCCCGTGATCGCGGCGCGTCCATACATGTGCGGTCGATCGATGCCTTCGGGTTGCATTTGATTGCATAGTCAAATATAGTCATCGCAGAAATATCAAAGTCAGCGATTGACGTAAGCGTGAGCAACACCCGCGCGGCACGTCGATCGCTTTTTTTCAATCACGTATCTGACTTGTCAGTTAATTTTGCTCGGCGCCGGGGCTGTTCGCGTGGCGCCCGATCAGAAGGACATCCGATGAAGCCGTCCGAAAGTCCGGGTACGCCGGCGCCCCTGACCGGCGCCCGCTTTATGCTGGGAACGCTGGCAGTGGCGCTCGCCACGTTCATGAACGTTCTCGATTCGTCGATCGCCAACGTCGCGATTCCAACCATTTCCGGCAATCTGGGCGTGTCCATCGACGAGGGCACGTGGGTCATCACGCTGTTCTCGGCGGCCAACGCGGTGTCGATCCCGCTGACCGGCTGGCTGACGCAGCGGGTCGGGCAGGTCAGGCTGTTCGTCTGCGCGATCCTGCTGTTCGTGCTGTCGTCGGCTGCGTGCGGGCTCGCGCCCAACCTGACCGTGCTCCTCGCCGCCCGGATCGTTCAGGGTGCCGTGGCCGGGCCGCTCGTGCCGTTGTCGCAGGCGTTGCTGCTGGCGTCGTTCCCGAAGGAGAAGAGTTCGAGCGCCCTGTCCCTGTGGGGGATGACTGCGACCGTCGGGCCGATTGCCGGCCCCGCGCTCGGCGGCTGGATTACGGACAACTACAGCTGGTCGTGGATCTTCTACATCAACGTGCCCGTGGGGTTGTTCGCGGCCGCCGTGATCTGGGCGCTCTATCGCAACCGGGAAACGCCGGCCCGCAAGCTGCCGATCGACAAGGTCGGGCTGATCGCGCTGGTCGTGTGGGTCGCCGCGCTACAGGTCATGCTCGACAAGGGCAAGGATCTCGACTGGTTCAATTCGTCGACGATCTGGATCCTGATCATCGTGGCGGTGGTCGGCTTCGTGTTCTTCCTGATCTGGGAGTTGACCGAGGCGCGTCCGATCGTCGATCTCAGGCTGTTTGCACAACGAAATTTCCTCGGCGGAACGGTGGCGATTTCGATTGCGTTCGCGGTATTTTTCGCCAACCTCGTGATCCTGCCGCAATGGATACAGGGCTCGCTCGGTTATCCGGTGGTCAATGCGGGCCTCGTCACCGCGCCGCTCGGTATCTTCGCGGTGATCCTCGCGCCGATGGTCGGCAAGGTGATGCCGAAATCGGACATGCGTGTGCTCGTCACGTTGGCGTTTCTCGGGTTTGCTGGCGTGTTTTTCATGCGCTCGCGCTATACGACGGGCGTCGATACATGGACGCTCGTGGTGCCGACGCTACTGCAGGGCATTCCGACGGCGTTCTTCATGACGCCGCTCACGTCGATCATCCTGTCGGGGCTGCCGCCCGAGCGCATCCCGGCGGCGGCCGGCCTGTCCAATTTCGCGCGCGTCTTCATGGGTGCGGTCGGCACGTCGCTCGCGAGCACCGCCTGGAACGACCGCACGATCCTGCATCACGCGCAACTCGCCGAGCAGGGCAGTGTGAACAATCCGATCTTCGCGAGCGCGGTTGCCGGCGTGCAGAGCGCGCTCGATGCCGGTGCGCCGAAGGCACTGACGTTCCTCGAGACGACGTTGAATGCGCAGGCGACGATGCTGGGGCTGAACGACGTTTTCTGGCTATCGTCGGTGATTTTCGTGCTGATCATCCCGTTGGTCTGGGTGACGAAGCCGGGCAAGGGGGTGGCAGCCGGAGCCGCGGCGGCCGGCGGGCATTGAGCCGGTGCGGGCGGGGCGTATGCGGGGTGCCGTGTGTCTTGAAAAATCGTGATGTCGCAATTATTGTGTGGGTCAACAATATGCGACTCAGCGAGCACGATGGAACACTACACGCCGAAGAATTTCCTGCACACCGAAAGCGTGGGGTTTGTGCTCGTGAAAGCGCGCAACCTGATCACGTCCGAGATGGATGCGGCGTTGAAGGATCTCGATATCACGGCGCAGCAGATGGGCATCCTGCTGTCCCTGCGGACCGGCAGCGCGGCGACGCCGTTCGAATTGTCGAAGCTGCTCGGCGTCGACACCGGGCTGATGACGCGCGTGCTCGACAAGCTGGAGGACAAGGGGCTCGTCGAGCGTTCGCGCAGCGTGAGCGATCGGCGGGTGGTGAACCTCGCGCTGACCGAAGCGGGGCAGGCGGTTGCCGCGCAGATTCCGGAGATTGCGCCGAAGGTGCTCAATGCCCGCTTGCGGAAATTTTCGAAGTCCGAGTTCGACGAGCTGACCCGGCTGTTGCGCAAGTTCATCGGCGAGTAAGCCGGGCGCCTGTTTCCTGGCGCTGAGAATGAAAAAAGGCCGGCTGGAAGCCGATCTTTTCAAAAAAACAGATGGTGCCCAGGAGAGGACTCGGTCACACATGCGCGACCCCGGCTGCGCTTGCAAGCGCAGCCTTTCGAGTCCTCGCGCAAAGCGCGCAGGTGCTTTGCTTCCTGGGCTTGAAATGAAAAAAGGTCGGCTAGAAGCCGACCTTTTTAGAAAACAGATGGTGCCCAGGAGAGGACTCGAACCTCCACGATGTTGCCACCGCTAGGACCTGAACCTAGTGCGTCTACCAATTCCGCCACCTGGGCACGTTTTGCAGTAGCTGCTTGCTGCAAAGAAGCGAAATTATAGCGCCCCAATTAATCGTGTCAACACTTTTTTGCGATGCACCGCAAACCGGGCTCCACCGCGCCTGTCGGCGGCATTCCCCGTCATTTGGCGACACAGGCGGGTGATAGAATGACCCGCCGCCGTCAATATAGAACTGTCTGAAGGACACCTCTATGTTGATGCCGTGCACCATCAGTCAACGCAACGAGAACAATCATCGACAAACCCTTGAGCAAATATCCGTACCCCATTCCGAGCCGTGAAGAAATTCTCGGCGTGCTGCGTACGAGCGACGCGCCGCTGGCCGCCAACGACATCGCCGAAGCACTGTCGATCAAGCGTCAGGAGCGCGAGGGGTTCTTCCGGCGTGTCGCCGCGATGGAGCGCGACGGCCAGATCCGCCTCGACAAGCGCGGCCACTACCAGTTGACCCATCCGTCGAACTTCGTCGCCGGGCGCGTGCAAGGGCATCGCGACGGCTACGGGTTCGTGATCCGCGACGACGGCCAGGACGACCTGTTCCTGCCGAACGGCGAAATGCAGAAGGTGATGCACAACGATCGCGTGCTCGCGCGGATCGTCGGCTACGATCGCCGCGGCCGCCCGGAAGGGCACGTCGTCGAAGTCACCGAGCGCGCGAACAAGCGCGTGATCGGCCGCCTGCTCAACGAGAACGGCGCGCTGATCGTCGCACCGGAAGACAAGCGCATCGGCCACGACATCCTGATCACGCAGAACGTGAAGAAGGCGAAGGTCGGGCAGGTCGTCGTCGTCGAGCTGACCGATTTCCCGAGCCGCCATTCGCAGCCGCTCGGCCGTGTCGTCGAGGTGCTCGGCGACATCGACGATCCGGGCATGGAAATCGAAATCGCGGTGCGCAAGTACGGCGTCCCGCACGAATTCAGCCAGCCGGCGCTCGACGAAGCCGCCGCGCTGCCCGACAAGGTGCGGCCGACCGACCTGCGTTTCCGCGTCGACCTGCGCGACGTGCCGCTCGTGACGATCGACGGCGAGGACGCACGCGACTTCGACGATGCCGTCTACTGCGAGCCGGTGAAGGTCGGCCGCGGCGACGGCTACCGGCTGATCGTCGCGATCGCCGACGTGTCGCATTACGTTCAGCCTGGAAGCGCGCTCGATGCCGACGCGCTCGAGCGCAGCACGTCGGTCTACTTCCCGCGTCGCGTGATTCCGATGCTGCCGGAGAAGCTGTCGAACGGCCTGTGCTCGTTGAATCCGCAGGTCGACCGTTGCGTGCTCGCGTGCGACATGGTGATCACCGGGCGCGGCGAGATCAAGGCGTACCAGTTCTACCCGGCCGTCATCCATTCGGCTGCGCGCCTCACGTACACCGAAGTCGCGGCCGTGCTGTCGAACACGAAGGGGCCGGAGGCCGCGCGCCGCGCGGACCTGCTGCCGCACCTGCAGGATCTGTACGGCGTCTACAAGTCGCTGTTCGCCGCACGGCAGAAGCGCGGCGCGATCGACTTCGACACGACCGAGACCTACATCGTCTGCAACTCGCAGGGCAAGATCGAGCAGATCGTGCCGCGCCAGCGTAACGACGCGCACAAGCTGATCGAGGAATGCATGCTGGCCGCAAACGTCTGCGCGGCCGATTTCCTGAAGCGCAACAAGCATCCGGGCCTGTACCGCGTGCACGCGGGACCGACGCCGGAGAAGCTCGAGAACCTGCGTGCGTTCCTGCGCGGCATGGGCCTGTCGCTCGGCGGCGGCGACAAGCCGCATGCGAGCGACTACGCGGCGCTGATGGCGCAGATCCGCGACCGGCCCGATGCGCAGATGCTGCAGCCGATGCTGCTGCGCTCGATGCAGCAGGCGGTCTACAGCCCGGACAACATCGGTCACTTCGGCCTGGCCTATGAGGCGTACGCGCACTTCACGAGCCCGATCCGCCGTTATCCGGACCTGCTCACGCACCGCGCGATCTACGCGATCCTGTCCGGCAGGAAATACGTGCCGAAGGCGCCGGACGGCTTCGAGCTGAACACCGCGCTGTCGCCACGCGCCCGTGCGATGCAGCAGGCCGACGACGAAACGCGCGGCCGCTCGCGCCCGAATACGGCGATCTGGGAAGAACTCGGCCTGCACTGCTCGGCGAACGAGCGCCGCGCGGACGAAGCATCGCGCGACGTCGAGGCCTGGCTCAAGTGCTACTTCATGCGCGACAAGCTCGGCGAGGAGTACGGCGGGATGGTGAACGGCGTCACGTCGTTCGGCATCTTCGTGCAGCTCGACACGCTTTTCATCGAAGGGCTTGTGCACGTCACCGAACTCGGCTCGGACTACTTCCAGTACGACGAAATCAAGAACGAGCTGCGCGGCGAACGGACGGGCATCCGCTATCGCCTGTCGGATCGCGTGCGCGTACAGGTGAGCCGTGTCGATCTCGACGCACGCAAGATCGACTTCCGCCTCGTGCGCGATACGCCGGTGAAGGCGCCGCGCCCGTCGCCCGCGCCGGCTTCGGCTGGCGGCGGTATCGACCGTAACGGCCCGCGTGTCCGTGCTCTGCCGCAGGCGGAAGAACCCGCGCCGCGCCGCAAGAAGGCCGCGAGCGCGCCGAGCGTCGCGGTGAACGACGCGCGCGCCGCGCGTGCCGCCGCGAAGAAGAAGGGCGGTAGTGCCGGCAACGGCGGCGGCGGTGCGGCGGCGAAGCCGACCGCGAAGAAGACCCGCGCCCGCAAGAAGTATTGAGCGTTCGGGGCGGCGCCATGTGCACGCCCTGCAGTATCGAGAGACGCCGCGTAACCGGTCATCGGCCGGCAACGCGGCGCTTTCCTTTTCCATGGATCGCGGCTGCGCGCGTCGCGCGGCCGCACGTTTGATCGAAGGTTGTTCCAGTCATGTCACGTCTGAAGGTTCTTTACGGTTTTCATGCGGTGACCGCACGTTTGCGGCACGATGCATCGACGGTTGCGGAGGTGCTGTACGACCAGACGCGCCGCGACCGCCGCATGCAGGACTTCCTGCACGCCGCGAAGGAAGCGGGCGTGCGGCTGATCGCGGCCGACGAAACGCGCCTGTGGGGCCTCGCGCATACCGAGCGCCACCAGGGCGTCGTCGCGCGTGTCGAGGACATCCCGCTCGCGCAGAACCTGTCCGAGCTGCTCGACGGGATTCAGGGCCCCGCGCTGCTGCTGGTGCTCGACGGCGTCACCGATCCGCACAACCTCGGCGCATGCCTGCGTGTCGCCGATTCGGCCGGTGCGCACGCGGTGATCGCGCCGCGCGACCGTGCGGTCGGCCTGAACGCGACCGCCGCCAAGGTGGCGAGCGGCGCGGCCGATACGGTGCCGTACATCACGGTGACGAACCTCGCCCGTGCGCTGCGCGAGCTGAAGGACGCCGGCGTGTGGGTCATCGGCACGTCGGACGAAGCCTCGGCAACGCTCTACGAAACGAAGCTCGACGGCCCCGTCGCGCTCGTGATGGGCGCGGAAGGCGAAGGCATGCGCCGGCTCACGCGCGACACCTGCGACGAAGTGATGAGCATTCCGATGGCCGGCAGCGTCGAAAGCCTGAACGTGTCGGTCGCAAGCGGCGTGTGCCTGTACGAAGCCGTGCGCCAGCGGCGCGTGAAGGGCTGACGCAGCCCGTCCCGCGCGGCTTGCGCGGGCCTCGAATGACCCGAACGACGTGTGCCGCGATCCGGTGCGGTACGCGGCCCTCCGGAGCACGCGACCGATGACCCTGTTCCGCATAGGCGCGTCCTGCGCCGTGCTGTGCCTGCTGGCTGCCTGCACGTCGCCGACGCTCGTCGAACGCGGCACCTACTATGCCGACACGAGCCTGCACGCGCGTGGTGCCGATTCGCGGATCCGCTTTCTCGTGATGCATTACACCGAAAGCGACGAGGCGAAATCGCTGCGCACGCTGACGGGCGATTCGGTCAGCGTGCATTACGTGATCCCGCCGCAGCCGCGCATCGAGCGCGGGCTGCCCGTCGTCTACCAGCTCGTTCCGGAATCGGAGCGCGCATGGCACGCGGGCGTCAGCGAGTGGCAGGGCACGACCGAGCTGAACGCGGTGTCGATCGGCATCGAGAACGTGAACCGCGGCCCGCTCGATCCGCAGAACCGCACCTGGCAGCCGTATCCGCCCGAGCAGGTCGCCGCACTGACCCGGCTGTCGAAGGACATCGTTGCGCGCTACGCGATTCCGCCGACGCGTGTGGTCGGGCACAGCGACATCGCACCTCAACGCAAGATCGATCCGGGGCCGCTGTTCCCGTGGCACGCGTTGGCGCAGGCCGGCGTCGGTGCGTGGCCGGACGCCGCGACCGTGGCGGCGCGGCTCGCCGGTCGTGATCCGCATGCGCCGGTCGACGTGCGCGAACTGCAGCTCAAGCTCGCGCGCTACGGCTACGACGTGGCCACCGACGGCGTGCTCGACGCACGTACGCGACGCGTGTTCGCGGCGTTTCAGATGCATTTCAGGCCGGCCGACTACACAGGTGATCCTGACGCCGAAACCGATGCGATCGCGCAGGCGTTGCTCGACAAGTACTTCGCCGGCACGCAACCCGCGGACTATGCGCCTGCGGCAGGTGAGCCCTGAACCCGCACCGCACGCCGAAAAACGCGGGCTGCCATCCGACTCCGGTAAACTGGCGGTTTTCCGCAATCCCGCAGCTTTACCACTCCATGACTCAAGACGAACTCAAACGCCTCGTCGGCCAGGCCGCCGCCGATTACGTGATCCAGAACGTGCCGGAAGGCGCCGTGATCGGCGTCGGCACCGGCTCGACCGCCAACTGCTTCATCGACGCGCTCGCCGTCGTCAAGGCACGCTATCGCGGCGCCGTGTCGAGCTCCGTCGCCACGACCGAACGCCTGAAATCGCACGGCATCAAGGTGTTCGACCTGAACGAGGTCGACTCGCTGCAGGTGTACGTCGATGGCGCCGACGAGATCGACGCCGGCGGCGCGATGATCAAGGGTGGCGGCGGTGCGCTCACGCGCGAGAAGATCGTCGCATCGGTGGCCGACACGTTCGTCTGCATCGCTGACGCCAGCAAGCGCGTGCCGGTGCTCGGCGCGTTCCCGCTGCCGATCGAAGTCGTGCCGATGGCGCGCACGGCGATCGGCCGGCGCGTGACCGCACTCGGCGGCGTGCCCGTGCTGCGCGTGACGAAGGACGGTGCGCAGTACATCACCGACAACGGTAACGAGATCATCGACGTGAAGGGGCTGCAGATCGCTGACCCGCGCGGCTTCGAAGCGCAGGTGAACGCATGGCCGGGCGTCGTGACGGTCGGCCTGTTCGCCGAGCGCGGCGCGAATCTGTGCTTGCTCGGCACGGAAAACGGCGTTGAAACGATCGTTTATTCGGCTAATTGAAAGATATAGAAAGCAGTCCGTAACGGTGCGCCATGTGCCGTAATGAACTGAATGTTTAAATCTTGTGGAATTCGGGGCCCGGTAGGCGCAATGCGCTTCCCGGGCCTTATTTTTAGCCGTATAAATCACCCCGTCAAAAAGAGGGATAACCCTGTCAGGTGTTTACCAGATAGCGAAATGTCCTCGAACTCATCAACTTATAGATCATAAGAACAGTCGTAACCAGGGCCGGCGGAACTGCGGAGCAGGTGTTCGCAAATCGACGCACGGGGAGGTGTCATGGAGCAGGGCAAAGACCGGTCACTGGTCGCCAAAGTGATGGATGGGCTTGTCTCGGGTATCGTCGAAGACAAGTACGGCGGCATCTTGCCGCCGCAGGACGTGCTGTCGAAAGAGTTCGATGTGAGTCGCACCGTGATGCGGGAAGCGTTGTCGATGTTGCTTGCGCGCGACATGCTCGACGTGCGTCCGAAAGTCGGCACGCGCGTGCGGCCGATGCGCGACTGGCGCATGATCGATGAAGACGTGGTGAGCTGGCGCTTCCGGGCGAAACCCGATCCGCAGTTCATGCGCGACGTCATCGAATTCCGGATGCTGATCGAACCGCGCGCGACCGCGCAGGCGGCGGTGCGCGCAACGGCGGCGGACATCGCCGGCATCCGTGAAGCGTTCGATGCATTCAAGGTGCTGCAGCCGGGCGATTCCGGCTACGACACGGCGGACGAGTTGCTGCACACGCGGATCGTCCAGGCGAGCGGCAACCAGTTCTTCCAGCAGATGGCGGCGATCGTACGCGGCGCGGTGCGCCTCGTGAATCCGCGTGTCGTGCAGAAGGAGGGCGCGCACGATGTCGTGGTGAAGGCGCACGCGCGTGTGGTCGACGCAATCGAGCGGCGCGATCCGCGCGAAGCCGAAGCCGCTTCGCTCGCGCTGATCGATTTCAGCGCCGACGAGATCTCGCGCGACTTCTCCGTCGACGTGCCCATGCGCGCCTGACGCGGCGCGTTTCGCTCATCCGTGTGCCGCCGGGCCGTTTATCATGACGTCCGGCCGGCAGCGTGCCGGCCACCGTCATACGACCGACACGGAAGATCAGGATGAACGACAACGACCATCGCCCGGTGCGCTTCGGCATCATCGGCGCAGGCAGCATTGCGCGCCGCTTCGCGCAAAGCCTCGCACATGTGCAGGGCGCCACGCTCGCCGGTGCCTGGGCCCGCCGCGCAGACGCCGCGGCAGCCTTTTGCGGCGCGCACGGCGGTTCACTTGCCGCAAGCCTCGAAGCACTCCTCGCGAGCGATATCGACGCGGTCTACATCGCGACGCTCCATGACAGTCACGCGCAGTACACGCTGGCCGCGCTTGCCGCCGGCAAGGCCGTGCTGTGCGAAAAGCCCGCGACGCTGAACGCGGCGCAGCTCGACACCGTGCTGCAGGCGGCACGCGACGCCGGGCAGCTTTTCATGGAGGCGATGAAGCCGCCGTTCTTCCCGCTGTACCGTCAGTTGCGCGCGCACCTGCAGGACGATCCGATCGGCGAGATCCGGCTCGTGCGGGCAGGGTGCGCGTCGTCGTCGGTACCCGGCGATCATTCCGTCTATCGCCTCGATCGCGCGGGCGGTGCGCTGCTCGATATCGGGATCTACGAGGCCTTTCTCGCGGTCGACTGGCTCGGTGCGGCGCTCGACGTACAGACGCTCGGCCGCGTCGGCGCGACGGGTGTCGACCTGTTCGCGAGCCTGAACAGCGTGCATGCGCACGGCGGGATCGCACAGCTTTTTTGCGGGCTCGACGTGATGGGGCGTGGCGACGCGCTGATCGCCGCAGCCGGCGGCCACGTGACGATTCACGAGAAGTGGTGGAACCCGGTGCGCGCGACGATCAGCTATGCGGACGGGCGCACCGTCGAACTCGACGCGCCGGCTGAAGGCGGCGGATTGAACTACGAGACCGCACACTTCTGCGACCTGCTGCGCGCGGGCAAGACCGAAAGCCCGATCATGACGCACGATCATTCGCGGCAGATGATCGCGATGACCGATGCCGCGCGAGCGGCGCTCGGCGTGCGCTATTCGGGCGAGTAAGCGGGAAGGAAGGCGCCGGGCGCACGCGGGCGGCCCGGCGAACGGCCGGTGCTCAGTGCCGCGACGGCAGCGACAGGCGTTTTTCGTACCAGCGCTGCACCCATTCGAGGATCTGGCACAGGATCCAGTACACGGCCGCTGCGGCGAGATAAAGCGGCAGCGGCTGATAGGTCGCCGCGATCACTTCCTGCGCGCTGCGCAGCAGTTCGGTCACGGTGATCACGGACACGAGCGACGTGTCCTTGATCAGGCTGATCAGGCTGTTCGACAGGCTCGGCACCGCGATGCGCAGCGCCTGCGGACCGATCACGTAGCGCAGCGTTTGCCCCCACGACAGCCCGAGGCTGTACGCAGCCAGCCATTGACCGCGCGCGATCCCGTTGATCGCGCCGCGCATGCTTTCCGACATGTAAGCCGCGACGTTCGCGGACAGCGCGATGACGCCGGCGGGCGTCGGGTCGAGCGAGATGCCGAGGCTCGGCAGCCCGTAATAGATGACGAAGATCTGCACGAGCAGCGGTGTGCCGCGCATCAGGCTCACGTACGCGCGTGCCAGCCACGCGAGCGCGTTGACCCAGATGCGTTCGAAGCCGTCGAGCGCTTCGCTTTGCCGGATGCTCATCATCGCGAGCACGACGGCGCCAAGCAGGCCGAACACCATCGACAGCACGGCGAACTTGACGGTCAGCACGGCACCCTGGGCGAGCACCGGCAGCGATTGGACGAGCAGGGACGTTGTCGACATGGAATACGAATCGAATGCGTGCGCGAAAGCGCAATCATAAACCGGACGAATAAAACAAAGGGCGGCATCGTCACGGATGCCGCCCTTTCCGGCCCGCCGTCAGGCGGGAAATGCAGGCGTGCTTACTTGATCGGTTTCGTCACGTCGATGCCGAACCATTTGTCCGAGATCTTCGTGAACGTGCCGTCGGCCTGAAGTTGCGCCATCGCGTCGTCGATCGCCTTCTGGAACTTCGGGTTGCCCTTCTTGAACGGGATGCCCGACGGGTTCGCCGAGCCGACGTTCGCGCCCGGGCGCAGCGGCAGTTGCGAATTCTTCGTCAGGTACGCGAGCATCAGGCGATCGTTGAGCGCGGCGTCGAGGCGGCCGGCCGCGAGATCGCGCAGGTACTCGGGCGCACCCGGGTACGTCTTCACGTCGATGCCGGGCACCGACTTCGCCATGTCCATGTAGTTCGTGCCGAGCGCGACGCCGAGCTTCTTGCCCTTCAGGTCATCCAGCGACTTGAACTCGCGCGTGTCGTCCTTGCGCTGGATCAGCTGCGCGGACGAAAACGTGTAAGGCGGCGAGAAGTCGAGCGTTTCCTTGCGCTTGTCGGTGATGCCGACCTGGTTGGAGATCACGTCGAACTTGCCGGCCTGCAGACCCGCGATGATGCCGCTCCATTCGGTCGTCACGAATTCCGCCTTCACGCCGAGCTTCGCGGCCACGGCTTTCGCGATGTCGACGTCGAAGCCGACGAGTTCGCCTTGCGGGTTTTTCGAGTTGAACGGCGGGAACGTGCCTTCGAGGCCGACCCGCAGCGTGCCGCGTTGTTTCACCTGGTCGAGGAGGTCGGCCGCATGCGCGGTGGCGGCAGCGAGCGACGTGCCGATCAGGCCGGCAACCAGCAGCTTCTTCAGCAGCGCAATCTTCATCGTGTGTTTCCTTGCCCTGTCCGGGTCATTGATTCTGATAATGAGGGCCGATGATAGCAAAAATGCAATCGACCTCTAAATATCGTTTGTTTATGCCTATATTACGCGGCGCGTTCGCTGGCGACGGCCTTCACGCACTCCGCGACGAGCGCGGGGCCGCGGTAGATGAAGCCCGTATAGAGCTGCACGAGCGCTGCGCCGGCCGCGAGCTTCGCACGGGCGTCCTCGCCCGAGAAGATGCCGCCGACGCCGATGATGGGCACTTCGCTGCCGACTTCGGCGTGCAGCTTGCGGATCACTTCGTTCGACGCGTCGAACACGGGGCGGCCCGACAGGCCGCCGGCTTCGTCCGCATGCGGCAGGCCCTGGACGGCCGCGCGCGACAGCGTCGTGTTGGTGGCGATGACCGCCTCGATCTTGTGGCGCAGCAACGTGTCGCCGATTTCCTTGACCTGTTCGTCGTCGAGATCGGGGGCGATCTTCAGCGCGAGCGGCACGAGCTTGCCGTGCAGGTCGGCGAGGCGCTGCTGCTTGTCCCTCAGCGCCGCGAGCAGCGCGTCGAGCTCGCCCGCGCCCTGCAACTGGCGCAGGTTCTTCGTGTTCGGCGACGAGATGTTGATCGTTACGTAGCTCGCGAACGGGTACACGCGCTCGAGGCAGTACAGGTAATCCTCTGCGGCACGCTCGATCGGCGTATCGGCGTTCTTGCCGATGTTCAGGCCGAGGATGCCCCGATAGCGGGCGGCCTGGACGTTCTTCACGAACTGGTCGACACCGTGATTGTTGAAGCCCATCCGGTTGATCAGCGCCTCGGCCTGCGGCAGGCGGAACATCCGCGGGCGCGGGTTGCCGGGCTGCGGGCGCGGCGTGACCGTACCGACCTCGATGAAGCCGAAGCCGAGTGCCGCAAGGCCGTCGATGGCCGCGCCGTCCTTGTCGAGGCCTGCCGCGAGGCCGACCGGGTTGCGGAACGTGAGCCCCATCACGGTGCGCGGCGCGTCGGGCACGCGGGCCGACAGCGCGCAGGCAAGGCCCGTGCGGCCGGCCGCGCCGAGCGCGCGCAGCGTGAGGTGGTGAGCGTCTTCCGCATCCATCTTGAACAGGGATGCGCGGGCCAGCGGATAAAGGGAACTGAACACGGGAATAGGGCGGACAGCCGGAATGGATGACAACCCGCTATTTTACCGGGAGTTGAGCGGCAGGGGCGCGCTTCGCGTCCTCGCCCCCGCAGCGCGCGTCAGCCCGAGCCGGAATGTCCGCCCGGCAATGGCGCGCGGGCCAGTGCCGCGTCGACGGGCGGCAGGTCGATCCGATCCGGATCGAGTATCTTCCAGCGGCCGTCGATCAGCCCTTCGAGCGGGTGGAAGTTCGCCTTGTAGGCCATCTTCGGGCTCTCGCGGATCCAGTATCCGAGATACACGTAGGGCAGGCCGAGGCTCTTGGCCTGTTCGATCTGCCACAGGATGTTGTAGGTGCCGTAACTCGTGTGCTGGTCGTCGGGCTCGAAGAACGTGTAAACGGACGACAGCCCGTCGCCGAGGATGTCGATCATGCTGACCATGCGCAGCCTGCCGGGCTCGCCGCCCGGTGTGTCGAGATCGCGGAATTCGACGAGGCGCGAATTGATCCGGCTCTGCAGCAGGAATTGCTCGTACTGGTCGCGGCTGTCGCGATCCATGCCGCCGCCCGCGTGGCGCGCGGACTGGTAGCGCATGTAGAGCGCGTAGTGCTCTTCGTCGTAGTGCAGCGGCGAAACCGTCGCGACGAGCGTGCGGTGCCGCTTCCACATCCGGCGCTGCGTACGCGACGGCGCGAACGCGTCGACGGGCACGCGCACCGGCACGCAGGCACGGCAGCCGTCGCAGTACGGACGGTATGTGAAGACGCCCGAACGCCGGAAGCCGGCCTTCACGAGCTCGGTATAGATGTCGGAATTGATCAGGTGGCTCGGCGTCGCGACTTGCGAGCGCGCGACGCGGCCGTCCAGATAGCTGCACGGATAGGGCGCCGTTGCATAGAATTGCAGCGCCGAAAGCGGTGAAAGCGGCAGCTCAGTCGGATGAGTCATGGGCAGCTCTCGTTGCAGGGAGGGAGTGCCGCGCTAGCGCTCGATCCCGGAGGGGGGCGCCGTTTCGGCGCGGCCCGTCAGCGCGGCGAGCACGCGCTTGTCGAACTGCCACGGAATCGGCGGTTCGGCTACCGCGCTGCGCACGTGAGCGACAAAGGCCTTGCGTGCGATCTCGCGGCCGCCGAGCGACGCTAGATGCGACGTATTCTGCTGGCAGTCTATCATTTCCAGCCCCTGCTCGCGAAGGTGCGCGACGAGCGTGGCCAGCGCGATTTTCGATGCGTCGGTCGCGTCCGCATACATCGACTCGCCGAAAAACATCCGCCCGAACGACACGCCGTACAGGCCGCCGACGCGTCGCCCGTCGTGCCAGGTCTCGATGCTGTGCGCGTTGCCGGACCGGTAGAGCGACGTGTATGCATCGATGATCTCGGCCGTGATCCATGTGCCGCGCTGGCCGCGGCGCGGCGCCTGCGCGCAGGCGCGCATCACGCCCGGAAAGTCGTGGTCGACGCGCACTTCCCATTCGGGCTCGCGCAGCACGCGCTTCAGCGTCTTGCGCAGCGAAGGCGACACCTTGAACTCGGCCGGCACGAGGATCATGCGCGGGTCGGGGCTCCACCACAGCACGGGCTGGCCGTCCGAATACCACGGGAAGATGCCGCGCAGGTATGCGTCGATGAGGCGCGACGGCAGCAGGTCGGCGCTCGCGGCGAGCAGCCCCGGCGCGCCGGTTGCGGGGCCGAGCGCGCGTTCGATGGGCGGAAACGGATCGTCCGGGCCGAGCCAGGGGACCATGGGGCGAGGGCTCAGCCGTTGCGCAGCGAGCGGAAGATATCGCCGGTGTGCACCCCGTAGTCGCCGGCGGCGCGATCGGCGAAGAAGAATCGCAGGGTCTGGCTGACGGTCGGGAACGCGATTTCGTCCCACGGGATGTCGGCTTCGTCGAACAGCTTCACTTCGAGGCTTTCCTCGCCGGCTTCGAATCCCGGATCGGTGAGCCGCGCGAGGTAGAACAGGTGGACCTGGTGCACGTGCGGCACGTTGAGCAGCGTGAACAGGTTCTGCACCTCGACGCGCGCACCGGCTTCCTCGAGCGTTTCGCGCGCGGCGGCTTCGGCCGTTGTCTCGCCCATTTCCATGAAGCCCGCGGGCAGCGTCCAGAACCCGTAGCGCGGTTCGATCGCGCGGCGGCACAGCAGGATCTGATCGCCCCAGACCGGGACCGTTCCGACGACGTTGCGCGGATTCTGGTAGTGGATCGTGCCGCAGTGATCGCAGACGAAGCGCTCGCGGTTGTCGCCCGGAGGAATGCGCGCGATGACTTCGTGACCGCAGACGGAGCAGAATTTCATGTCGAGTGGAAGGGACGAGGTGATGCGAGTGTATCACCGGGTCGCGGCATTCTTGAACGCCTGCGCATGCCGGCCGCGTGTCGCGCGAAGCGGAAGGTGCCGATGCGCGAAGAGGGGAGGGAAATGCGACGGAAAAACAAAAAGCCCGGCACTGAGCCGGGCTTTTTGCATGAATCGGGACGTTGGTTGCGGGGGTAGGATTTGAACCTACGACCTTCGGGTTATGAGCCCGACGAGCTGCCAGACTGCTCCACCCCGCGTCCGTCGAAGAAATGAATTATAAGGAGTTACCCGAACGTGTGCAAGCATTTTCTGACAATCGCGTGTCGTGTCTTGTAGGGACGGTACGTCGGGCGCGTGCGCTAGAATCGAACGGTTTGTTTCGCCTCTTCGCCAGCGACGCCGTGCGCGATCGCATCGGCGCCGTTGCAACTCTCATTACTGCATCGACGGATTCATGGACATCGCTCACGATCTGCAATCGATCGGCGCGCAGGAACAGGCGCTCGTGTTTCCCCATTTCGACCCGGCCCGCGCGTGGGCGCTCGGCAACCGGATGCATGCGCTCGCGGCGTCTCGCGGCCATGCGGTCGCGCTCGACATCGTCACGTTCGGCCAGCCGCTGTTCTACGCGGCGCTCGCCGGAGCCACGCCCGACAACGCCGACTGGGTGCGCCGCAAGCGCAACGTCGTCGCCCATTTCCGCCGCAGTTCGTACGCCATCGGCCTGCGCATGCAGCAGGCGGGCGCGACGCTGGCGGACAAGCACGGGCTGCCGATCGCCGAATATTCGGCGCACGGTGGATCGTTTCCGCTGACCGTCGCCGGCGCCGGCGTGATCGGCTCGATCACCGCGTCCGGGCTGCCGCAGCGCGCGGATCACGAATTCGTCGTCGAGGTGCTGTGTGCCGAGCTCGGCCACGACTACGCCGTGCTGGCCCTTGCAAGGAACTGAGCGATGCAGCTTCCCGGTTACGCATGGCTCGCGATCGCGATCGTCGCGGAAGTGGTCGGCACGTCCGCGCTGCGCGCGGCGGACGGCTTCACGCGCTTCTGGCCGTCGGCGCTCGTCGTCGCCGGCTACGGCATCGCGTTCTACTGCCTGTCGCTCACGTTGCGCACGATGCCCGTCGGCATCATCTATGCCGTCTGGTCGGGTGCCGGCATCGTGCTGATCACGCTCGTCGCGATGCTGCTCTATCGCCAGGTGCCGGACCTGCCGGCCGTGATCGGCCTCGGCCTGATCATCGCGGGCGTCGTGGTGCTGAACCTGTTTTCGAAGATGCAGGCGCACTGAGCGTGCGACTGCCATTTGCCGGATGGCCCTCATGACCGATTCCACTCCCACTTCCGCTGCCGTTTCCGCCGAATCCGCCCAGCCCGACGTACGCGCGTACGTCGCGAACCGCATCGGCTTTCTCGAACTGAACCGCCCGAAGGCGCTCAACGCGCTGTCGGTCGGCATGATCCGGCTGATGCAGCAGGCGCTCGACGCGTGGCGCGACGATCCCGAGGTCGTCGCGATCGTCGTGCACAGCCCGCATCCGCGCGCGTTCTGCGCGGGCGGCGACGTGCGCTTCTTCCATGACGCATGGCAGCGCGGGGACCGCGATGCGGTCGATACGTTCTTCATCGACGAATACACGTTGAACCACGCGATCTTCACCTATCCGAAGCCTTACATCGCGCTGATGCACGGCGTCGTGATGGGCGGCGGCATGGGCATTTCGCAGGCGGCGCGGCATACGGGCGGCCTGCGTGTCGTGACCGACTCGACGAAGATGGCGATGCCGGAAACGCGTATCGGCCTGTTCCCGGACGTCGGGATGAGCTGGTTCCTCGCGCGCACACCCGGGGCGATCGGCCGCTATCTCGCCGTGACCGGCGCGACGCTCGACGCGGCCGGCGCGCTGTACGCGCAGCTCGCCGACGTCTATCTGCCCGATGCCGCGCTGCCGGCGCTGCTCGACACGCTGCGTCACGCGCGCATCGACAGCGGCGAGCAGGCCGTCGCGTGCGTAGCCGAGGCGGCCGCCGCACACAAGGTCGTGCCGACGCTCGACACGTCGGCGCTGGCCGACGCGCGCGCGGGGATCGACCGGCATTTCGCGCAGCCCGACATCGTCGCGATTCTCGCGTCGCTCGACGCCGAGCAGGATTGCGCGGCCGTCGACGGATGGGTCGAGAAGGCGACCCATGCGATGCGCGAACAGTTGTCGCCGCTGTCGATGGCCGTGTCGCTGGAAGTCGTCGAACGTGCACGCGGCGCGACGATGGCCGATTGCCTGCGGCGCGATCTCGACCTCACACGCTCGACGTTCGCGCGCGGCGACGTGATCGAAGGCGTGCGCGCGCTGATCGTCGACAAGGACCACCAGCCGGTCTGGCGCTTCAAGTCGTCCGCCGATATCGATCGTGCAGACGTGCTCGCGATGTTCGACAGCCCGTGGACACCTGACACGCATCCGCTGCGGAATCTGCAGGACTGACGTCGGGCCGACCGACGCGCGAGCCGGAAACGAAAAGGCCGCCTGCAGGTGCAGGCGGCCTTTTGCATGGATGTCGACCGCCCGGCGGCCGAAGGGCGTAGCGCTTGCGCCCGCGTTACTCGTCGCCGGCGTCGTCCGACATGAACGCGCGCATGAACACGAGCGCGCCGAAGCCCCATACCGCGTTTGCCGCGAAGCCGGCGGCGAGCACGGGCATCATGTTGCCCGACGGCCAGATCCCGCGCAGCGGATCGATCGCGAACACGCGGGCGGCCGTCAGCACGATGCCGCCGAACACCAGCGCGCCGATCCACGATGCCTCGCGTTCCGGCGAGACGCGCAGCAGCCACGCCATCGGGATCGCACAGCACGCGCTGATCAGCGCATTCGCGACAAATTCAGGAATGCCGAGCGGCGCGAACGGCTGCGTGGAGAAGCCGGTTGCGGCGATCAGGTCGGCCGTGTGAAGGAGTGCGAGCGTGGCTTCGCGGAAGAACAGGGCGGCCAGGAAGCCGGACAGGAATGGCAGGATGACTTTCTGCATCGATGAGTGCACCGCAGGCGCGCACGGCCGGGGCTGTACGCGCGGAGTTATTCGGATAGGTGCGCCATTATAGGGCCCGCCCGCGGTGATATTCGCTCCAGCGTCGTGCTAATCACGAAAGCGGAAAACCTAAGCTCAAAAAAATCGTTCCAAAGCCCTGTACCGATCCCTAGACTGATTTCCCAGAAACAGCCGTGCAATCGCGTCCTCGCCCGCTGCACGGCCTGACCGGCGAACCATCCCGATTCGAACGCACACCATGCATGCGCCGCTGATCCGCGACGCGAGCAGGGCGGTGTTTTTTCAAATTCCGGCAAGGACAGTCAAGCAGGAGCAGCAGATGAATGTGTTCTGGTTTATCCCCACGCACGGCGACAGCCGCTATCTCGGTACGGCCGAAGGTGCACGCGCCGCGGATTACGATTACTTCAAGCAGGTCGCGGTTGCGGCCGACACGCTCGGCTACGAGGGCGTACTGCTGCCGACCGGCCGTTCCTGCGAGGATGCGTGGGTCGTTGCGTCGAGCCTGATCCCGGCGACGCAGCGCCTGAAGTTCCTGGTCGCGATCCGTCCCGGTATCGCGTCGCCCGGGCTGTCGGCGCGGATGGCCGCGACGTTCGACCGTCTGTCGGGCGGCCGCCTGCTGATCAACGTCGTGACGGGCGGCGATGCCGCCGAACTCGAGGGTGACGGCCTGTTCGCCGATCACGACACGCGCTACGAAATCACCGACGACTTCCTGAACATCTGGCGCGGGCTGCTGTCCGCGTCGCACGACAACGGCGGGTTCGACTACATCGGCAAGCACCTGCAGTCGAAGGGCGGCAAGGCGCTGTATCCGCCCGTGCAGCGTCCGCATCCGCCGTTGTGGTTCGGAGGTTCGTCGCCGGCCGCGCATCAGATCGCGGCCGATCACATCGACACCTACCTGACCTGGGGCGAGCCGCCCGAGGCCGTCGCGAAGAAGATCGCCGATATTCGGGCCCGCGCGGAAGCCCGCGGCCGCAAGATCAAGTTCGGGATTCGTCTGCACGTGATCGTGCGCGAGACCGAGGACGAAGCATGGCGCGACGCGGAGCGCCTGATCAGCCGCCTCGACGACGAAACCATCGCCCGCGCGCAGAAGGCGTTCGCGAACATGGATTCGGAAGGCCAGCGCCGGATGGCCGCGCTGCACGGCGGCAAGCGCGGCGGCCGCGAGACACTCGAGGTGTATCCGAACCTGTGGGCCGGCGTCGGCCTCGTGCGCGGCGGCGCGGGTACCGCGCTCGTCGGCAATCCGGAGCAGGTCGCGGAGCGCATGCGCGAATACGCGGATCTCGGCATCGAAACCTTCATCCTGTCCGGTTATCCGCACCTGGAGGAGTCGTACCGTTTCGCGGAACTCGTGTTCCCGCTGATCAAGGGCAACGGCGCGGCGAAGGCGACCGGCCCGCTGTCCGGCCCGTTCGGCGAGATCGTCGGCAACAGCTATCTGCCGAAGGCAGCCCAGAGCTGAGTGACAGGAGGCCTGCGATGACAACGAAAACGTCGGCGACGGGCGCGGCCCTGGCCGCCCGCGCATGGCGCGGCGTCGCGCCGTGGCTCGTACCGCTCGCGCTGCTGGTGGCATGGGAAGTCGGCGCCCGCATCGGCTGGCTGTCGACCCGCGTGCTGCCCGAACCCGTGGCGGTCGTGCGAGCGGCGTGGTCGCTCGTGACGTCGGGGGAAATGTGGGCGAACGTGAAAGTCAGCACATGGCGCGCACTGTTCGGTTTCGCGATCGGCGGCGGTGTCGGCCTCGCGCTGGGGCTCGCAACCGGCTTGTCGAAGGCGGCCGAGGTCGCGCTCGATTCGACGATCCAGATGATCCGCAACATCCCGGCGCTCGCGATGATTCCGCTCGTGATCCTGTGGTTCGGCATCGACGAGAAGGCGAAGCTGTTCCTCGTCGCGCTCGGGGTGTTCTTTCCGGTCTATATCAACACTTACCACGGGATCCGCTCGGTCGACGCCAACTTGATCGAGATGGCGAAGAGCTACGGCGTGCGCGGCTTTGCGCTGTACCGCGACGTGATCCTGCCCGGTGCGCTGCCGTCGATTCTCGTCGGCGTGCGCTTCGCGCTCGGGCTGATGTGGGTGATGCTGATCGTCGCGGAAACGATCTCGGCGCAGTCGGGCATCGGCTACATGACGATGAATGCGCGTGAATTCCTGCAAACCGACGTGGTGGTGGTCGGCATCCTGCTGTACGCGGTGCTCGGCAAGCTGGCCGACGTGCTGGCGAAATGGCTCGAGCGCGTGACGCTGCGCTGGCACCCGGCTTATCAATCAGGAGCAAAGGCATGAATGCGACGACTTCGGCGGCCGCCTACGGCCCGCTTGCCGGCGCAGACCTCGAGGTCGAACTGGCGCAGGCGCGTGTCACGGACGGCGACGCGCGGGATGCGGCGATCCTCGACCGTGACGGCAGTGCGTCCATCGTTCCGCTCGCGCGGCGGCGGGCAGGAAGCCCGGCACCCGACGATGCGGTGACGCTGTCGGGTGTCAGCAAGCGCTTCGGCGCACGCACGGTGCTCGACGACGTCGAGCTCGGCATCGCACGCGGCAGCTTCGTCGCGATTGTCGGCCGCAGCGGCTGCGGCAAGTCGACCCTGCTGCGTCTCGTCGCAGGGCTCGAGCAGCCGAGCAGCGGCGCGCTCGTGACGCGTGGCGAAGGCGGCGGCGTGCTCGACACGCGGATCATGTACCAGGATGCGCGCCTGCTGCCATGGAAGACCGTGCTGCAGAACGTGATGCTGGGCCTCGGACGCGGCGCGCGCGACAAAGCGCGCGCGGTGCTCGACGAAGTCGGCCTGCTGGAGCGTGCGAACGACTGGCCCGCGCAACTGTCGGGCGGCCAGCGGCAGCGTGTGGCACTGGCCCGCGCGCTTGTTCACCGGCCGCAACTGCTGTTGCTCGATGAGCCGCTCGGCGCGCTCGACGCGCTGACACGCATCGAGATGCATGCACTGATCGAGCGGTTGTGGCGTGAGCATCGGTTCACCGCGCTGCTCGTCACGCATGACGTGCAGGAAGCCGTCGCGCTCGGCGACCGCATCCTGCTCATCGAGCAGGGGCGCGTGGCGCTGGATCAGCCGGTGCCGCTCGACCGGCCGCGCGCCCGCGCATCGGCCGCGTTTGCGGCGCTGGAGGACCGCGTGCTGAAACGCGTGCTCGCCGGCGGGCCCGGTACGGACGCACAGGGCGAGGTGCACGAGGCAGACAACGTTCGACCGGTCGGGCAGATCCGCTGGGCCGTTTAAATCCGGGCGGCAGCGGCCGCCCGTTCTGAGATCTTTTTCTTCGGAGCGATCAACCTGATGAGCATCACTGCAATCAACGTACGTAACCAGTTCAAGGGCAAGGTGAAGGAGATCATTCGCGGATCCGTGGTCTCCGAGGTCGACGTCGAGACGCCGTTCGGCATCGTCACGTCGGTGATCACGACCCGTTCGGTCGACGAACTCGAACTGAAGGTCGGCGCGGAAGTCGTCGCGCTCGTGAAATCGACCGAAGTATCGATCGCACGCCTCTGAGCGCGTGTCCCGCGCCGGTGCGGCGCCGCGGGCAGCCTGCCCGTTGGCGCCGCCCGGCATTTGCGCAGCGCGTTTGCCTTGGTATTCGACGTCCGGACGAAGTGCTAGGATGGAGCGACACCGATGCCGGAGGCCACGCATGACCCCCATCCTTTCCCCCGAAGCCATCGAGGCGCTGAAGTGGATCGACCAGTTCGGTGAAAGCCGGCCGGTTCCCGCTGCGTTCGACGACGTCGTCTATGCGTTGCTGAACGAGGGGCTGATCTATCAGGCTGCGGCCGACCGGGTCGACCTGACGGCCGATGGCAAATCCTTTTTGTCCGACGAATACGATTGAGCGCACGGCGCCGGCCGCGCGGGCGGCCTGCGCTGCGTCGCCACGGAGCGTGCGATGGAACCGAGAGGCAGCGACCTCGGCGATTTCAGCGAGCCGTACCGCGGCTTCGAGATCGAGGTGAAGACCGAGCAGGTCTGGGACGGCGAGCATGCGCATTACCGCGTGCTGCAGGGCGATGCCGTGCGGATCGACTGGCGGCTCGTCAAGGTGGACGGGATCCTGCTGACCGAACGACGCGTGATCGAGCGCGTGCTGGACGAGGCGCGGCGGGCGGTCGATGCGGAGCTGGGCGAGGGGTAGCGTGCATGCCGGGCAGGCCTGCCCGCTGTTGCGGTAAAATGCCGGGTTGTTTCCGCGCCGTCTGGCCTGTTGCCCGAAATCCATGTCCGTACCGTCCTCGCTTCCTCCCCGCCGCGTATCCGTCGCGCCCATGCTCGACTGGACCGACCGTCATTGCCGTTCGTTCCACCGGACGCTGACGCGCGATACGTGGCTGTATACGGAGATGATCACGACGGGCGCGCTGTTGTTCGGCGATGCCCAGCGGCATCTTGCGTTCACGCCGAACGAATCGCCGGTCGCGCTGCAGTTGGGCGGCAGCGAGCGCGACGATCTTGCGCGCGCGGCGAAGCTCGGCGAGCAGTGGGGCTACGACGAAATCAACCTGAATTGCGGATGTCCGTCCGAGCGTGTGCAGCGCGGCGCGTTCGGCGCGTGCCTGATGAACGAGCCGCAGCTCGTCGCGGACTGCGTGAAGGCGATGCGCGATGCGGTGTCGGTGCCGGTCACGGTCAAGCACCGGATCGGTGTCGACGCGGTCGAGGATTACGCATTCGTGCGCGACTTCGTCGGCACGGTGGCCGAGGCTGGCTGCGAAACGTTCGTCGTGCATGCACGCAATGCGATCCTGAAAGGGTTGTCGCCGAAAGAGAACCGTGAGATCCCGCCGCTCAAGTACGACTATGCGTATCGGTTGAAGCGCGATTTTCCTTCGCTCGAGATCGTCATCAACGGCGGCATCACGACGCTCGACGAGGTTGCGCAACATCTCGAGCATGTCGACGGCGTGATGCTCGGCCGCGAGGCGTATCACAACCCGTACGTGCTCGCGGAGGTCGATGCACGCTTCTACGGATCGACGGCAGCGACGCCGACGCGCGAAGAGGCGGAGGCGAAGCTGATCGAATACTGCGCGGCCGAACTGAAGCGCGGCACCTATCTCGGCGCGATCGTGCGGCATGCGCTCGGACTGTATCGCGGCATGCCCGGTGCACGTGGCTGGCGTCGTGTGCTGTCGGACAACAAGAAGCTCGCACGCGGCGATCTGGCCGTGTTCGACGAGGCGCGCGCGCATCTGAACGAGGCCGAAGAAGTTTTTGAAAAAAAAGCTTTGCAAGATTCAAAAGTGTTCGTATAATCTTGTTCTTCGCTGCTGAAACACAAAAGCAGCGAAGAACAAAAAGCAGTAACAGTGGTGGCTGTAGCTCAGTTGGTAGAGTCCAGGATTGTGATTCCTGTCGTCGTGGGTTCGAGTCCCATCAGCCACCCCAACGAATTCAAGCACTTGCAGCAGAAACAAGCTGATGTGTTACAAGTTTTGGAAGATGAGATTCCAAAATTTGGAAGATGAAGTTCCGAAAGCCCGCCGATGTGCGGGCTTTTTTGCGCTCATTTTTCGGGGAATCGATGGACGACTTTCTGCAAAACTTGCATTCGCCATATTGGTGGCTGTCGGTGGTTACCGTAGGTATTCTCTTGAGTATCGTTGCCGCCTATGCAACGCGGGGCCTAGATCGACTCTTTCGGTACTTCGGGAAAAAATGGTCGGATCGGTCCGAAAAATCGAAGGAGAAGTTTGCTCGGACAGTAGCCGCTCTGAAGCAGAGCCCTGAGGCGCGTGCCGCCTATTTTCGGGAAGAAGTAAGGCATCGCCATACTGCGATTTTTGGTGCCGTCGTTGCTACGTTCCTATTGGGCCTGCTTGGAGCGCTTTCTGCTGTTGAGCCGAATCAGGTGATCGCGAGCCAAATAGTAGGCTCATCGAAAATAGGCGGCCTTTCTGCGTTCGTATTCGCGTTCTACGCGATTTCGTCTTGCACTGTGGCATTTATGTCGACTGCATCCTATTCTGCGGCGCAGAGTATGGCGCGCCACTTGAAGGCAGCGGAAGGACACTTGTTGCCGTAGCGCTAGGCAACTATCGTGTTGCCCGTACCTTTCTTTGCCGGCGTCGGTCGTACGTCTTTCGCACCATGCGCTCGTCCGCATGGCCGGTCGCGTCGATAATCCGGTCGTCGCCTTCCTCCTGGCGATCGGTCACGGCCGCCGGGCGCATGTCGCGCAGCGCGAACCGTTCGAACGGCACGCCGCGCGCCTGCGCTTCCTTCTCGCAATAACCCATCAAGCGCGACCAGTTCGTGTTCCACCCGCTGCGCGTGTACACCTGGCCGGCAGTATTGCCGAACACGTGCACACTCGACGTGCGCTGCAGCGCGAGTGCTTCGTCGATCACTGCCTTCAGCTCAGGTGACCACAGGACCAGCTTCACGCGTTGTTGCTCACCGGCCTTGCGCTTCGCGATCGGCACTTCGACGCCGTCGGCCGTGATCGACTGGCGGTGCAACTCGCGCATCTCGGTCGGACGGCCGACGGTCAGGTACGCCGCTTTCACGCAGAGGGCGAGGATCACGTACGTCGAACTGGCATGCTGGTCGCCCACGCTGCGACGCGATCGCGCGACCTCGACGGCAAGCTCGATTTCGTCCTGTGTCACGTACCTCTGCCGCGGCCGCGTCGGGTTGTATTCGATGCCGCGGCACGGGTTCGTTTCGAGCTCGCCGCGGCGCCGGCCGTATTCGAGGACTGCGGACAGCAGGGCGATTTCCTTGTTCGCCTTCGCTGGCGCGCCGAGCTGCGCGCGCTTGTCCAGGTAGCCATACACGTGCTTGGGCTTGATGGCGGCCGGCGACATCTTCCCGAAGACCTTGACGAGCCGTTTCGCCTCGACGCGGTTCTCTTCCAACGTGGACTGTGCCTTGCGCCGCTCGTCGGTGTGCGGCAGACCATCCTGCCATTCGAAGTACCGCGCAACGAGCGCCTCGACCGTGCCAGGTTCGATCGCGTTCCCGTTGAGCGCCTCCGCGCGCTCGATCGCCTGCTTGCGGATCTCGGCGAGGGCTTCCTTGTTGTGGGCCGGGGCCGACAGGCGGAATGCCCATCTGCCGTTGGGCAGCTTGTAGCCGAAGCTGACCTTGTGTTTCCCGTAATGGGCGTAGAGCCGGAAGGGCAACCCGTCCGGGCGTTTCCGTCGTCCGATCATGATTACAGTGCGGCGAAGTTCGGTTCTTCTGACGCGGCGGTGCGGTGCCGGCGCGCGGGTGTCGAGGGGGCGGTGCCGTTCATGCGGGCGTCATAGTACTCGCGCGCGACGAGCGGTACGCCGGCGATGTTGACCGCGAACGGCCAGTGATTGCGCTCAAGCCAACGTTTCATGCACGCGTGGCTGCGCGGCTTGCAGCCGACCAACTCGGCCAGCTCCGGGGTGGTGAGGTAGAGGCTCATGATGCAATCCTTCGAAATGCCACGACCCAGACCCATGGGTTCGTGTCCCAGCCGTACCCGCGCGAGGCGTTCAGGCTGTCCCAGAGATCGTGAAAAGCGCGGATGCTCGGCGGCCGGAAGGCGCCGGTGCAGTAGCCGCGCATGTGATGGTCCTCGATCGTCACGCCTTCGTCGCGCGCATCCGATTCGCTGATGCTCTGCAGGCGCTCGGCGCGCACGCCGGTTATCTCGAGCGTGATGCGCGACGCCGCTCGCGGCATGTGGATCGACGGCCGCCAGTCGCGGTATTTGCCCTCCGGCGACTTTTCGCCGTCGGGCCCGTGCGGATCGTCGAGATAATCGGCGCGGTAGAACACCAGGCAGTCGGCGTCGTACGGCCCGAATGGGTGATTGCTGTGCTGCCACGTTTCGCGCACATACAGGCGATCGCCAACCTCGCCGTATGGGCACGGCTGGGTCCAATCGAGCAAGGAGCCGCCATCGAATGCCCAGAAGTGCGTGCGAGGGTCTGGATGGTGAAAAGTGAAGACGTCGCGCGTTGCCGCGGGAGGTTGCGATTTCACCGGGCGGCGTGTCTGCGTCTTGCGGCCTTGTAGGATGGCTCGTACCATCGGGCCAGAAAATAAAATCGGGTATTCGCGCATGGGCGTGACGGGTCCTTCGATAATTTGTAAGGGGCGTATGAGCAAAGCGCTGCGGGTGATACCGCTTGCTTGTCTAATAAGTGCAGCAATGGCATCGAACTGGACTGCCATCGGACAAAGCAAGCTCGAGCGGATCGAAATGGATCAAGGATCAGTTCTCCGGTCCGGGATGCAGGTAAAGGTCTGGGTGCGCGAAGTGTTTTTTTCTGACCGAACGAGTCCATCGGGTCGTGCGTTTGATACTTTGATGTATCGCCTGGCGATCGACTGTTCACAAATGACGTCGGCAGCTTCTACGGTTATGTGGAGCGAAAAAGGGAATGTGGTCGAGAGCGGAGTTGGGACTGACCGATTCGACATCGTTCCAGATAGCGTCCCAGAATTCGTTGCCCGGACCGTTTGTCCTTCTAAGTGACCTTCCAGTTATCGCGAGGAAGGGAATATGTCATGCGAGCTTCCTCGGAGTGATGGCGGCGTTAGACGATGCCGTCGCCGATGTCGAGCAGTCCGCCGCGCGCGTTGTCGTCATTCAACTCGGCTTGGTGGTCGCAGCAGACCGAGCGCAGCGTGGCGGCGACGGTGACGGTATCGCGGAGCAGCCGGTGCACGAAGTCGTAATTGATCTCGATGATGGTTCGGGTGTTCATGCCGCAAGCTCCTCTTCGTCGACGTCCATGGGTTGCTGAAAAACGCGGCCGGGCTCGCCGACGGGGATCGTCACGAGGCCGGCCGCAGTGAGAAACGGATTGCGCTTCATGGCGCTTCGGGCGGCGCGCGCTGCCGCCGATTTGATCGCTGCCGGGCACGGCACGTCCGGCGCATTTCCGACAGCCCAAACGGGGCGCCACTGCGCTCGACCGACGGGCGGAATCCAATCGACGATGTGCACCTCGGTTCGGTGGGTCGTCAGCAGTTCGCTGACGCGTTGCTGCGAGACTCCGCAGCGCTTCACCAGCTCTCGAACTGACAGCTGTTCCGTTTTGAGAATGGCGCGCATGTGATTCCATGCCGGCGCCGCGACCGACTTGTGGTCGCGCGGCGGCCGCGAGATCTTCAGCACCGTCCGCGCATAGGTCTGCACCGACTTCCGTGGATGTCGCGGAAACGCCGCGTAGAGCGCTTTGGATGGGATGTGGGACGGATAGAGGCGGGCGAGCAGACGTATCTCGCCGGTCGTCCACGGGTTCCGTGTCGACGTCGACATGCTACGATTCCTCCGGTTTTTTCCAGCGAGCACCAGATGAAGACGGTTTTCCTGATGCGTGGGTATGAGATGAACTGCACGCCACGCCCGACCGACGACGGCAAGTTCGCCGCGCAGGTCGAAGTGACGAAGGTGGGATTCAGCCGCGAGGCGGCCTTTCGGAAACTTGGCGAGTTCGACACCGAGGCCGAAGCGGTCGCTTACGCGAAGAATTTTTCGGAAGAGTGGCTCAGCAGATATGCCTAAATTTCTATTACATTAAGCTTTCTAAAAGTATAACATTCGGCTATTGCATTAATTTATTCCCGCCCTATGATTGGTAATCAGCAACTTCCTTGGAGAATAAAGTGGCTGATAAATCAATCGATAAGATGATGGAACGCGGGCGATCCGCATATGTTTCTATGATACGTGCGCGCTGGAAATCGATTTTGCTGCTGCAGCGCATATGCCGCGGAGACGAATCAGCGCGGGCTCGATACTCGCGGGCAGTCATCCGAGAAATGCAAGCAGTCGCTCGGTTTGAATCGGAGTACCCAATCGGCAGATGTGGGCTTGCTGATTTGAGGGGATAACCATGGCGAGAATCCAGACGCAAAGTGGCGCGCGAAACGTCCAAGAGGACGTCTATAAAGGCCGCAAAATCGAAGTTGTTACTGGCTATGATTCGCTTTCCGATAAATGGCCGTTTCACATCTACGTCGACGGCGCGCATCTGGTCGGCCAATGGAAAGCGGACCGAATGGAGGAGGCTTTCGAGTCCGGTTTTCGGATCGCTCAGGAGCAGCTAGATCGCGTTTAGTCGCTCACAAAATGTCCTCCGAGCCACTCGGTTCGATCGGTGCAGCTATGCGCGACTCGCGCCGAGTGGCTATAAATTTTTCGAGCCACTCGACCGCGTCGGCCGGCGAGCCGAGCGCGCCCGTTACGCGTCTGCGCTTGTTCATCGCCCCGCATTCGCGATAGGTGATTGGGATCGCCCCGGCGGTGATCGCGGCAGCACGCTTGCTGATCGCGATGTCGAAGTGCTCGTCGCGCGTGCCGGCGTGCTGAATCCATTTCGGATTGACGCCGATCTCGCGCACCATTGCGATCAACTCGTCGGTCGTGTCGGCGATGAGGTGCGACATCTTCATCCGACCGAACTGGCCGACCGGGTACCGGTACATGTCGTCGACGTAGACGGTCATGATGACGCTCCGGTGCGGGCGGCGTTGGCAGGGCCTATCGGCTTATGCTTCCAGTGCGTGTACTCGGGAAAGCCCGGGCTGACGAAGTGCGCCTCGACGATTGTCGGAAAGCCAGGATCGTTGTTCCATGCGAGAACGTCATCGCATGAAGCAATCCCCGCATCGCACGGGCGCTGTGCCGTAACGCTGATCCAGTCGTCGGTCGCCTCGGCGCGCGGCTCCGGCTGGCCCGGATGGGCGGCAAGAAGGGCGCGCAGCGCTTCGATATGCGTCTGCGATACGGCCATCGACCGGCGGTCATGCGCGGAAATATCGGGGTGATACATGTCGGCGAGAACGCGAAGGGCGACCTGCGGTGACTCGCCTTTTTCGTTCAGTTCGAGCAGTTCTCGGCAACGCTGGCGCAGATCGTCCGTCAGCCCGACCCGAGCGTCTGCCTGCGCGGGCTGCGGGGCGGCGGCAAGCTCGGCGCGGTATGCGGCATCGAGCGCATCGTCTCGATCCTTCCCGGATTGCTCGGTCGTGTTGAAGGCGATGAGTGCCTTCGCCCGCATATCGTAGGAGCGCTCGATCGGCACGAGCGCATAGCCAGCTGGGATCGCCGCCCCTTCCGCCACCGTCTCGTTGGCAGATGCGGTGCGGGCCGCAAGAACCTTTCGTGCGGCCTCGCGCGCAGCGACGCGACGAGACGCGGCCATCGTTCGCTCGATAGGATCGATTTCGTCGGGGTCTTCAACGTCCGTCACGATGCGCCACGTTTCCTCTGCGTCGAGGTATTCGCGCAGCGCTTCCGTTGCCCCGGTGACCTCGAACGCCGCCCGCTCGTCCGCTGGCGAGGGTGCGAGCTGACTGTAGGTAATCGTACCGTGCGGGTAGCTTCCCGAAAAACACGCGACTGATACCGTGCCCGAGTCGTTCGGCGCTGCTGCGGGCTGCTCGAGAGGGGATGCGGCGAGGATCAGATCGTCGGAGAATCGCGCGAACGAATCCGCATCCTGAAACAGCAGGCCGGAGAAGTAGGCTCCCGCGTATTTGCGCGCGATTGCTTCGATCGATTCACGCGTCAGCGCATCAGCGCGGCCAACTTTCGAACTCGTCCCATTGCCGCTGGCTGCTTGCGCGTCGACAATGCCCACGGCGGTCGAGTTCTCCGTACTCGGCCGCTGATCTGCCGCCTCGCTCGCCAGTTCGGGATCGGGGCTCTTTCGTTGGCTAATGTTTTCTGCCGTCATGCCGTTATCTGCGGAGGACAGTCCTCGTGCCTCGATTGCTGTTCCGTTTTTTTGCCCGCTCGCGCTTCGCGTGAGCGGGCTATTTTCGTTCCCAGTCGTCATGAATATTCCTTCGGCCAATGATGGAGAGCTGTGGTGAGAATCTTGTACTTCGCCGTTCTGGCTATGATTTTTGCAATCGCCTATCCGATGTTCCAGATGTACACCAAAACGGAAAAGACTTGCATGGACGCAGCTGTGTATCTGCACGACACGGTGGGTAGTTCGGATCCCGCCGATAGGGCGCGCCAGGAGCAGATGCTAGGCGAGTGCGCTGCGAATGCGAAAGCCGGTGCGTCATATGGCGACGCGGTCACCCGAGGACTCAATCTTTCGAAGTAGATTGAAAAAACTGGGCGCTATACAAGCCGCCCACAAGAAAAGCCGCGCATCCGAGGCACCGGAATTTGCGCGGCTTGGGGGAAGGTGGTCGTGCTACGATTCGCACCGAAACACGCGGGGGTGCGATCGTGCATGGTCCTTTCAAGTACATTGCGGCATTGCTTGCCGCGATCCTCCTCAGTACGTCGATGAGCGCGTTTGCGCATGACGACTACTTGATCGTTAACATTCCGGGATCTCTGACATACGTTGAGAAGCCCAGAGGGCCGGGGCTGTTGATTTCGTACAGCCTTGGCGGTGGGATAGCGAGATGTAAATCTTCGAGTCCAACGGCAACGACGGGATATTCTCCAGCGCTGCTATACGAATCCGGTTGGGGGCTCGGTGGAGAGTTCCTGCAGCCTGTCCGTCGAACCTTCCATATGCCCGACGAAAGCTAGGCCTTCCCATAGCTAGGTGCAGTAGGTCGACGCGCAGCGTGCTGATTCATCCCACTGCTGGGTGGCGGCGAGAACCAGCACGACGGCGACCAGCGCGTGTGCTTCTTCGCGCGTCATCCCGCATGCCTGCACGAGCTCGCCGGCCTCTTCGAAGAACCGGTGATTGCGCTCGAGCTTGCCCGCCGAGATCTTGGCGCCGAAGCACGCCAGCATCCACGGCTGCACGCGCTGCTGGAACGGCGCCGGCGCTTGCGTGAGCCGCGCGCGCAGCCACGCCGCAACGTCTTCGCCCTGCGGGCAACCGAATTCGCCGCAGATACCGTGGAGCAGGTCGAGATTCACGCGCACCGCGTTGTAGACCCAGCGCGCGATCGGGCGCAGGAGATCTCCGTCCTGCTGCGGCTCGATGGCGTCGAGCAGGTCGCGCACGATCTTGACGCTCGCCGAACTGTCGTTCGTGAGTTCGTCGATGTTGTCGCCGCCATGCTCCGCGTCGTAGTGATGGCGGATGAACTCGCGCAGCTGGTCGACGGTATAGCCGCCGTAGGTGTTGGTGGTCATGGTGTGAGCCTCGATGGTCATGCGAATAGGTCGCCCTGCTTTTTGCCGCTCGACTCCGCGAGGTGCGTAGGGCAGAAGTGGGTATCTGCGCCGACCAGGTGCGCATGCGCCGCGCACAAGTGCCGGTCGCATGTCTTTCCCGGCTTCGTCTGGAAATCGCACTGGAAGCCGCTTGGCGCGGTGCAGCCGTCGACCGAGCAGTGGTGCGCACGCTTACGACCGCGTGTGCAGATGATTCCGGAGATGCCACCGGGAAGGCGGAACGGGGTACAGGGCATCAGATGCCTCCGACTTAGAAGGGCTGCGGCGAGACCGTCAGCGCGATGGCGATCGGGCGCACCCAGACTGGCGTGGACGAAAGCTGGAAAGTCTCGCCCGATTCGGCGAGCAGCAGCGTCGTGCCCATCACTTCGGCGATCGCCTGGGCAGCGTCAGGAGGCACCGCGTTGCCGATGCGCTCGCGCCACGCCTGGTCGGAAAGGCCGTCGAGCTCAAGCTGCTCCTCCGGTTCCACGAGCGATTGCAGAACGGCGAGCTCGAGCGTGGTGAACGGCCGGTGCCACGTGCCGTCGAGCGCGCGTATGACGGCGACGGTCTTCTCGTTCGCTGCAGGCATGCGCGGGTCGGCGACGGACCACCGGCCGTTGTCGTGGCCGGCGGCCGCGGATACTGCGCCGCTATGCTGGTCCCAGCCGACCACTCCATAGTGGCCGCCAGTGAGATACGCGTCGCCGCGCTCGCGGCGCATGCCCGGGCGAGGATCGGCAACAGCAAACGCGCCTTGACCGCTGTCGCTGCGAGCGATCACGGTGCCGGCAGGTTCGTCGAAGCCGGTGACGCGGTACTTGCCGGCGCCTTCGAAGCCGGTGGTCGACCGCGGATCCTGCACGCACTGGCCAGTACCATGCGCGCTGGTGACCGCTCCCGCAGCGTCGTCCCACGGCACGATCCGAAATTCGTTGTTGTGCTTCGCCGGGCCGCCATGACGCGGGTCGGCGACGGTGTAGTAGCCCTGTCCTGGTGTCTGCTGCCCCGCGATCGTGCCGCAGTGGTCATCCCACGGCAGCACGCCATAGGCGTGGCCGTCGTTCCATTTCGCGCTCTGCGCAAATCGCGGGTCTGCGACCGAGAATGAGCCGTTGCCGGGACGGCTCGCGCCGGCGACGACTCCACTCGGCTCGTCCCAGCGATTCACGCCGAGCACACCGTTGTGCATGTCCGGCACGATCAGGTAGTCGCGTAGGTGGCCGTTCTCGATCGCGAGCTTGTTCAGGCTGCGCCAGTCGCTCCCGGCCTCGACGAATGCGAGCCGCACCCACGTCTTCCACTGCAGCGACGGCACGCGATGCATCGGGCCGGCCGCACCGATGTCGCCCGGCAACGGCATGCGGCCGAGCAACGTCCCGACGCCCTGCAGGCGCTTGACGGGCGGCTCGTACAAGCACGCCGGCACTTTCTCCATGTGCCGCGCGACGAGCAGGAACCGCTTGCGGCTCTGCGCGAGGCCCGCGATCACGCCGCAGTCGTGCGTCGTCTCGTTTTTCGCGTAGCCGTAGTGCTGGAAAAGCTGGCCGATCTGGTCGAGCAGGTGGCGGCCGCGCGTCGCGAGCCGGGGAACATTCTCGAACACGATCAGCTCGACCGGATCGTCCTTCCACGCCTCGCACATCAGCCAGACGCAGCGCAGCGTCAGTTCGTTGAGCGCCTGGTACTTCGGCGTGCGGCTGAGCGTCTCCGACAGCAGGCCGGACGCACCCTTGCACGGCGACGAGATGAACACGCAGTGCGGATGCTGGTAGCCGGCGGCGCGTCGCACGTCTTCGGGGGTGACCTCGCGCCACCCGGCCGGTGGCTCGACGCCGTGAAACGCGGTGTACTGCTCGCGCGTGAACAGATCCATGACCGTGCACGGCGTGCCGACCAGCGTTTCGAAGTCGCGCGCGGCCGCCGGATCGTTGTCGATCCCGCCAATGCAGCGCCATGTCGCGGTCATGTTGCCGACGCGAGAGGTGGCCTTGATGAATCCCTTCGCACCGCCGCCGAGGCCGCAGCAGAAACCGAAGCTGTTGTATACGCGCTGGACGTTCATAGATATCGGAGTAATTCAAAAAAACGGGCGCCGTAATGGCCGCCCATAAAAGAAGCCGCGCATCCGAGGCACCGGAATTTGCGCGGCTTTGGAGGGGGTGCGTGCTACGATTTGTGCACTACAAAATCGGGGAATCGAATGAAAGGCTGGAAGTTTCTTGGTGGGCTAGTCACAGCTCTTGTAACTACAGTGTTCGTCGCTCTATTTGGGGCGACTAGCGCATTGAAGAAACCATACGACCCGACGCTCATGGCATATTGGATGCAAGCAATCGGATCCATTGCTGCCATTCTGGGTGCACTGTGGGTCGCCAGCGAGCAGCATCGACGCGATGTCATGCGACGCGCGAAGGAAGACGCCGAGTCCGATTATGTTCTGAATGCCGAGATCGCATGGTTGGGCCTAGAGGTGCTTGGCTTTCTCAATCAGTTTATTGACGTCAAGCCAAATGAACGATCAGCATTAGTCATCTCGGACGACGAGGTCGCCGACCTTCTCACGCGTCTTTCGTGGTGTCGCCAACGAGCTAAGCACAAGGGGCAATTGGCGATGGTCGGAGTGATGCGACGGTCCCTTATCGGTACCGTACGGATAATTCGAGCTCACATCGCGAGGCCGACGGCGCTCTTCACGTTCGAAGAGGTTGAGAAGATTGAGGAGTTTCGTATCGGCGCGCGAGAGGCTTCGAATTCAGCAACCGGAGTTGAACGTACTGCGCAGTTCTCACCGTAACCCTGACTGGCCACCACGTATTGCTGCAAGGGCGAAATCGTAAAAATACTGGCGCTATAGAAGGTGTCTACCTCGCTGTGGCCGTCGCGGGTTGCTTCCGGCAGGATATCCATTCTGTGCCGCGCACGATCCGGCCGACCGGTTCGAGCACAAGCACCTCGGATTCCTTCTCGCTGCGCACGAGCGCGCTGCCGCGTCGCTGGGCTTTCTCGAGCGACGTGTGACGTTTCGGCTTGCAATACCTGCCGACCGTCACGAACAGCGGCGCGCGTGCGCCGACCGGGCCGAGTGTCAGCTCGTCGATGCGCGCTTCGAGTGACGCAGCGTTCGCGCGCCAAGTTTCAGCTTTGGCTACCGCGGCGTTGCGCTCAGCGGTGAGGCGTTCGACTTCGGCTCGCAGCTCTGCGATGACGCGTGAGGTGGTGTCGGCTGCTACGGCCGACGGCGGCAGGCCCGCAACAGCCTCGGCCAGCGTCAAAGCGACAACCGGCGGCGCGGCGTTGGCCAGCGGTATCGGCGCGGCGCCGCGCGCGAGCCAGTACACGTATTCGTTGCCGCCGCCGGCGCGCTTCTCGCGCTCGACGACCGCCTCGCCGAGCATCCGGTTCAGCTCCTTCGTCACGTCGAGATGCGGGAGCCCGGTTCCGGAAGCCACGGCCTTCGCCGTGGCTTCCGACGTGGCGGCGAGATACTTCTCGATGTCCTCTCTCATGCTGCCTCCCGTATCACGTGCTGCGTGGCCGGCGCGACCTGACCGCCCTCAACCCAGAAAGCTTCGATGGCCTCCGGCAGCCCGCCGGGCGGCGCTTTCAGGCTCATGAATACGAGCGCCGTGTCGATCTGGTTTCCATAGGCGAGATCGTCGAGCCAGTAGAGCAGCCGGTCGCGCTCCGGCCCGACCAGGACATCGGCGCGATCGAGCACGAGCAGCTTCAGGCCCGAGAAGTGGCTGATAGCCGCGGCGATGTGCGCGTCAACGCGCCAGCGCTCCGATTCGGACAGCAGGGCGTAGGCGCGGCCGTCGGCGAAGATCTCCATCTCCGGCGTGATCGTCACGTCGGCCCATTCCCATTCGGACATCTCGGCGAGGTCCGTCAGGCGCTCGTTCATCGGCGTGAGTGCCTCTTTGAGCAGATCGGCCGGGATCCCGTTCGGCGCGAGTGCGTCGGCGATCGCTTCGTACGCTGCGACATCTTCGTGCAGCGCCGCGGCCTGCTTTGCCAGGTCGGCGGCGCCGGCGGCGCGACGTTCGATTTCGCGAAGCGTCGCGATGTCGGTGTCGAGCTGCTTGCGGCGGCGCTGGAGGTCGGCCAGCTCCGAGCGCGCGGCGTCTCCGCTCTCGCGTGCGGCGGCCGCGCCACTGTCCGCCGCATCGTCTTCGAGCGCGCGCAACTGCGTCGCGGCCGCGTCTGCGGCTTCGAGATCGCGTTTGCGGTTTGCGGCTGCGTTTTGCAGCGTCTTCAGGCCCTGCTCGTACTCGGGTAGCTTCGCAGCCGCGTCAGCGTCGCGCGCGCCGGCTGCGGCCGCCGCCGACAGCACGCCGTTGAGGTAGCGCAGAAGCGCGCCGCACTCGGGGCACGAACATTCGGTGCCGGCCGGTGCCGCGCCGGCGCGCACACGAAGCGCTTCGACCTTGGGCAGGAATTCGGTGACCTGTTCGTCGGCGAGCTGCGCGAGCTCGACCGCCTTCGCGTAACCGGCGGCGCGCGTGCGCAGATCAGCGATTTTCGACGCACGCGCACGTGCCGCAGTGTCCGCCGCGTCGGCAGCGCCGATCTGCTGCTGCAGTTCACCGATCCGATCGTCGAGCGTCGCCCGGTCGCCCGTGAGCTTCCGCAATGCTGCCTCGTCGAACTCGACCGGTGCCGGGCGCCAGGTCGCTCCCTTCTGGCTGCCGTACGTCTCGCCGGTCGCGTTGCGCCACGACTGCTTCGCGCCGCGCGCGCGGTCGGCCGCTTCCTTCTGCGCCGCTTCGAAGCCGGCGCGCAACATCGGCGTGATGGCCGCGAGCCGCGCGGCGGCCGGTGCCGGTACCGCGTCGGTGCGAAACCCGAGCTTGTCGAGCAGCCGGGCGCGCATTTCGTCGACGCCGATCTTCACGCCCATCAGGTCGTACAGGAACGTCCGGCGCTCAGCCGCGCCGAGGTGCGCGAACCGCTGCGCGTCGAGCACCAGCGGAAGGCGAGGATCCTCGGCGAGCTCGCGCTTGAGCTTCCCGGACGGCAGCGTGACGCTGTTCGCCTGCTCGCCGCACGCGACCACGATCTGGCCACCGTCCGCCCCCTCGGTGACGAGCGAGCCGTATTCCTTCTTCAGCGCGACGCGCACGGTGTCGCCGGTGAGCGCCATGCGCACCGCTTCCTGCAGGCTGCTCTTGCCGGCACCGTTCGGGCCGGTGAAGAGGGCGACGGGCTTCGCGAGCCGGATATCCGCGGTGCGGATGCCGAGCACGTTCGCCACGTAGATGTCGGTGATTTTCACGCTGCTTCTCCTTGCGTTCCGCGCGGCCGCAGCACCGTGCGGCCGCCGTCCGAATCCATCGCACTGACGACGCCCTTGGCTTCGAGCAGCTCGATCAGCCGCGCGGCGCGGTTGTAGCCGATCTTGAACTGGCGCTGCACGCTCGAAATCGTCACCTTCTGATGCTCGATCACGAACGCTTCGACTTGGGCGTACAGCGGATCCTCGTTGCCGGACGCGGCTTGTTCCTCGTGCCACTCCTTCCAGCCCTTCACCCAGGCGATGCACAGCTCGCCGGCCATCACGGGGCATTCGCTCTCGGGCTTGCCTTCGGCGGCCGCCTGCCGGCCTGCCTGATGCTGTTCGTCGAGCTGCGCCTGGGTCGGGCCGTCGCCGAGCTTCGGCACCTCGCGGAAATCGGCATCGACGACGTCGCTATCGGGCTTGTCGCCGTCCATGCCGTCGCCGTCCTGGTCGGTGTACTCGCGGCCTAGGTCCAAACCGCGCTGATCCGATTCGCCGCGGATCTCGTCCATGCCGCCGGTGTGCTCGTCGGGGTTCGCAACAACGACCAGGACGGCTTTGCCGCTCGCTTCGTAGAGCTCATGCAGGTTCGGCTGAGAGCCGCCGAATTTCACGACCGCCTTGACGCCGTCCTTGATCGTGATCTGGTCGAGGTCACCCTGCACGACGATGCGACCGTTGCTGGCGATGAGGTGCGTTGCCATCTTCACGTTGTGGTCGACGCGTGCCTTCAGCCTGTCGATGACGTCGTTCTGCTTTTTCTCGGAGAGCTTTACCCAGATGTCGGGCATCAGCTTCATTTCGGTCACCAACGCGGAAAGCAGGTCTTTGCCGATGCTGTCGGCGGTCATCTGGAGAACGTTCTTGTCGGTCATGTCGAAATCCTTGGCGGCGATAGAGGGGGTTAATCGGCGCTGATCGGGCCGCGTGCCCGGCGGCCGGCCGGTGCGGTCGTTTGAGACGACGCTTTGCCGGTGGCCGCCTGATCAGCCGCCGCCGTGATGGCGCGCATGCGCGCCGAGGCAAGGGCGTTCAGTTCGGCCTTGGCGGTTTCGTCAGGCACGCCGCTGATCGCGCTGCGCGCGAGGTCGAGATCCTCGGGGGTTTTGGCCGACTCGATGTCCTCGCGGATGCCGAGCACCAGGCCGCTCACGTCGAAGTCGAAGCCGCCTTGCGGTGCGTGATCAGCGTCGCCCGGTACCTCATCCGACGCCCGGGCTTCCCTCTGGCCTGCGTTGTCGCCTTCGTCTTCAGGAGGTTGCTCGTCGGTCGGCGTGGAGGGGGCCGCTACGGTGGTGCGGCGTACCTCTTCGGCCGGATGTGCCGGGCCCGCTCGCAGGGTGTCGAGCGTCGTGGTCTGCACGGTGAAGGAGCCGTCGGGGTAGACGTCCACGATGTCGGCTTCTTCCTCGGAAGTGCGACCCATGCCCATGACGATGTCGGGCGCGTGGATGTTGCCGAAGAAACTGCCGGCGCGGTACTGGAACATCAGCGTGCGCAGGCCGGTCTGCCACTTCGATCCGGCCTTCCCGTACCAGCCTTCCTCGACGACCATTCGCATGCTGACCGGCGCCGATTCGATCACGGGCATGCCGATGTCACGGTAAAGGTCGAGCATGCGGCCCGCGTATTGGCGAACCTGTTCGGGCGCGAGACGCGGTTCCGGTGTGCCCCGCGGAAGTGCCCAGGCGATGCACTCGATGTCATCGACCTCGACCTCGCGCTCTTCGAAGATCGGCTTCCGAGCCTGCTGATTCCAGCCGGTCTTTTCCTTGTACTTGGCCGTGATCTTGCCGCGGCTGATCATCTGGAAGCGCAGCGGCGTGAAGCGGCCCGACGCGTTGATGGCGGCGATCACGAACTTGCCCGACCACCGCAGCTTGCCTTCGATCATGTCGGCGTTCTGCATCACTGCGGTAATCGACATGCGGACGGCGCGCGCGACCTCGATCGCGACGAGACAGTTGCCGATCGCAGACGGGTTCTCGACCCAGATTTCCTCGCTGTTCGCCTTCTTCAGGTTGTGTGACCGGAACTGTGCCGGAACAGCATCGCTGCTCGCGTAAGCCTTGGCGATGCGGTTGGCCAGGACAAAGCCGCGCTCGGTGAACATGTCGACGGCTTGGTCCGGCATCAGCGCCGGCACGCCGCCGGCTGCCTTCACTTCGCTCAGTTGTGCGGGTGCATTCATGGGTGCCTCGTTACTCGTGGAATTTGCAGATGCCGTGCCGCGGGCAGTACTTCGCGTCGCAGAGCAGCGATTTCGGGTTGGGGAAGAAACGGCCGGTGCGGAACATGTCGGCTGCGAATTCGATGAGACCGGGCTCGTCCTCGGTGCCGATCATCACGCGCTTGGCGTTCTTCACGGGCGCGGTGGCAACTTCGGGCGTGCCCTTCGTCTTCAGGCCGATGATCTCGGCCGTGTCGGCGATTAGCTCGCCGGTCGTGTGCTCATAGAGCATCTCGTAGGTGCCGATCTGAGGGCCGTGTCCCTTCGTGACCGCCACGCCTTTCTGCACCGCGGATGAGCCGCTTTTCAGGTCGGCGATGCCCGGGCCCAGCGCGGTGCGACGCACGCGCGCCCGATCCATCGTTCCCGTAAGGCGAATCGTGATGCCGCCGCCACAGTCGATGTCGAGCGGCCTCGTTTCCATTTCGACCGCGACGAAGTCGTAGCGCGGCGTGATCTCGAGGCAGTACTTCGTCGTGAGCGAGATGCCGATGCGCTCGGCTTCCTTCAGGTTGAGATCGTCGCTCTCCGGGTTGTACTCGTTCGATGGGTCGTGCAGCTTGTCGACGAATGCACCCGCCGCGTCGTCGACGGTCAGACCAGAGCCATCGAGCACGCTCTGATCATAGGCGGCCGTACCTGCGTGGATCGCGGTACCGAGTGCGGCGCGCAGACCGACGACGTTGCGCATCTTCAGGAGGTGGATTGCCTCCCACCGATAGGCACATTCGAAGAGCGCGCCCCAACTGGACGCGCGCACGGTGTAGACCGAGGGAGTCATGCCGCACCTGCAGTTTCGGCGGTGGCCTCCGCGGCCGGCGCCGGCATCTTCTCGATGCACACGTACGGGAAGCGCTCGGGGAACGGCTTGATGTGCTTGTAGAAGTGCGAACCGAGCGAGTCGGCGGCCTTGAGCGCGTCGAAGTTCGCCTGTGTGAAGCCGGTGTAGTGGTAGAGCGAGGTCCGCGCGCCAGTTTTGCGGTCCTTGAAGCGGACCGCGAGCGTTTCGGTTTCGGCGTCGTAGCCGATGCTGTGTATCTGCGACGACTCGACGGGCAGGGTGTCGATGGTTTTCATCTGGTGGTGCTCCGAGTGAATGGTGGGCGCGCGCGCCGACTGCGCTCGGGTGAGGCGCGAGCGAGATTCGGGAAGTGCAGGGGAATACGCTTCGCGGAGCGCGAGGCGGTGTTGCTTAGAAAATTCCGAAGTGCTTCGTGATGCTGTCGATGGCTGCTGCGAGAAGCGCGACGGCCACGAATATCGCGAGCACCAGCACCCGGGCAGCGCGCGGGTGATGAATTTCGAAGCGTACGGCGTGATCGGTGAAGCGGCTCATGTGGGCCTCGTCGAAACGGTGACGGGCGCGTCGTCCGGCGTACTCATCAGCGTCGGCACGACGAGCCATACGAACAGGAACAGTCCTGTCGTAATGACGATCCAGAGGGCGAACAGCTCGGCGATCTTGCGAAGTAGGGCCCTCATCCGAGGCTCCGCAGGTACGGTCCGGCGACGAGCGCGCCGTACCACAGGAACCCGATCGCGACGCCGTAGGCGGCCGCCCATGCCGATCCTTCGAGCACATACCGTATGCGCAATACAAGCGATCGTTTGTTTCTGAGAAATACAGGCTGTAGGCTGTTGGAAGGCGTGCGCATCAGTGCCCCCTCCGAAGGTTCCGGTCTGCGAACGTCGCAACGTTGTGCTTCGTGCGATCGAGGATCTGTTGGGCGATCGCCTCGCTGCCGACCATGGCGATGCCGAGCGCCGCTTTGCTGATCAGCATCTCGATCACGTTCGCGAGCGCGTTCGGGTTGCCATACGCACCGGATTCGCGCACGTAGTCGGCGATCAGCTTTTCAGCAAGGTCGCCGCATTGGGCGGGGGATTTGAGGGTGCTCACCGATTCACTCCTGCGATCGTCACATGCTGCACCTGGAGCGGCGCTTCCGCAGGAGCCTGCATCGCGAGTTTGATCGCGGCGCGCAGGTTCGAGAGGCATTCATCCGTCACGAACTCCAGCCCTTCATCCCACGCGTCGAGAAAGCTGCGAGATGCTGCGAGCAACTTCGGCGAGGCCGCGAATAGCCGTGCGTATTCCTTCCCATGCGGCGACGTCGAGCAGTCAGCGACCAACCAGCCGGCCGTGTCCACGTCAGTGCGCTTCGTGCGCACATACCAGCCGCAGGCTTCGAGGTCGGGCCCGGTGGTGATCTCGTTCATGTAGTCCCTCGGTGTTGTGTGTTTTTCAGCAGCCGCGCCGCGCGTCAGCGACGCCCGGCGCGATGATGTTCAGCGCATACTCGCGCAGCAGCAGTTCCACAAGGCCGCCGAGCTTGCCGTCGTCATTGCGCGGCATGGATAGAAGTTCGAGCAGGTCGCGGGCAATTTGGCTCATGACTCCCTCGGATGAATGCTGTGGAGCGAGCGCCGCGGGGCGATGCGGTGATCGCTGCAACTGCTCACTCCTGCGTTTCCGGGCCCGAGTTCCGCGCCGCACGACGAGCAGTACGTCATTGCGTGCCGCGGTGAGACGGCTGCGAGGTCGGCGGTCGCGATGCGACTCGCGATCTCGGCCTTGAGAACGTCTTGGCAGGTGTTCCAGACCTCGTACACGTCCTCGATGTAGCCGCGACGCAGTGCTGCGTCGAACAGGGCGATCTGCTCAGTCGAGAACGGCAGCACGTCGAACGTGACGGCATCGGCGATCGCTTCATTGCGCTCGTCGCGCGCCAGCGCGGCATCGTCTGCCGCGGCTTGCAGTTGGTCGGCGTGCTGCTCGGCGCGGGCCGGGAGAACGCGGAGATTGTGCTGATGGGTTCGAGGACTATGCATCGCATCCTCCAAATAAAAGTAGGATTGCTAACTGAATTTCTGTCTTGAACTGAAACGCTGCGTGCGCAGCCCTCACTGGTGACGCCTCAGAAGAAGAACCGCCACCGGTCAGAACTGCATCACTCGCGCGCCCGACTACTCCCGGCCGTGCCGGCTCCGGGCCGCGCGAGGTTTGTGCCGATTACGAAGCCATCGGTCACGTGGTGCTGGCTGTCTTGCATCAGGTTCGTTCAAGCCTGCAAGCGGTAGCCAAACATCGGCCTAGCGCGCTGCGCCTGTCCTGACTCACGACGCTGATCGCGCCGGCCGGTTGCTCCGCGTGTGCGGTCCCGGCTTACCTTCGATTGTTAGAGAGCGAGCCGCTGGAGGCGGTGGCGTGGCATCGGTGCCGCGTTGAGGGAATAATCACATACGTGATTTGCCACAGTCAACACAAATGTGATTTTGGCCGGAAAAGTTTGTAACAAGGGGGGGTGAGGGTCGCGGAAACGCCCACTGATTAAGCGGTTGCTGACACCAGTTGAAAGTCGCCCGGATCTGGTACTAAACTACTGTACATTCATACAGTGTTCGATGCAGAGAGAAACGAGGGCGACTGATGAAAGAAGAAGTGAAGGTGCGTCTGCGATGCAAGCCCGGGGATTTGGCGATCGTGACGAAATGCGGGGTGTCGGATCGGATCGGGCTACTGGTGCGGGTGATCGAGAGATGCTGGGACGGTCAGCATGACTGGCTCGTAGTACTGCAGGGGCCGGGGGTTTTGGCGCGCGGCGCTGTAACAGGGGACGTTACTCTGCGCCGGCGTGCATTGCTGAACGACTGGAATCTGACGCCTATCAGCGGGACGGGTCTTCCAGGCGAAATGGCTCGTCCGGATTCGGAAGCATCCGAAGCATCAGCGCGAACGTTTGTTCCGGCTCACCAGCCTTGTCTGCCTTGAGGATCGCGTCAATCAGAGCCTTCGCTCCTGCGCTCGCCGTGATCAGCGCGGAATCGTAGCTTTCCGCGGTATCGGTATCCGACGTCGGTTTGCCTTTCCCCTCGGCGAGCCATAGTGCGTTCACACCGAGTATGTCGGCAATTTGAGGAAGGCGGCGCGCGCTGTTGCGCGTTCCCGCTTCCAGATTCCCAATCGTCGATTGGGAAACGCCGGCTTTCTCGCCCAATTCCTCTTGGGATAGGCCGGCTCGGGCTCGTGCCCATTTAAGTCTGTCGGCTAGCGTGTACATATCACAATCGTAATAGAACGGCCCATTCGATTTGTGTTGACCGCGACAAACACAAATGTGATACTGGGCCATGGACATCCAACAAGCCGTCTCCGATCTCCTTGGTTCGGGGCTTACCCAATCCCAGCTGGCCGGCCTCATTCCGTGCTCGCAATCTCTTATTTCCGCGCTTCTCAGGGGAGCCCGCGGCTCGCGCGTTTCGTTTGCGATCGCCGATCGCGTGAGGGTACTTCATGCGGAACGGTGTGCATCTGCCGAGAGCGCGTTGAAGAGGGTGTCCTCGCGCTGAGCGACGATCGGGTCGCGCCGACTTTTCCGGCGTAATCGATTCGTTCAGTGCGACGAGGTCGGTTTCGTGAGTGTTGGCCAGGTGTGGACCTGGCCTTTATTTCGCCCCGGCGCCAACTGGGTAAGCAAGTGGGTAATCAACTGGGTAACGATTGATTTTTCGTATGAACCAGACCGAATTCAGGATGTTCGCGCCGTGGGTCCAAGCCGCGACGCTGCCGGACGGGGAAGTCGAGGCGATGAGCTTCGAGGACTGCCTGACGCGCGCGCTTGAGCTGGGCCTGCGCCGCTTCGACCGGAAGACGCTCGCGCTGAACTGCGGGATTCACTATCCGCACTTCGCCGACCTGGTCGCCGGCCGCCGTCCGTTCCCGGCGACGAAGCTGCACCTGTTCTGCATGTTCACGGGCTGTGACTACCCGCGACAGTGGCTCGCCATCCAGGAGCGCAAGGCGATCGAGGAATACCGTCGGCTCAGCCAGCAGGCGATCGGCGAGTTCGTTCAGCAGGCGTTCGGCCAGCGGCAGGCGGCGGCATGACCTTGACGCTCAGCCACCGCGACGTCGGCAAGCATTTCGCCCGCAAGCTCGGGCGCCCCATGACCTACCTCGGCATCGTCGAGGAAAAGCACCTTTTCATCTTCCGCGATCCGCCGCAGGACTACCTTGCGTTCAGGGCTGACCAGCTCTGGATGCTCGAGCGCGTGCGGCCGGAGGCGGCGCCGATCGACAACACGAAGGAGGCCAGCGCATGGTGACCCATCTATTCGAACGCATCGGGGGGCGTACTGATGAACAGACGCGATGTGTCGTGTTGCACGCTTGCTGCGCTTGCGAGTCAGTAGCCCGCCCCAGAGATCCGCATGGGCGGCCGTCGAACGTGTTCGCCGGTTCGATATTCCGTCGAGCATTCGGGGCACTTAAGCTTGATCGTGCCGAGCGTACCGGTCTGCTGCAAAACAGCTTTGTGCGCCTTGTTGTCCATGCACGGCTGGCAAATAAAGTGCGCCGGATGGCCAGTCGCATCGGACATGGTGCTTGCCAGGACGAACACACCGGTCGTGAGTTCGTGCAGAACATATTGGGCGCGGTCGGTACGTTTCTTTTCGACTTCGGCAAGTTTGGCGGCCGTCTCTCTCAGCTCGTCCTTGAGCCGGTCAATTTCATCACGGGCCGCAGATTGCTTTTCCTGCAAAGCGAGCGCGGCATTTTGCACGTCTATTACGCGATCGTTGATCGATTGCTGCATCTCAGCAAGCTTCAACTCATCTCGAGCAGCAACCGCCGCCTTTGCGATATCGATAGTGTTCTTCAGGCCGGCGATGGCGGCCGTTATGGTCATGATCGGCATCTGGTTCCCCGTCTTGTGATCTGCCGCGCACGCCCGCGGCGAAATCATCATAGCGCACTGGCCGGGGGAGCTGGCGTGCGATGGGAGTCAGCATGACCTGGGCGCACGATGACCTCGCCAAGGATCTCGCCGCCCATCTTCGCGGCGCATCCGATCGCCTCGTATGGACTGACATGCAGCTCGGGCCGGCAGGCTCACCGCGGCCGGACGTCTACACGGTGCCGTGCTCGTTCGCGCGATTCCAGCCGGTCGCCTACGAATGCAAGATCAGCGTTGCCGACTTCCGGCGAGACGTGACGGCCGGCAAGTGGACGTCGTACCTGCGCTTCGCCGCCGGCGTGATCTTCGCCGCGCCCGCCGGGCTGCTGAAGAAAGAAGACATCCCCGCCGGCTGCGGCTTGATCGTGCGCGGGCCGGACGGTTGGCGGTCGCTGAAGGGCCCGACGCTGAAGAACATGGAGAACCTGCCGCGCGACGCATGGATCAAGCTGATCATCGACGGCATGGCGCGGCTCGCTGATCAAAACCACGAGCAGTTGCGCGCGGGTCTGTGCAACGAATGGACGCTCGAAAAGAAGCTTCGCGCGCGCCTCGGTGACGTTGTCGCGGATGCAGTACGGGACCAGCTGCATGCGGAGCGCCGACTGAAGACGGCCACCGAGCGGCTCGAAAACCTGGCCGAGGAGGCGGAAAACGAGCGACGGCTGATCCTCGATCGAGCGAAAGAGCATGCGCAGCGCGACGCGGCGCAGGTCGACGGCGCACGCCTCGAGCTCGCGCGTGCGCTCGGGCTGCCGGCGAGCGCCGGCGCTTGGGAGATTGCAAGCGCCTGCAAGCAGGCCGCGCGCAGGCTCAGCACCGATCCCGAAATCAGGCGACTCCGTCAGCAGCTGGAGCGCATCCAGGCCGCGATCGAATCGGCTGCCGAACCGCTGCCGCACATCGCGCGGGAGGTTGCGTGAACTGGCTCGACCAATCCCACCGCGGCGACTGCCGCGACCTGATGCGCGCGATGATCGCCGACGGCGTGCGCGTGCAGACGATCGTCACGTCGCCGCCGTACTGGGGCCTGCGCTCGTATCTGCCTGATGGCCACCCTGACAAAGCGCGTGAGATCGGCCAGGAGCCGACGCTGCGCGAGTTCATCGACACGCTGGTCGGCGTGTTCGACCTCGCGCGCGAGCTGCTCTCGGACGACGGCACGCTCTGGCTGAACATGGGCGACAGCTACGCAGGTTCGCGCAGCGGCCCGGAAACGGCATCGACGCTGAACGGCACTCGCCGCAACCAGACTGAGGCGAACCGCGCCATGACGGCGAGCCGCCGGCGCGACGATGCACCGATACCTCGCTCCGATGTGCGCGTCGACGGCCTGAAGCCGAAAGACCTTGTCGGCCAGCCGTGGCGCCTCGCGTTCGCGCTTCAGGAGGCAGGGTGGTGGCTCAGGCAGGACATTATCTGGGCGAAGCCCAATCCGATGCCGGAGAGCGTGCGCGATCGCTGCACGAAGGCGCACGAGTACCTGTTCCTGCTGAGCAAGAGCGAACGCTACTACTTCGACGCTGATGCGATGCGCGAGCCGCGCGCGCAGGACGAAGACAGCGTGATCTTCCGCGGCGGCTGCTATGTCGGTGGGGCAGCCGACAACGGAACTCTCGGGAAACGTAAGGTGCCCGGCAACAAGTCGCATAAGGGCACGGCAGCATCATCGTCCGACGAGAAGCATCGGACGAAGGCTGGACTGGTCTCCTACGCGGAGCGGGAGCGTAGTGCGAACCCGTCCGATCTCGGCACTCGCAACCGGCGCAGCGTCTGGACGATCGCGACGCAGCCGTACGCGGCCGCTCATTTCGCGACCTTCCCCGAGGCGCTGGTCGAGCCCTGCGTGCTCGCCGGCAGCCGCCCGGGCGACGTCGTGTTCGATCCGTTCTTCGGCAGCGGCACGGCGGGCCAGGTCGCGCAACGGCTCGGCCGGCGCTTTCTCGGCTGCGAACTGAATCCTGAATACACGCCGCTGCAGCGCGATCGCCTGCGGCAGCCGAGCCTGATGCTGGAATCTGCATGAATCAGCTCCCGAATCCTCTCACCCCAGCGGACTGCAACCTCCGCGATTTTCCGTTCATGCCGCTCGAAGTGAAGCGCCTGTTGACGTCCGAAACGTGGATTCTCGGCACCGGCGATGAGCGCGCGGCCGCGATCACGCTGTGGCTCGAAAGCTGGCATCAGATTCCGGCCGCCAGCCTGCCGGCCGACGATCGCATGCTCGGCCATCTGTCCCAGGCGAAGAACTGGAAGCGCGTGAAGGATCACGCATTGCGTGGATGGGTGAAGTGCGCCGACGGTCGGCTCTATCACCCGGTCGCCGCTGAGAAGGTGCTGGAGGCGTGGTTGTCGAAGCTCACGAGCAGCCTGTCGGGCTCAGTCGGCAATGCCAAGCGATGGGGGATCGAGATCGACACGGTTGCCGTTCGCAAGCAGGTTGTCGAGGCAGCGCACCTGCTGAAGGGCGTCGCCCCCCAATCGGAATGGCTGCGGAAAAAGCAGGTGAAAGACATCGTGGCCGATTCGAGTCGCGATCCCAACCCGATCGCCCCCCGATCACCAACGCAATCGCCCCCCGATTCGCCCCCCGATCGCAAGAGAGAAGGAGAGGGAGATGTAAACACAGCAAGCGGCGGCGGCACAGCACAGGGAGGTGGGGAAGAACCGCCGATCGCCGCCGCCGCTTTCGTCGAAATCCTTCGTTCGTCGGGCGTCGGCTTCGCCGCCGATGACGCGCGGTTGGCCGGTTGGCCCGCGCGCGGCGTGACGGTCGACGACCTGCGTGCGGCCGTCGCCACGGGCCGCAAGCGCCGCGAGCGCGAGCGCTCCGAGCAACCGCTCAACGTCGGATTCCTCGACACGATCCTCGGCGATCTCCTCGCCGCGCGCGCCGCGACGCCAGCGACAGGCACGTGCACCGTCGGCGATTGGTGGCGATCGTGGACCGGCATCGTCGAGCACGGCAGCACGCTCGGCGTCGAGCAGGGCCGCGAGGAACCACCGTTCGATTTCAAGCTGCGCGTGTTCGACGCGGCCGGCGACGGCCCGTGGTGGGACGAGCACAACCGCGCATTTCGCAACACTGCCGGGCCCGTCGCGGCCGGCGCATTGATGGGGGAAGGGCGATGAACTGCAAAGTCGGCGACATGGCCGTGATCACGCGTGGCAAAGCCCGCGACCGCATCGTCGAGGTGAAGGCGCCTTACGGCGATTACCTGCACCTCGGCTTCTGCTGGTTCGTCGAGGCACCGACGCCTATCCCGGCGACGGACGTTCTCACGTTTCGGCCATGCGAGCTGAAGACCGGATGGATTCCGGATGCGTGGCTGCGCCCGATCAGCGGCGTGCTGGTGACCGACGACGTGGCCGGTGAGGTGACGGCATGACCCAGCAGTCGCTCATCGCGGCATCGCCGGTCGCACAGCGCGTCGAGTTCGTCGTTCCCGGTGCGCCTCTCGCGAAGGGGCGTCCGAGGTTCGCACGCCGCGGCGCGCACGTCACGACCTACACGCCCGAGAAAACCGAGCGGTACGAGAACCTCGTGAAGATGGCCGCCCGCGCGGCGATGCGCAGCACCGCGCCGTACGCCGGCCCGATTCGGCTGATCGTGCACATCGGCCTGCCGATCCCGGCGAGTTGGTCGAACAAGCGGCAGGGCGAGGCGGCCGCCGGCGCCATCGGCGCGACGAAGAAGCCGGACGCCGACAACGTTGTCAAGGCGTTGAAGGACGGGATGAACGGGGTGGTGTACGTCGACGACGGCCAGGTCGTCGACCTCTGGGTGTCGAAGCGCTACGCGCGCACGCCGGGCGTGCGGATCGAGGCGATCGAATTGAATCTGAAGTCAGCATAAGGAGCGGGGCCTTGAAAGCAAACGGAAAACTCACGATCAACGCCATCATCGCGGCCATGAAGCCCGGTGTTCGGTATTCGGCGCACGACCTCGCACGCCGCATGAAGCATCCCGTTTCGTCGGTGCGCCAGTTGCTCGCGCTCGACGTTGCGCTCGCGCGGCTGGACTGCCATTCGGAGAGTCGCGGCCGGATGTACTCGCTCGCGGGCACGAGCCGCTCGCCGGGCACGCACGTCGACACGCGCATCCGGCCGGACTTCACGAGCAACCTGTCGGGGTACATGGCCGAGCTCAGCACGCGCCAGGCGCTGGCGATGATGACGCGGGGTGGCCGGTGATCGCCATCTTCGAGAACACGCAACAGGCGCTGCACGTCAGCTTTCTCGTGACGTCGCTGCCGCCGCGGCAGAAGCAACAGTTCCGCCTCGCGCTGATCCAGATCCTTGAATCCGTCGGCCGCCTGAGTGCTCGGCAAGCTGAGTTTCTCGACTACCTGTACGGCACTTCGTCGGGCACGATCAACTTCGAAGGGTTGAGCGGTGACGAAATCCGGGCCCAGTGCGCGATGGTCGTCGCGGCCGTGCATGACCATCTGCTGAAGCCGGAGCGCAATGCGGTGTGGCTCCGCTATGCCTGCGGCATGCCGGCGCGGCCGGCAAGCGCGACGCGGGCGGCTGACCCTGGAATCCCGCCGTCGGCTGAGTGGAAGCGCGCGCTGGTCGAGATGCGAACGTACCTGCGGCCATCGCTTACCGTGACGAACAGCGACGCGATCATGGCGCTGATTGCTGGGCACTCTCAGGCTCGGCAGCGTCAGGACGGCTTGTCGTACCGGGCGATTTCGGAGGAGACTCACATCACGATTCGGACGCTCGAGCGGAACGCCCAGATCATCAGGAAGCGCCTGGTCGGACTGGAGCAGCAGGCCGTGAAGCGGCTGACTCCGCTCTTCGAGCGAAACAACGTGACGATCGCCGAGGCCGTTGAGGCGTAAGGGGTACGGCGGAAATTCCCCTTGCAAATGTGGCGGACAGGGTGTAGATTTTCGTCAGATTGCAGAGTTGCGACTAAAGCCCGCTGAGCCGACAAGCCAGCGGGCTTTTTCGTTTGCTATGCGTTCCAGCCTCGCCAAACAGGTTGGCTCATTTCGCAGTTCGCTACCCACTCACCGAGTTCGTCGAAAAGCTGTTGTGCGCGGTCTTCGTCAATGTTCCCACTGTCAAGTTCGTCCCAGATGAACTCGAAGAAGCCGCCGAGCCCGGTCGGGTACTTCACGTAGTCTTGGTCGAAATTGGCGTAGAGCAGGTGGTTTCCGGCCTTGTTCGTCTCACCTTTGAATGACAAGTGGTCGACGTGCCAACCCTCATCCGTTTTGCGGATGCGCAGTGTTTCAGCATGTCCCCAACGCTTCGTGTAGTACTTGAATAGATATTCTCGTTCCATTTCTGTGATCGCCTTGTGGTTGGTGCCCGCTGAGCGAAAGCCAGCGGGCCATTTCCGCTTGATCGCTGTCGATCGGAGTGGGGCGGAACGCAAGCGCATTAGCGCGGCTGATTTGCCTTCAAACGTTCGATTTCCTTCTGCTGCTCTTCTACGACAGCGATCAAGTTCGCGAGAGCTGTTGCAGCTTCCTCGAATGCATGGAACACCTGGCTCTGTGTTCCGGTACGCGCAAAGCCACCGGCAAAACCGACCATATGTCGGAGCGACCGTGCTGCCTTTTCCAATTCTTTCTTTTCCATAGTTTCCCCGAAGTAGTGTGGACTTTTGATTCTACGACGTCGGAGCATATTCGAGGATCAGAACATGGCGACTACCTTGGGGGATCGCATGGCCGCGTCGAATCTGCGTCCGGTTCCACCTGATACGTTGTTTGACGAATCGAACTGGTTCGGACGCATTGCACCGGCCGACAGCGTTAACGACTGGGTGTACCACACGCTCTTGCGCAAAGGCGCGCCGCTGCACAACCCTGATCACGAGCACCTGGTCGACGCCGACGTCGCCTACCTCTGGGCGGCCGTCGAGAACGTGCGTCAGATGCGGCGCGTCGTCGGCCAGTGCGAAGAGGTGACGATCCGCGCCGGCGGCTGGCAGCGCGCCCGGCAGGAACAGCAGTTCCTCGAATGGTTCGGCCGCGTGCCGGCGTTCCTGATCACGCTCGACGCGCACTACGCGCGCGAGTGCAACGACTTGCAGTGGTGCGCGCTGATCGAGCACGAGCTGTATCACATCGGTCAGCGTGCCGACGAGTTCGGCGCGCCGGCATTCACGAAGGACGGCATGCCGAAGCTCGGCATCCGCGGGCACGACGTCGAGGAGTTCGTCGGCATCGTCCGGCGCTACGGAGTGGCCGGCGGTGCGGGCGACACCGCGAAGCTGGTCGACGCCGCGCGGCGCGCGCCCGAGGTCGGTCACGTCGACATCGCCCGCGCCTGCGGCACCTGCATCCTGCGGGCCGCATAACCCGAACGTTTTCCCGCTATGGCAGCACTTCCCGACGCGATCAAGGTGTTCATCGTGCAGTCGCTGGCGTGCTTCGACACGATCTCGCGCACCGCGAAGGCCGTGCGGGAGGAGTTCGGCGTCGACGTTTCGCCGCAGCAGTGCGAGCGCTACGACCCAACGAAGCGCGCGGGATCGACGCTCAGCAAGAAATACCGCGAGATCTTCGAGCGCACGCGTGAGGAGTTCCTCAACGACACATCGCGCATCGGCGTCGCGCACCGCGCGGTGCGTCTGCGCAAGCTGGATCGCGCCGTCGGCGTCGCCGAGGAGCGCGGCAACATCCCGCTGATGGCTCAACTGCTCGAACAGGCAGCCAAGGAATCAGGGGACGCATTCACGAACAAGCACCGGCTCGAACACACCGGTAAGGACGGCGCCCCAATCGATCAGAGGACGGTCGTCGTCGATGAAAAGCAGGTCGCAGACGCCGTCGCCAAGCTCGAAGACGAGTATTGACCCCGCCATCGAGCGGGCCGTCCTGAAGGCGAAGTGCGAGCGGGATCACCTGTTTTTCAGCCGGTACTTCTTCAAGCACCGGCAGGCGATCAAGTTCCGCGTCAACTGGCACCACGTGCTGATCGCCGACACGGTGCAGCGCGTGATCGACGGCACGCTGAAGAACGTCGTCATCAACGTGCCCCCGGGTTCGTCGAAGACTGAGCTGGTCGCGATCAACCTGATCGCGCGCGGCCTCGCGCTGAACCCGCGCGCGCGGTTCCTGCACATCAGCTACTCGGACGACCTCGCGCTGCTGAACAGCGAGACGGCGCGCGACATCGTCGCATCCGACGAGTATCAGGCGCTCTGGCCACTGAAGGTAGCTGACGACGCGAAGTCGAAGAAGCGCTGGAACGTGCTCGTCGACGGGAAGAAGGCCGGCGGCGTGTACGCGGTTTCGCTCGGCGGTCAGATCACTGGCTTCCGGGCCGGGCACATGGCCGAGGGCTGGCAGGGCGCGATCATCATCGACGACCCGCTGAAGGTCGAGGACGCGTATAGCAAGACGAACCGGGACAAAGCTAACCGCAAGCTGCAGTCGACCGTGAAGAGCCGGAAGGCGAATCCGGACACGCCGATCATCGTGATCATGCAGCGGCTTGCGGAGGAAGATCCGACAGGCTTCATCAAGGCGCGCAAGCTGCCGGGCGACTGGGAGTTCATCGAGATCCCGGCGCTGATCACGGATGAGTACGTCGCGAAGCTGCCCGCGCACATCCGCGACCGCGTCGAGCGCGACGAGCGAGACGCGGACGGCCGTTACAGCTACTGGCCGTACAAGGAGCCGCTGCAGGAGCTGCTCGCGTCCGAGAAGGCGGACGCGTACGTCTTCAACGGCCAGTACATGCAGCGGCCGTCGCCGCTGGGCGGCGGCATCATCCAGAGCGGCAAGTTCCTGCGCTATGGCGCGCTGCCGCAGCTCCAGTACCGGAAGATCTTCGCGGACACGGCGCAGAAGACCGCCGAGCGGAACGACTACAGCGTGTTCGAGTGCTGGGGCCTCGGGTACGACAACCGCCTGTACCTGATCGACCTGGTGCGCGGGAAGTGGAAGGCGCCCGAGCTGAAGCGTCGCGCGATCGACTTCTGGAACAAGCATGCGGCCGTCGGCGCCGACAATCCGGGCGCGCCGGTGCTGCGTCAGATGAAGGTCGAGGACAAGTCCAGCGGTACCGGACTGATTCAGGATATTCAGGCCGAGGGCGGCATCCCGATCGAAGGCATCGAGCGTGTGAAGGACAAGCTGACGCGCGTCATGGACGTCGTCAGCCACATCGACGCCGGCAACGTCGGCGTGCCGCTGGATGCCCCATGGGTCAGCGACTTCTTGACCGAGTGCGACTCGTTCACCGCTGACGACACGCACATGCACGACGACCAGATTGACCCGATGGTCGACGCAATCAACGACATGCTGGGAGGCGCGAAGGACCTGTCGGTCTGGGAGCGGCTTGCCGGTTGAGCACGACAGGATTTCCCGGAATGTCGAAACGGAAGCAACAGACGCGGCCGCCGCGCGCGCCGGCGGCAACGCATGGCCATCGCACGGTTGACTCGTTCGCCAACTTCGAAGCGCGGCTCGGATGGGGCGCCGACAACCAGGCGTCGGCGGCGCAGTACACGCTGACGTACCAGAGCCGCAACCGCGTCTGGCTGGAAGCCGCCTATCGCGGTTCGTGGATCGTGCGCGCCGCAGTGGACGCGATCCCGGAGGACATGACCCGCAAGGGCATCGAGATGTCCGGGCTCGATCCGACCGACGTGTCGAAGATGGAGACGGCGCTCACGCGTAAGGCGATCTGGGACCAGCTCTGCGACACCGGCAAGTGGGCGCAGCTGTACGGCGGTGCGATCGCGGTGATGCTGATCGACGGCCAGGACATGTCGCAGCCGCTTCGGCGCGAGACGATCGGGAAAGGCCAGTTCAAGGGCCTGCTCGTGCTCGACCGCTGGATGGTTGCGCCGCCGGTCGGTGAGGTCGTGACCGAGTTCGGCCCTGATCTCGGCATGCCGAAGTACTACGACGTGCTGCCGACGGCGATCGGTTTACCGCAGGGGCGCATTCACCATTCGCGCGTGCTGCGAATGGACGGTGAAGCACTGCCGTTCTACCAGCGCATCAGCGAGAACGGCTGGGGCCTGTCGATCCTCGAGCCGATGTGGGACCGGCTCATCGCGTTCGACAGCGCGACGGTCGGTGCAGGACAGCTCGTCTACAAGGCGCATCTGCGCACGCTGAGCGTCGAGAAACTGCGCGAGATCATCGCGGCCGGCGGCCCGGCGCTGAACGGCCTGCTGAAGCAGGTCGAAATGATCCGGCTCGGGCAGTCGAACGAGGGCATCACCCTCATCGACGCGACCGACAAGTTCGAGACGCACCAGTACACGTTCAGCGGGCTGTCCGACGTGATGCTGCAGTTCGCGATGCAGCTTAGCGGCGCGACGGGCATTCCGCTCGATCGCCTGTTCGGCCAGCAGCCGGCCGGCCTGAGCGACACCGGCGAAGGATCGCGCCTGCTGTATCACGAGAAAGTGCACACGCGGCAGGAGCGGCGGCTGCGCAACCCGCTGCACGGGCTGCTCGACGTGATGTGTCGTTCGGAAATCGGGCAGCCGCTCCCCGAGGACTTCTCGTACGAGTTCAACCCGCTGCAGGAGATGTCGGCCGCGGAGAAGGCAGAGATCGGCAACAAGACGGTCGATTCGGTGACGAAGGCCGTCGACGCCGACCTGATTCCGCGCAGCCAGGGCATGCGCGAGCTGAAGGCGTCGTCGCCCGATACCGGCATGTTCGGCGACATCCCAGACGATGCGATCGAGCAGGCCGAACGTGACGAACAGGGCGAGGATCCGCCGGGAATTGATCCGACGCTTCCGCTCGGCCCGCTGCCGGGTGCGGGCGCGCGCACGAACGATTCTCTGCTTCGCAGGCTTTTCCGACGTCGATGATTCTCACCCTCGATCGAAAGCGCGACCGGCGCAAGAACCCCGTTCGGCTGAGCGGTGCCGAGCGGCAGTACGGCAGCCAGTTGCGCAAGATCGCCCATCAGGTCGGCGTGCTCGTGAACGGATTTCCGGCCGATGACGCGTCGTATGCGCCGACGATCGAGGAACTGCTGCGGCGGTACGCCGAGGCGCTCGCGCCGTGGGCGGAAGCGACCGCCGCGCGCATGATCGCCGACCTGAACCGGCGTGACGAGCAGATGTGGATGAAGCAGGCCGCAGACATGTCGCGCGCGCTGCGCGAAGAGATCCGCGGCGCCGCCACCGGCGAGACGATGCGTGCGCTTCTGTCCGAGCAGGTGCGGTTGATCAAGTCAATTCCGCTGGACGCTGCCGAGCGTGTGCACCGGCTGACGCTGGAAGGAATCGTCGACGGCACGCGCGCCGCGCAGATCTCGAAGGCGATTCAGGAGTCCGGGCAGGTCGCGAAAAGCCGGGCCGACACCATCGCGAGAACCGAGGTTAGCCGCACGGCCGCGACCCTCACCGAGGCGCGCGCACTCGACGTGGGCAGCCCCGGTTACTTCTGGCGGACGTCGGGAGACTCGGACGTGCGCGAGGACCATCGCGAGCTGGAAGGCAAGTTTTTCACGTGGGACAAGCCGCCGATCGCGGATAAGCGGTCCGGCGCGCGGGCGCATCCGGGCTGCATCTACAACTGCCGATGCTGGGCCGAAGTCGTGCTTCCGAAGGGGTGATATGGCGAAGATGAAACGCGACAGCAGCGGATCGTTGCTGTTCGAGTGCCCATGCGGCGAGCTGCACGTCGTCTATCCGCATGGTTGCGATTCGCCGAACCCGGCGCGATGGAACTGGAACGGCAGCGTGGATGCACCGACGTTGTCTCCGTCGATCCTCGTTTCGTGGCCCGGGCCCGGTGACCAGCAGAACGTCTGCCATTCATTCATCACGGATGGCCGGATCCAGTTCTGCGGCGACTGCACACACGAACTCGCCGGGCAGACGGTCGAGATTCCCGACTGGGTGGACTGAACGTGACGACACATCGAACGACGTTGCGCGTGCGAGTGCGCACCGCGTGGTGGTTGCCGCTATACGTCCGATCCCTGGCCGTCTGGTGCCGGCTCACGCGCACCGAACCCGACTACGAGCGAATCCGCGGCGTCATTGCGCGCGGCGTCCGATCCAGCATCGAACGCTGAACGTTCAGCAATCGCGCGCACACCGTACCAGCCGGGCCAAGCCCGTTAGACCCGACTGATCAATGCCCAAGCATCTGCACATCTACTTCCATACGTATGACGCGTCGTGGGAGGAATCGAAGCATCCGCGAGCCGCGAACGGCCAGTTCGGAGCAGGCGGGGCCACTGGGCCGACGGCGGCCGCGCCGACGACGCTGAAGGGCAATGAGCTTGGCGACTTCACCAGCATGAAGGAACTACGCCAGAAGGCGATCGCCTACGGCAAGCAGTTCGCTGGGAAGAAGTTCAAGAACGTGGCGACGGGCAACCAGATCGAGGTGACGAACGGGGGGATCCGACACACCGTGGCGACCGGTCACGATGAGGTGCTGCGTTCCATCCCCGCGTTGCCGGACCTGTTGACGAAGGCTCGGTTGATCGACTCGCAGCCCGACAAGCGTGGTGATCCGAACGTCAAGGCGGTCGAGACGTACTCGGCTCCGCTCAAGCTGGACGGCAAGAGCTATCGGGCGGTGATCACGGTGAAGGTGTTCTACGACGGCCATCGGTACTACAACCAGGGCCTGGTGCGGGAAGGGGAATAGGGCCGGCCGTCGTTTAAATAAGGCACCCCCTGCCTTTCGGCAGTCGGCTCACCTCCGGCGACCGTCCCAGTTCGCATTATAGCCAAGTCCTCGCGACTTGCAGATTCCCTGCTGAATCAACGACGTACCTCCAATTTCGATCCAGATGCGGACCATTCGAATTCCTACGGCGGACCACGCTTGTAGTTGCGGCGCCGGCGGCGCACGCGCACGCGCGCATACGCGCGACGGCATCACCGCGTCGGGCGTGTATGCGACCGAGCAACTCGGCGAGCGGCAGTCGATCACGCCCGAAGGTTTCCTGCTCTGCGAGGCCGTACCGATCGCGCGCGTCGGCGCGCAGGACTACGCCTATTTCGAGCTGCCCGAGATCGAGGCGAAGGACGGCGTCATCGTCGCCGAGCGCACGGCCGACGTGCTGTTCAGCCCCGAGACGCTCGCCAGTTTCGAAGGCAAGCCGATCACGATCGACCACCCGCCGGATTTTGTGACGCCGGCGAACTACATGTCGGTGGCGCGCGGCACGGTCCGCAACGTACGGCAAGGTGAGGGTGACCAGGCCGAGCTGATGCTCGCCGACCTGCTGATCACCGACGCCGAGGCGATCCGACGTGTCCAGAGCAAGGGTGCGGACGCGCTCACACAGGTCAGCAACGGCTACGACGCCGACTACGAACAGATTGCGCCTGGGCGGGCGCGACAGGTGGTGATCGTGGGCAACCACGTCGCCCTCGTGAAAAGCGCCCGCTGTGGCCCCGTGTGTTCGATCGGGGATAGCAGTTCCAACCTACTCCCGACAGGAGATGCAAGCATGGCAACCAAGAAAGGCTCCAAGTTCGTCGACGCGTTGCGCAAGGCGTTCATGACGCGCGATTCCGAAGCGTTCGAGAAGGTCGCGAGCGAGATGACCGGCGACGAAGGCGGCGAGGGTGGCGACGGCCAACCCCAGATTCACATCCACATGCCTGGTACCGGCGCCGATCCGAAGGCGGCCGTCTCCGCGACGGGCGACGATGGTGTGGGCGGTGGCGAAGGTGATCCGCTCAAGCAAGTGCTCGACGCGATCCAAGCCACCAACGGCAAGATCGACGCGCTCGCCGATCGCGTGACGAAGCTCGAAGGCGGGGGCACGCAGACCGGCGACGGTGACGGCGATGACGACGATCTGGACGGTACCGGCACGATGGACAACGACGGTGCAGGCGAGGGTGACGACGACAAGACCGGCGCGCGTACTGGCGACAGCACCGCGCTGCGCGACCAGTTCCAGGACGCGCTCTCGCGCGCCGAGATCCTCGCGCCGGGCGTGCGGCTGCCGACCTTCGACGCGAAGGTTGCACGCAAGAAGACGGTCGACGCCATCTGCGTGCTGCGCCGCCGCGCGCTGCGCGCGGCGCTGGAAAACGAGAACGCCGAACTGGTCAAGTCGGTGGTCGGCGGCGCCAACGTGGCCAGCATGACCTGCGATTCCGTGACGGCGTTCTTCAATGCAGCGTCGGAGGTCGTGCGCGGCAAGAACTCCGGCATGACGCAGAGCCGGACGAACGATTCCACTCAGGCCGAGCGGAAAGACATCAACGCAATCCACGCGGAATTCTGGAAGGTCCGCAAGTAAAGGAGCCGACATGCCCTCGTTGCAAGCTTATCAATATCGCATGCCGGCAGGCTTTGCCGGTGACCTTCAGCGCGCCGAAGTCGCCACGATCGAGACGCAACTGATCGATCCGGCGGCGCCGCCGACGGCTTTCGGTGTGCCGGTGAAGATGGTGAACGGCAAGATCCAGCCGATCAACAACGCGGCCGACACCGCCGCGCTCGTCTACGGCGTGAACCTGCGCGCGTACCCGATCCAGGGCAACGGCAACGATCCGCTCGGCACGTCGACGCCGCCGACCAGCGGCCCGACCGACATCCTGAAGCGCGGCTATTTCAATGCCGCGCTGGGCGGCACCGCGCCGGCCACGAAGAACGGCACGGTTTATGTGCGCGTCGCGGCGGCCGCTGCCGGCAAGCCGCTCGGTGGTTTCGAAGCGGCCGCTGACGGCACGAACACGGTCGCGATGCCCTCGAACTGGTATTTCAACGGCCCGGCCGACGCGTACGGCATCGCCGAAATCGCCGTCAACATCTGATCCGGCGCTGAACAGCGCTTCACCCGAGGCCCCGCAATCGCGGGGCTTTTGCATTTCTGGAGCCATTACATGGACATGTCCGAACTGAAGCACCTGCGCCGGGCCGGGGCCTCGATCCCGATGTCGGCGGCCGTCGCGGATGCGACGCGCCGGCTGATCCGCGCGCGTACGCAGGACCAGCAGTACACCTACGATCGCGCGACGATCGACTCGACCGGCGTATTCCTGAACGGTCAGCTCGAACGCCTCGACCAGACGCTCAACGAGCCGCTCGTCGAATACACCTGGTCGCGCGACATCTACATCCGCAGTGACGTGTCGGCGGCCGACGAAGTCGCGTCATTCACGAACTCGGCGTTCGGGATGAGCGGCGGTATCAACCCGAACGGCCTGAACTGGATCTCGAACGAGGGCAACGCGCTGGCGGGCCCGTCGGTCGACATCGGCAAGACCGCGCAGCCGATGCTGCTCTGGGGTGCCGAGGTCAAGTACACGGTGCCCGAGCTGATCAAATCGCAAGCGCTCGGCATGCCCATCGACTCGCAGAAGGTCGAGGCGATGAACATGAAACGCAACATGGACCTGGACCAGATCGTCTACTACGGCGATCCGCAGATGAGCTTCACCGGGCTGGTGAACTCGATCGGTGCTGTCGGGAGCGTTTCGAACGTCGCGAACGGCGCCGCCGGCACGCCGCAGTGGAACACCAAGACGCCGGACGAAATCCTGAAGGACGTCAACGAGATCCTGACGTCGGCGTGGCAAGCGTCCGGCTGGAAAGTGAAGCCGAACCGCCTGATGCTGCCCCCGGGCACGCTCGGTGGCATCGCGGCGCGCATCATCAGCAACGCCGGCAGCAAGTCGATCCTGACGTACCTGCTCGAGAACAACATCTGCACGCAGCAGGGCACGCCGCTGGAAATCCTCGAGCTCAAGTGGCTGATCGGCGCCGGCGCCGGTGGCACGCAGGGCCAGCTCGGCACCGTGGACCGGATGGTGGCGTACAACAGCGACAAGAAGTACGTCCAGTTCCCGATGACGGACCTGCAGCGCACGCCGCTCGAGTATCGCTCGCTGTTCCAGATCACGACCTACTGGTCGCGTATCGGCCGCGTCGAATGGCGCTACGGCACGACGGCCGCTTACCGGGACGGTATCTGACATGGCGAAGATCAACGTTCTGACGGCGTTCACGATCCGGCTTGCCCGCGAGGGCGAGGAAGTCATTCGCCGCGTCGAGGCTGGTGTGCAGGAAGTCGAGGACTTCATCGCCGAGCACTGGTACGCGAAGGCGCACACCGGCCCTCTGCCGGAGACTTCCGGCGATTCGGCTGGATCGCAGAGCGACGCGACCGATCAGGCGGCGGCAGCCGCAGCGGCGAAGGCGAGCCTCCAAGCCGAGTCCGATCGTCTCGACAAGCTGCGTGCCGAACTCGATACGTTCGGCAAGGGCCTGGACGACCGCGCGGCGGCGCTCGACACGCGCGAAGCTGCGGTTGCGGCGAGCGAGCAGGATCTCGCCGCGCGGGTTGCCGCCTTCGACGCAGCCCAGAAGGACGCCGCGGCGGCCGCGAAGGATGGCGCAGCCGACGGCGCGGCGCAGAAGTCCGGCAGCGGGAAGAAGGCATAATGGCCTCCCGGCGCTGCGCCATGCTGGCGCGCGCCGGGCATCCGCATATTGGCAAGGTGACACGTGGATATCGCCCAGTTCCGACAGTCGTTTCCCGAGTTCAACGACACGACGACGTACCCCGACTCTCTCGTTCAATTCTGGATGACGGTCGCGGTCTCGCTCGTCAATGCCGATCGCTGGGGCGAGCTGACTGATCTGGGCGTCGCGCTGGTCACTGCGCATCATCTCGCGCTGGCGTTGAAGGATCAGAAGACGGCGGCAGTCGGCGGCGTGCCCGGGCAGGTGACCGGGCCGCAGTCGTCGAAGGCCGTCGACAAGGTCAGCGCCAGCTACAACACCGAGGCCGTCGCCATCAAGGACGGCGGCTTCTGGAACGCCACGATGTACGGCGTTCGTTATCTCAGCATGGCGCTGATGATGGGCTCGGGCGGCATTCAGCTGTAATGCTGTCGCCGCCCATCGGGAGAATCCCATGGACGGCATGAAAATCGACCGCCTCGACGAGGTGCTGAAGTCGATCAGCGGGCTCGTGCAGAAGGAGGTGCTGGTCGGCGTGCCGGACAGCACGGCCGGCCGGAAGGATGAGGGCGAGCCGCTCAGCAACGCCGAAATCGGCTACATCATGGAAAACGGCTCGCCGGCGAACAATATCCCGGCGCGCCCGCACCTGGTGCCCGGCGTGCAGGACGCGCGGCCGAAGTTCGAGCCGCAGCTTCAGAAGGGCGTCGAGGCGGCGCTCGACGGCGACCTCGAGAAAGTCGACCGCAGCCTGAATCGCGCCGGCCTTGTCGCACAGAACTCGGTTCGCGCGAAGATCAACAGCAACATCCAGCCCAAGCTCGCTGACTCGACACTGGCCGCGCGCCGGCGCCGCGGCGTCATGCGCGAGAACACGCTGGTCGATACCGCCCAGTACCGCAACTCGATCACTTACGTGGTCCGTAAGAAGTAGAATTGCGAGAGAGGCGGCCGCCTCGCGTGCGTATGGAGACGGAATGAAGATTTCGGAATTGACCGGCGGAGAGTTGGATTACTGGGTCGCTCTCGCCGATCTGGAGCAAGGCTACATGCACGGCCATATGACCATGCGCGCCAAGCGCAACATTGCTGGCGAACTGATGGTGCACTTTGGCTCCGATGATCTTGGTTGGGACTTCTGGCATCCAAGCAGCTCATGGGCGCAAGGAGGCGCGATCATCGAGCGCGAACGGATCATCCTCAAGCCATTTGAGGATGGAATGTGGGGCGCGGCATACGAGTTTGATGCTGATGCGCGCGGCGGGATGTTCTATATACACCGTTCGCAAGAGGCAACTACGCCCCTGATCGCTGCCATGCGCGCCTACGTCGCCTCGAAATTTGGCGATGAGGTTCAGGACGCGGCAGCCTGAACTGAGAAGTTCAACCAGGGCACAGGCAATCTGCCTGTGAATCGAAAGAAACCCGCTTTGGCGGGTTTTTGCTTTTCTGGGGCTTCGCATGGCCTTCCTCGACGTCACCGACGTCCTGCTCGATCCCGACTTCATGGACATGGGCCTGATCTGCAACCGCATGACGCAGGTCACGGACGAGAAGGGGCGGGCGCATAACACGCCCACCTCGACGCCGTTCTCGGCCGTCGTGACGAGCGACAAGGGCGACATCCTGCATCGGAATGCCGATGGCAGCCGGATCGTCGGCTCGATCACCCTGCACACGATGTTCCGGCTGATGGACGGGAGTGCCGGCCATGACGCCGACGAAGTCATGTGGGCGGGGCGCACCTACACCGTCGTGAACGTGAACGACTATTCGCACTTCGGCCGCGGCTTCGTCTGCGCGACGTGCGACCTGAAGCCTCTTTCGGGATGACCCCATGAACGACAGCTCGACCGGCGGATACCTGGCGCCAGCCGTCGATGCGCCGCCGGCCGAGGACGATGCCCTTGACGATCTGGTGCACGACCTGATTGCGGGCGTCACGGCGCTGCCGCCTGACTTCGTGCGGCCGCGCTGGCAGCCGACCGTGCCGAAGCAGCCTGAGCCGTCCGTCGACTGGTGCGCGTTCGGCGTGCAGGAGCAGGAGCCGGACGCGGGCCCGGCGATTCAGCACGACGGCACGGGTGACGGGCACGACACGTACATCCGGCACCAGGACGTCGACGTGATGTGCACGTTCTACGGGCCGCGTGCAAAGGGATACGCGCAGCGCCTCGCCGACGGACTCGCGATCCCGCAGAACCGCGAGCAGCTCCAGTTGCTGGACATGGCGTTCGTCGGCGTCGGTGCGATCCGCCCGGCGCCCGATCTCGTCAATCAGCAGTGGGTGCGGCGCTACGACATGACCGTGACGCTGCGCCGCAAGATCACCCGGACCTACGCGGTCCTCAACCTCAAATCGGCCACCGTGGCGACGACGACTGGCTCGTCGACGCCCGTGGCCGGCGTTTCGAACATCCACTCGTAGGGGACCAGCATGTCCAACGGATTGCCGGTATCGCGTCTGATCAACGTGACGATCAACCTCGCCGCACTCGCGGCGCAGGGCGCGAATCTGAACACTGGGCTGATTCTCGGCCCGTCGGCCGTCATCGATACCAATGAGCGTGCGCGCTCGTACGGCGGCATCGACGAGGTGACGCCCGACTTCGGCACCAACACGCCGGAGTACTACGCCGCTGCGCTGTACTTCAACCAAAAACCGAAGCCGAAGGAACTGTTGATCGGCCGCTGGGCGAAGACGGCGACGTCCGGGTCGCTGCGTGGTGGCGTCCTGTCGACGGCGCAGCAGGACATCACTGTCTGGAAGGCGATCACGACGGGCGCCTTCAACATCACGATCGATGGCACCGCGAAGACTGTCACGGCACTCGATTTCTCCGCGCAGACTAACCTGAATGGGGTCGCGACGGTGATCAACGCGAAGCTGACCGGCGCGACGATCGCGTGGAGCGGCTCGCAGTTCGTGGTGACGTCGAGCACGTCCGGTACCAGCTCGACCGTTGGGTTCGCGACCGCGCCAGGCAGTGGCACGGACGTGTCGTCCATGCTCGGACTGACCAGCAGCCTCGCCGGTACGCCGGCGGCCGGCATTGCACCGGAACAGCCGGTGGACGCTGCTGCGGTGTTCCTTGACCGCTTTGCGAACCAATTCCTCGGACTCGACTTCGCTGACGCGTCGATCACCGACGCGCAGCACATCGCGGTCGCAACGCTCATCGAGGCCGACCAGCGCCATATTTATGGCATCACGACGCAGAACCCGCAGGTGCTCGACTCGACTGTGTCGACCGACATCGCAAGCAAGCTGAAGGCGCTGAATCTCCAGTACACGGTCGTGCAGTACTCGAGCGCGACGCCGTACGCGGTGTCGTCGCTGCTTGGCCGGCTGCTGACGGTGAACTTCGACGGGAACAACACGACGATCACGGTGATGTTAAAGCAGGAGCCGAGCGTCGCTGCCGAACAACTGACCAGCACGCAGGCGAACACCCTGCAGGCGAAGAACTGCAACGTGTTCGTGAACTACAGCAACGACACGTCGATCATCCAGTATGGCGTGACACCGAGCGGCCTGTTCATCGACTCGGTATACAACGCGATCTGGTTCCGTAACCGGATCGAGACGGACGTCTACAACCTTCTGTACCAGAGCCCGACGAAGATCCCGCAGACCGACGGCGGCAACGCCACGATCGCGGCCACGATCTCCGCGGCCGGCGAGGCGGGGGTGAACAACGGGTATCTCGCGCCGGGCGTCTGGAATTCGGCCGGTTTCGGCGCGCTGAGTCAGGGCGACACGCTGGCGCAGGGCTACTACGTCTATGCACCGCCGATCGCCACGCAGTCACAGGCCGATCGCGAGGCGCGCAAGTCCGTCACGTTCCAGGTCGCGGCGAAGGAAGCCGGCGCGATCCACAGCGTCGACATCCTCGTCAACGTCAACCGCTAACAAGGGCATCTCAACATGACGACTTACAGCTTTCAGGACGTCGCGGCGACGATCGTGGGCCCGGGCGGGGCGTTCTCGCTCGGCTACGGCGAAGCAACCGCGGAAGAAGGCATCACGATCGTGCGCGCGGGCGACAAGAACACGATGACGATCGGCTCGGATGGCGAGGGCATGCACAGCTTGCATGCCGACAAGTCTGGTCAGGTCACGCTGCGCTACCTGAAGACCGCGCCGATTAACGCGAAGCTGATGGCGCTGTACGACGCACAGTCGCTCGACAGTCGCCTGTGGGGCAAGAACCTGATCGAGGTTCGGCAGACGGCGGCCGGCGACGTGATGACCGCGCGCAGCTGCGCGTTCAAGAAGGCGCCGGATCTGAAATACGCGAAGGACGGCGACATCGTCGAATGGGTCTTCGACTCGATCAAGATCGACAACATCCTCGGGACGTACTGAGCATGACGACCGAAGTCCAACTGAACAGCGTGCGATACGCGATCGGCAAGCTGAGCGCGATGCAGCAGTTCCACGTGTCGCGGCGCATCGCGCCGATCATCCCGCCGATGATTCCGGTGCTGATGAAGTTCTACGCCGAACTCGAGCAGGCCGATGTCGCGCGCGAGCAGGCCCGCGCGAACGCCGCGCTTGCGGCGCTCACCAGCGGCGAGGAGGCGGCGCCTGTAGTCGACCAGCCGCGCGAGCTGCTGACGCTCGTCGATGCAATCGCGCCGGTGCTGCAGCCGTTCGCTGATGCGCTGGCCGGCCTGAAGGACGAGGACGCCGAATACGTCTTCGGCACGTGCCTGTCTGTCGTCGAGCGCCGGCAGGGTGCTGGCTGGGCGAAGATCTGGTCCGCCGCTCACAAGACGTCAATGTTCGACGACATCGGCATCGACGTGATGCTGCCGCTCGTCGTGCGCGTCGTGGTGGCGAACCTCGGCAATTTTATTCAAGGTCTCCTTTCCAGCCCCGGGGCGAGCGAGACCTCGGCTCGTTAGAGTTACGGAGCCTTCCGGGAGGAGAGGACTGGCTGTTGTATCCGGTCATGCGCGGCATGTGTAGCTACGAGAGCTTGAAGGATGGCACGTTGGACCTCGCCGACATTGCGCTGATGAATGACATGCTAGCGGTTCAGGGCGAGAATCAAGCGCTTATTCAGGAGCATCTGAGTAGGATTCAAGAGGCAGGCGCCTAAACTCGTCCTGCATCTCCTTCAGCCGTGCAATTCTCGCTTTGTGCGCTTCCTCCGCTGTGGCGAAGTTCCCGACATGGATTTGCTTCCCGTCGAGACCAATGCGAGCGCGCCATACCCCTCTACTGGGTCGCCAGTCGACTCCGGCATAGCCAGACTTGTTGCACGCGTATGCGCCTCGGTTGCGCATGTTTTCGGCATGCGTAGCTTCGCGGATCTGAGTGATTCGATTGTCAGATCGGCGACCGACTCGATGGTCGAGTTCGTCGTCCGGCCATCTCCCGTGAATGTACAGCCACGCGAGGCGATGCGCCTTGTGCATTACTCCGTCGATGCTAATGTCAACGTACCCTTGGTTGTTGCTGCCGGCCTTCGATCCAGCTTTCACGGTTCCGCGAGATACGCGCCACGTGAATTCGCCAGTTCCAGGATCATAGTGAAGTAGCTGTTTGAGACGATCCTGCGTGAGTGCTTTTGTTCGTGACATACGCGGTTTAGATGTCAGACGGTATCGACCTGAAATGGTACCCATCATCGGATTAAAAAATGGCCGATAGCGTAGTCATCCGTGAATTTCTCGTGGCTTTGGGCTTCAAGGTCGACGAGAAGGGCCTGAAGAACTTCAAGGAAGGCGTCGAAGGCACGACGAAGGGCGTCAAGCAGCTGATCGCCACCGTATCCGGCGCCGCGCTCACGGTGAGCGCCGGCGTCGCGGCATTCGCGTCGAAGCTCGAGCGCCTGTATTTCGTGTCGCAGCGCACGGGCGCATCGGCAACCAACCTGCGCGGCTTCGAGTTCGCCGCGCGCAACATGGGCGTCTCCGCCGAGGCGGCCACCGGCACGATCGAGAACCTTGCGCGCTTCCTGCGCAACAACCCGGCGGGCGAGGGATACCTCGCGACGCTGGGCGTGCAGACGCGCAACGCAAACGGCGAGCTGCGCGACACGGTCGACATCATGTCGGACCTCGGGAAGTCGCTGGCGAACAAGCCGACCTGGCTTGCCAACCAATACGGCAACATTCTCGGCATTGACGAGAACCTGATGCTCGCGATGCGCAACGGGGACTTCGAGAAGCTCCTGAAGCAGTATCGCGAGATGTCGCAGACGACGGGTCTGGACAAGGCTGCGGACGACTCGCACCGGTTCATGACGCAGCTGCGCGGCCTCGGCACGTCGTTCGAGAATCTCGGCATCCGTGTCGAGGGCGCGATGCTGCAGAAGATCGGGCCGAGCCTCGATCGCTTTCAACGGTGGATGGACGAGCACGGCGATGAGATCGCGAATCGGATTACCGATGTCGCGAACGCTGTCGTAAAGGCGGCCGCAGCAATGGGGCCGCCGCTAGCCTGGCTGGCCGACAAGTTTGTAGAGCTCGATCGTGGCACCGACGGGTGGTCGACGAAGATTCTGCTACTCGGCGTGGCATTGAAGGCGCTGGGTGTGTTTCGGATCGCTGGCGGCATCCTGAAGATGGCAGGGGCCTTGCGCGCAGCGGGTGCGGCGACGACAAGTGCTACTGCCGCGAGTGGCGGTCTGCTTTCGGTGCTCGGCAGTCTCGCGACGGCAGTGGCTGCCGTCGGTGCTGCGTTCGCAGGTTGGAAGATCGGCGATGCGCTGCGCGATAAAGTCGACGGGCTGATCGCTCAGCTGTCGGGCGGCCGCTTCCGCTCGTTGTGGGACATCCTCACGCTGAAAGATCGCCGCGGCCTCGACGCGACCGGCGGCTACACGCAGGAGGAAATCGACAGCGTGAAAGATGGAGGCGGCGCGAAGCTGACGCCGCCGCGCTCTGATCAGCCACCGACTCAGGCGCCATCCAGTGCGCCGGAACCGACTCCCGTTCGCGAGTCGTCGGGGACACCGGCTCCTGCCCCGGCAGCGGCACCGGCGGCGGCTCAGGCTCCGGCTCCATCAGGTGCGCCTGTTCCGGCTTCAGCGCCCGCGCAGCCTGGCGAAAAGGCATCTGTACCGAGTTCGGTAACGTCCGGTCCGAAAAATCTGACTCAGCTGCCGCAGCAGCCGCAGCTGCCGGCGCCGCAGATTGAGCGTGTTTCCATTCCCGACGACAGCGGTCTCGCCGGCCGTCTCGGCCAGCTCGCGGACACGGCGTTCGGCAAGCTGATCGCACGCGGTGAAGGCGATTACAACAGCGTGAATCGCGGCGCGCGAGGCGGTTACCGTGCCGGCACTGAGAACCTCGAGGGTATGACGCTGGCGCAGGTCATGGCCGCGCAGCGTGCCGGGCAGTTCAACGCGGCCGGACGCTATCAGATCATCGGCAGCACGCTGGCCGAAGCTGCGCGTGGGTTGAAGCTGAGAGGCAATGAGATGTTCGATCGACGGCTTCAGGATCGGATCTTCGAGCAGTACCTGGTGCGCAACAAGCGGCGCGCGATCGCCGACTACGTGGAAGGGCGAAGCGGTGACCTGCGCGCGGCATTGCGGGCAGCATCGCGCGAGTGGGCGAGCGTGGCAGATCCGGATACCGGTCGCAGCTACTACGCTGGCAAGGGAAACAACCGCGCGAGCATCTCGGCTGCCGAGATGGAGGCGGCGCTGCGCAATACGCGCGCGACCTATCAGCAGCCGGTTGCCGCGATGGCGCAAGCCGCGGCCACGTCGGCGGCTGCGACGAAGGTCGAGGTGAACCAAACCACGCAGATTCACGTGAGCGGCGCTGGTGATCCAGCCGCAGCGGGCCGGGCAGTTGAGCGTGAGCAGCGTGCGGTGAATTCCGACTTGGTTCGAAACCTTCAGGGGGTAGTCGCATGATCCTCGACATGATCATGATCTCGCCGAAGAAGATCGGCAGCATTACGGTGCAGGTCGCGATCGAGGAGGTTTACAACGACGAGCTCACGATCACGGAACATCCGGTCGAGCAAGGGGCGCAGATCACCGATCACGCCTTCAAGCGGCAGCCGGATGTCGCGATACGTTGCGGCTGGAGCAATGCCGATTACGAGGCACTGCTCGGCGCCGCGGAAGCGACGTTCGATGGCGGTGGCCTGCCATCGGCGCAGTACGTGAATGCGATCTACTCGCAGCTGCTTGCGTTACAGCAGGCACGCACGCCGTTCGATGTAACGACGAGCCGCCGCTTCTACCAGAACATGCTTCTGCAGGGGCTGCGGCTCACGACTGACGCCAAGACGTCGAGCGCGCTGATCCTGACGGCGACGCTCAAGCAGATCCGGATCGTGTCGACGCAGGTTACGAAACTGCCTCCGAAAGAGAACCAGGCCGATCCAGCTTCGACGGCTGAAACAGGCAATGGCGGCACGAAAGCAGCAATGCCCGCGACGCCCGCTCCGGGCGGCGCGGTGCCGCCGGGGAGTATGTGATGCCGAGCTTCTTCGAGATTCCGTTTTCTCCGCGCCCGGAGCGCTTCACCGTGACGCTGAGCGGGACTGACTATCGCCTGACCGTCCAGTACCGCAAGGCCGGCGGCGCGGGATGGGTGCTCGACATCGCTGACGCATCGGACAATCCCCTGGTATCGGGCATACCGCTGGTTACCGGTATGGACCTGCTCGGCCAGTACAAGCACCTTGGGTTCCAAGGGCGGATGTGGGTGCAGGGCGCCGCTGATCCTGACGACGTTGCGACGTACGAGGATCTCGGCATCGGGTCGCATGTTTTCTGGGTGACGGATCAATGAGCGTTCAGCAGTTCGGCCGGAAGGTATCGTTGATCATCGGCTTCGACAGCGGAGAAGCACTTGACTTGTCCGAGCTGCGGATCGTGTTCCGCGTGCAGCGGGGCGATTTGCAGACGCCGAACTCGGCGCGGATCCGCGTCTACAACGTGTCCGCGAATACGGCACGACGAGCCCAAAGTAAGGAATTCACGCGCGTCGTGCTGCAGGCCGGCTACGAGGGCAACTACGGGATCATCTTCGACGGACAGATCAAGCAGGTACGGCGCGGGCGCGAGAGCCAGACGGATACATTCATCGATATCACTGCGGCGGACGGCGACTCGGCGTACAACTTCGCCGTGGTGAACACGACGCTCGCGGCCGGGTCGACGCCGGCCGACCATGTGGCGGCCGTATGCACTGCGATGGGCCAGTATGGCGTGCAGCAGGGCTATCTACCGGAATTGCCGTCGAACCCGCTGCCGAGAGGCAAGGTGATGTTTGGCATGGCGCGGGACTTCATGCGATGGACCGCGCGCACCACGCAGACCGTCTGGAGCATCCAAGACGGCAAGGTGGTGATGGTGCCCGAGACGGCATACATGCCTGGCGAGATCCCGGTGATCACTTCTGCGACTGGCATGGTCGGCCTGCCGCAGCAGACGGCGAACGGCATCGAGGTGAAGATGCTGCTGAATCCGAGCGTAAAGATCGGCCGGCTGATCTGGCTCGACAACGCGAGCATTCAGCAGTACGAGTACAGCTTGAACGTGGGCCAGCAGGCCGAGAACGAGCGGATCGAGATGCAGGCGAAGCTGCAGGACGACGGCTTCTACTACGTGATGCTCGCGGAGGTCAGCGGAGACACGCGCGGCGAAGAGTGGTACACGAGCGTGATCTGCTTGGCGGCCGACGTCACGGTGCTGCCTGACTCGTTCAAAGACAAGGCGGCGGTGCCACCCGCCGACGTGATCAAGAGGTTCGGCTAGCGGCCATACGTCGGCAGCGCCTTGATGGTCATCGTCGTGTTCTCGCCGTTGCGCTTCACGTCCGCGCGGGCGAGCACGTTGAGCGGCATCGACTTAGTCGGCATTTTCGGCACGATGATCACGGCATTGCCGTCGATCGTCTCACCCCAGCAGCCAATGTCCCACACACCGCGGTAGGACTCGTAGCGCCGCATATTCTTCGCGTTGGAAAGCGGCAGGTCGCACTTCTTTGCCGTGTAAAGGATGGTTGGGAACTCGTTCTCGACGGTCACGCCCACCTTCATGCCGGCGAACGGGTAAACGAAGGCGTCGTCAGCGATGGCGGCGAGCGGCGCGAGCAGCGCGGCGGTCAACAGCAGTTTTTTCATTTTCATCCCATGGATCGACGTGAAAGGGTAGGCGACCCGGAGGTCGCACTGCGTGAAGCGTTCGACGGCGTGCGCGCGGGCATCTGGACAGCATTGCCCGGCATCATCCAGTCGTTCGAAAGTGCCGCCGATCGGCCGCCGACATGCAGCGTGCAGCCGGCGATCAAAGCGCAGGTGCGCGGCATCGACGGCACGATCCAGAGCGTTGCACTGCCGCTGTTGGTCGACTGCCCGGTCCAGTTTCCAGCTGGCGGAAATTGTACGCTGACGTTCCCAGTCAAGCAGGGTGATGAGTGCCTTGTCGTGTTCGCCTCGCGGTGCATCGACGCGTGGTGGCAGTCGGGCGGGGTGCAGGAGCAAGCCGAGCTCCGCATGCACGACCTGTCGGACGGGTTCGCGCTGCTCGGCTTTCGTTCGCGACCGCGCGCTCTCGTCGGCGTCAGCGGCACCTCGACGCAGCTGCGCAGCGACGACGGCGCGACGTATATCGACCTGAACCCGGCGCTGCAGAAGGTGAAGATCGTTGCGCCGGGCGGTTTCGATGTGGTGGCGCCGCTGTCGACATTCTCGGCGGCCGTGACGATCACCGGGCTGCTGACGTTCGTCGGCGGCATGGTCGGCAGCGCTGCAAGCGGTGCCGCCGCGGTGTTCAACGGCATCCTCAACGTGATCGGCCAGATCACGGCGAACGGCAAGCGTGTCGACGACACGCACACGCACTCCGATCCGCAGGGCGGCAACACCGGCCCGGTCAACTGAGACTCCCATGCGATACCGAAAACTTGACGCTGACGGCGACTACGTCTTCGGCGGAGGCCCGGCCGACTTCCTCGTGAACACGCCCGAGGCGGTCGCGCAGGCCGTGCTGACACGCCTGCGCCTGCTGCGCGGTGAATGGTTCCTCGACACGACGGCCGGCATGCTATGGGACACCGACGTACTCGGGAAGTACACCAGCGGCAAGTACGACGCGGCGATCCGCACGTGCATCCTCGCCACACAGGGTGTGACCGAACTCACGAGCTACTCGAGTACGGCTGATCCCGAGACGCGCGTGCTGACGGTTACCGCGACGATCAACACCATCTACGGCACCACCACGGTACAGGCGACATTGTGACTCTCACGACTCTCGCACCAACCATCGACGAGAACGGCATTACCGCGCCGACGTACGCGGACGTGCTTGCGTTTCTGCAGGACCAGTATCGCTCGATCTACGGCGCCGACACGTACCTGGAGCCGGACAGCCAGGACGGCCAGCTGCTCGGCGTGTTCGCGAAGGCGATCAGCGACGTCAACTCGGTCGCGATCGCGATCTACCGGTCGTTCAGCCCGGCGACGGCGCAGGGCGACGCGCTTTCGAGCAACGTCAAGATCAATGGGATCGCGCGGAAGGTCGCGTCGTACTCGAGCGCGGACCTCGTGCTGATCGGCCAGGCTGGCAAGACGATCACGAACGGCGCGGCGAAGGACACCAACGGCGTGCAGTGGTTGCTGCCGGCTACGGTGACGATCCCGCCGAGCGGCACGATCACGGTGACGGCCACGTGCGCGTCGATCGGCGACGTGTCCGCGCGTGCCGGCACGATCAACCAGATCGCGACGCCAGCGCTCGGCTGGCAGTCGGTGACGAACCCGGCGGATGCTGCCGAGGGCGCCCCAGTCGAAAAGGACCCGGTGCTGCGGCAGCGGCAGACGGTGTCGACCGCGCTGCCATCGCTCACGGTTCTCGACGGCATCATCGGTGCAGTGGCGAACGTGCCCGGCGTCACGCGGTACGTCGCCTACGAAAACGACACCAGCGCGACCGACGCCAACGGCATCCCGTCGCACTCGATTTCGCTCGTCGTCGAGGGTGGCGACGCGACGGCGATCGCGAATGCGATCGCGGCGAAGAAGACGCCAGGCGCTGGCACGTTCGGCACGACGTCGATCGTCGTCGCGGACATCTATGGCCGGCCGATCACGATCAGCTTCTTCCGGCCGACAGGCGCACCGATCGGGGCGACCGTGACGATCAAGGCGCTCGGCGGATATACGACGCAGGCGGGTCAGCAGATACAGCAGGCGGTGTCGGACTACATCAATGGTGTGCAGATCGGCGGCGGCCTGTCCGGCAGCGTCGAATGGGGCGACGCTTTGACCGCGGCGAATAGTGTAGGCGGCGGGGTGACGTTCAAGCTGTCCGGGTTGACGCTCTCTGGTCCGCGTGGCGCCGGCGCGCCGGACGTCGCGCTGCTGTTCAACGAGGCTGCATCGTGCACGCCGGCGAACGTGATTCTGGTGGTGACCTGATGGCTGACCTGACCGAATACACCGCGCTGATCACGTCAGAGCACAGCGACAAGCCGCGGTTCATGGCGACCGTCGAAGCGCTCGTACAGCCGCTCGTAGACCAGATGGGCGTGCTGCAGAGCATGCCCGGCAGGTTCGACCTCGATAACGCGGTCGGCGTCCAGCTGGACGACGTCGGGCTCTGGGTTGGAGTGTCGCGGAAGATCCGTACACCGCTGACAGGCGTTTATTTCTCGTTCGACATCGCAGGCCTCGGCTTCGACCAGGGCACCTGGAAGGGACCGTTCGATCCAGATTCGGGGCTGACCGTACTGGACGACGACACGTACCGGCTGGTCATCCGCGCGAAGATCGGCGCGAACCACTGGGACGGCACGCTCGAGCAAAGCGCGGCGATCCTGAACAGTATCTTCGACGCCGACACGCACGTGTTCATCGAGGACCACCAGGACATGTCGATGACGATCGGCATTGCCGGGAAGGTCCCGCCGGCGACGTTTCTCGCGCTGCTTTCCGGCGGATACATCCCCCTGAAACCCGAAGGAGTTCGGGTCAACTACACGGTCGTCACGTCCGTCGACGGATCACCCCTGTTCGGATTCGACATGAGCAATCAGCTTGTGGCCGGGTTCGATGTCGGAGCCTGGAGCAGGCCCGTTTAACCGCCTATCGCATTGTCTGCAAGCCACCTTCGGGTGGCTTTTTTTATGCTCGGAGCATTGATGGCAACGAACGACTTTCTCGTGTTCGGTGGGGGCAGCTCCCCGAACGTTATCGACCAGGCGACGTACGCGGCGCTGGCGGCCCGTCTGTCGGGATTTCAGTCCGGCACCGCGCTGTCGGCGCAGCTCAACAAGGTGTGGCGCCAGAGCTCGATCATGGCGGCGGTACTCGCGCAGTTCACCGCCAACTTTTCTGGCCAGAACTCGGTCGACGACGGCACGATCGCGACGCTCCTGGCGAACTTGCAAGCAGCGATCAACGCGGCCGGGATTACGGCTCCGCAGTTCGACAACACCGCGAAACTTGCGACTACTGCATTTGTTCAGCGGGCCGGCGGGAATTTCCAAACTCGAAAGTACGTCGTAGGGTCCGGCACCCTTGCGGCTTCCGACACGGGATCGTGGATACAGGCTGGTGGAAGCGGGCCATCCACAATCACGTTGCCTGCGCCGACGACTATCAATCTCACGTATACGATCACAAACGTCACAAATAACAGCACGTCGGTCACCATCGCGACGCCCTCGGCGAACATCTACAACCAAGCGATGGGAGCATCGACGTTTTTGATTGACGTCGGAGCGACGGTTGAACTCGTTTCCGATGGATCAAACTGGACCATCGTAAGCCACTATACGCGCAGCCCCATTGCGCAAACACCGGCTCAGTTCGACAGCAGCACGATGCTCGCGACAACGGCATTCACGCAGCGAGCCCTCGGTAATTATCGGTCCGCGAGAGGATATGTCGGCAACGCTACCCTAAGCGCCATTGACATCGGGGCGATGATTACTTGGGACGGCAACGGCACGTTGACGTTGCCGGATGCCACCGCCTTTCCCGGTGGTGCAGCAATTCGTGTGTTTAAGTACGCAGGGCCGATTGCTTCCGTTCTTGCGGCAAATAAGCCGGGGCAATTGAATGTTCCTACTAGCGGAGCCGACACTTACACATTCGCTGTTGGTGTGTACGGTTTCTTCGAGCTGGTTAACGAAAGCAGCATGAAATGGGACGTGGCTGGGGAGTTGCTCAACCAGTTTGGAACGACCGCTGCTGCTGGAGACAACAGCACGAGGCTAGCGACTACGGCGTTCGTAAAGCAGGCCGGTGAGTCGTTTTCGGGAATTCAAGGTATCAACGCGACGGCATCATTGAACGGCGGGCACGTCGGAGCATTTCTTTGGGCATACGGCGCAGGCATAACTCTAACTTTGCCACCCGTCGCCGGCGTTCCCAATGGCGCAACAATCACCATTGCGACTCCGGTCGGCATAACCGTTAAGGGGAACGGAACCGAGAACATCAACAACCAGAGCGGAGGCTTGTCGAACACGTTTGCGCTGAACGCGGGCGAGCAGGCTCAGTTCGTCAGCAATACTGGTGCTTGGTACTTGTCAAGCTACACGACGGTTCTGGGAACGACGCCGTCGCAATTCGATAATTCGAACAAGCTTGCGACGACTGCGTTTGTTCAGCGGGCAGTTGGCGCCGTCGTCGGCTCGATGCGCAACGCCGCAATGTCGGTCACATCGGCAAGCGCATCGGCGACGTTCACCGCCGACGAGGTTGTCGTCGAAACAGCGCTCGGTGGCGCCGCATTCCGGATCGCCAACTTCAACAAGACGATCAACCTCGCAACCACTGGCGCGGGCGGCATGGACACCGGTTCGGCGCCGGCGTCGGGCTTTGTGGCGCTCTACGCGATCTACAATCCGGCTACGCAGGCGACTGCGCTGCTGGCCACGAACGCAACATCGTCAGCGGCCCCCAACGTGTACGGGGGCGCGAACATGCCGTCCGGCTATATGGCATCGGCGCTCGTTTCGGTGTGGCAGACGACTTCGGGCGGTCTGCTCAACGTGGGTAGCCAGTTCGGCCGCACGATTTCGACGCCGGGCTTCACTGTACTTAACACCACGGTGTCCGCTGCGAGCTATATCTCATTCTCCGTTGCCGGCGCAGTGCCGCCGAACGCGAAGACATGCCGAGGTTATCAGGCAATTTCTGGCAATACTGCGTCAGCGGGTCTTTCTTCAAACATTGCCGGTTCGTCGGGAGGGGTTGGTGCGGTCGGTCAAGGCGGTACGATGCCGACGAACGCATCATCGGTAACAACGTCATTCCCCCACGTCCCGCTCGTCACGCCGCAGACCTTGTATTACATCGCGGCCGCATCAAGCGGAACGCTGACATTCACGGTCGGCCTATACGAATACACGTTCTGAACAGGTGAAAAATGGAAATTTATGTCTCATTCTCAGACGCCACCGAGGACAAGATCGTCGCATCGTTTTCGTGTCCTCAAGACCCCGATGTGTGGCCGAACCAAGGGACCGTGGATAGCGACGATGAGCGGTGGACATCCTATGCCGCACTCTTTCCCTCCGGAACGTTCAATTTCTTGAAGGGCTGAAATTTTCGCAGACCCGATAGCAGCGGCTTCTCGATCGCGAGATGTACGATCAGGCCAGAAAGAATGGACAGAGCCGCTGCGGCAGCGAAGACGAGATTGTTCCTATCCCGCGTGAGCGCCTCGATGCCCCAAATTACGAACGGGTGCGCGAGATATATCGAGTAGCTCGCCGCTCCGAGCAACTGGGTGACTTTCGATCGAACAAGGAGGGATGAATCGAAGGCAATGGAGCCGACAAGAATCATGGCCCACGGAACACCCCAACCGATAGCTGCGTTGATTTTCGACTCAGGCGAGTGAAGAGTAAGCAGCGCGATCCCGACGCAGATCAGCATTAGCGATACGCCACGGCTTGGGGTGAGCCTGGCACGTATTGCCATGCCGATCAGGATGCCCGCTGCGAACTCGATCATTACTGGTTGACAGTAGTATTCAGCATAAGGAGCTTGCACCGATTCATGCAATGTGCCGAGCGCCAGCGTGGTAGTTGCCGCAAGGCCCATGGCGCTTGAGCCGAACATAAGCAGGACCGCAATTAGCGCGTAGAAGAAGATTTCGTAATTAAGCGACCAGCCCGGATAGAGAATCGGGAAGTCACCAAAGTGCTCGGACGGCAGAAAGAGGGCGGACGTAACAATATCGAAGATCGGTGGGAAATGCCCTGATTTGGCGATATAGACTCCCACCGCTCCGATGGTTCCGATCCAGTACAGCGGGACAACTCGTGTAAATCTCGCCCAGAGGAAACTGAGCATACTGGTCTGGTCATTGACGGAAAGGTACATTACCGCTCCGCTGATGATGAAGAACAGATCGACGCCGGTAGCGCCCACACGCAGATTGATCCCTGCGCCAAGCGTTCCGGCATGATAGAGAACGACCGCGATGGCGCCGACTGCGCGCAGGGCCTGTAGTGAGAGTATCCGCACAATGCGCTCTTTCTTTGGGATTCGGGATTCTCTCACACAAGGCTTTAGCGGGCTCCCAGTAGACCCGCCACAATCGGCCGCAACACCGCCTCCGTATTTGCCGCCTTGTATGCATATCCCGCATCCGTCGGATGCGTCTGGTCTTCGCTTAGCCACGCCATCCAATTCGGAAGCGTCTGGAATTGATCGAATTGCGCGATGAGTGGTGCATTCAGTTGCGCTGCGAGTTGCCGGAGCACGGAGACATATCCGTAGATCGGCGCGTTCGGATTTTGAACGCCGTTGACCGGATTGGGCTCTTCGAAAACGCAGATCTTGCCGTACTTGCGCGCGATCTGGCAGAGCTGCGACATGTTGGCCCAGTAAGTATCGACTGTTTCTATGGGGATGCCTTCCGTCGGCTTCGATGCGTAGTAGCTGGCATTGAGTGCGAAATTGAAGACGACGATCTTCGCCTTGCTTGCAGCCATCACCTGGTCGAACGGCGGGTGAACTCCATCGGTGCCATTGAGCAATTGCGCGGCTTCCGTTCCGCCGACGCCTTGGTTGTTGACGATTGCGCCGGCCCCGAATCGCGCCTGAAGCATGTTCTGCAGGATCGCAGGTTCGCTGTCCGCAGTGTTGAATAGTCGACCACCGATAGTTTGTACGCCCTTCGATGTGCTGTCGCCGAAGACGTCGATCAACGCCGGGATGGTGTCGGCCTTCGCATGCGGAATGGGGCTACTCGCGTCCCCATCGCCGCCGCCGCATGCTGACAATGCACAGGCGAGCGCGATCCCCGCGGCGAGCGCGGCCAAGTTCATTTTCATGTTTTACCTCGAGTGGTAGATGCCCAGAACGGGCGAGACAAGATCAAGGTTTGTAACCAGCCGCCTTCGGGGCGGCTTTTTCATTACGGGGGCTCGATGAAGAGCGAGGTCGTTGCGAGCGCAGCAAAGGCTGTGCCGGCGGTTGGCGGCAATCTCTGGTTATGGCTTACGAGCCACGACATCAACTGGTGGGTAGCCGTCGCGACCATCGCGTACATAGGGCTGCAGGCGTACTACCTGGTCAAGAACAAAGGGAAGAGGGCATTGCTCGATGGTTAACGTTCCGAAGAAGACGCTTGCCAGCGTTGTAGGGGCTGCTGCGGCAGCCCTTCTTTTTTCCATGGTCCCGAAATTCGAGGGGCTCGAGCTCGTCGCGCGGCCCGATCCGATCGGGATCGTCACGGCGTGCAACGGCGACACGAAGGATGTGCACGCCGGGCAGCGATTCACGCCGGCGGAGTGCCACGCGCGCCTCGAGCAGCGGCTGATCGAGCACGCCGAGCCGGTCCTGAAGTGCACGCCCGTCCTGAAGGGGCACACGTACCAGCTCGCGGCGGCGGTCAGCTTCGCCTACAACGTCGGCGCGGGCGCGTACTGCGGCAGCACGACGGCCAAGCGGTTCAACGCGGGCGACTGGAAGGGCGCGTGCCGCGCGATGAACGAGGCGGACAACGGCCGGCCGCAGTGGGTGACGGCTGGTGGTCGGGTGCTGCCGGGTTTGGTGAAGCGTCGTGCTGAAGAGCGCGCGCTGTGTGAAAGAGGTCTTTGATTACGGCTGTCGAGTTCCGCCTTCTGGCGGCTCAACGGCGACAACGCTGCCCTTCGGCGTCTTTTTCACGATCAGATCGAGGAAGGACGCAAGCTTGCTGATTTCTAAAGCGGAATCGACGTGAAGCACAACGACACTAGGCGCATCAGGCTGCAATCCGGCGTAGAGCAGTCGCTCGATGGCTTCTCCGAAGTTGATGCCGTGCTTCTCCTCATAGAGCCGAATTTCGCGCAGAAGCTTTTGCGACACGATGTCGGCGCTCGAGTTCAGCGACACATCAAGGCGTGACACGATTTCCGCGTTCATTGAGCGGCCATTTTTCTTGGCCGACTCAGCGATACGGTCGCGCATGCCATCTGGGAAGCGAAGCATGAACTTGTCCGACTCGCGACCAACAGGTCCGGTTGAAGGGGCGAGATCTGGGGGCGATTGGGGCTTTTTCATGGGGCAAAGGGTACCGTCACGGTGACTCTTTTGGAATGATGTCACGGTGACTTAAATATTGCTTGCTCGATGCGTCACCGTGACATATGATTGTTCTCATGTCACGGTGACATGAGTGAGGTGAGTATGAACCGAAATTTGTATCCGAGTCGAACCGCCGATAGCTTTATGGTGCGGTTCGACAAAGCGGGAATGAGGGACGAACTGAAAGTCATTGCGGCACGGAACCGCAGGAGTATGAACGCGGAGATAAACGCTCGGCTGGCAGCAAGTCTGGAAGCAGAAAAAGGAAAGGCCCCGAACGCGTGATCTTGGCGGATTACGTTCAGGGCCTTAGAGGCTAGGTAATGTTGACCTAGTTTATGCAAACCCACCCTACCAGGGGATAAGCATGACGCATGATAGCACTGCACCCAACAATGACAAGGTTCAGCAATCCCGGCCGCTCGAACGGCGCGTGGTCGACCTTTCGAGCATGATGGACAACCACCTCCGTTACATGCACGCGCTCTTCATCGCGATCAAGGCCACGGCAGGTGAGTCGTCGAAGGTCGCAGTCGATCTGGCGGCGCTCGGCCAGTTCGTTGCCGAGAACACCGAAGATCTGTTCGATGCGGGCTGCGCGGACGTCCTGTCGGTCAGCCGGGAGGTGCACTGATGAAGCCGAAACGCGATGTCACGCCGGAGACGCTACCGGCTATCGTCTGGCGTGAAACCAACGTCATCACCACCGAGTTGTTGGCGAAGCTGTACGGCGTAGAGCCGAACAACATCCAGACTAACCATCGCCGAAATGCCGAACGGTTCGAAGAAGGGAAGCATTACTTTCTGCTCAATGGCGATGACCTGAAAAGTTTGCGACTGACTTTTAGTCAGTCACAAATTTCCCCGAAAACGCGCAGCCTGATCCTTTGGACGGAGCGCGGCGCTGCTCGGCATGCCAAGATGATCGAAACCGATCAGGCTTGGGACGTTTTCGAGAAGCTGGAGGATTGCTACTTCCGTCGAACTGCCGAGTCGCATGAGGGCAGTGACGAAGAGCCGTCGACGGTCAAGGATCGGGCGCCGCTGTTGCATGACGCGATTGATGTGATGGTGTCGTTGCATATTTCGCTCCCGAACGCGTATCGGGCCTTCAGCCAATTTGCGGGGGTGCGACGTTTTCCTGCGATGACAAAGCGACAGGCAGTCGAGACGACTAGCTTCTCTGGGCGTCTCCTGAAAGGCGAGGCAACGCAACGCGACTTCGAGCGTATTGAACGGAATCGCGCGATGCTTTACGGAGAGGAGACGCAACAGCAACTCGCCGGCGTGACGTTGTCTCTGTCGGGTGGCTCGAAGAAGAGAAAGGGGAAGCACTGATGAGCGATCGCTCCTGTTCGACATGCTCGTCTTACGACGACGGCGAGTGCATGAACGGCATCGGCAACGTAACTCCGAACGGCGTATGCAATCAGCACAAGACGCGCGAGGAGGAGCGGAAAGATGGCGAGGCGCTCGTGCGCTTCCGCGAATCGATTGGACTCCCGCCACAAATGAGATATCGCGACTAAGTTTCGGATTTTCGCTTCGACGGGGCATGTGATCGACGTGCCCCGCATAGAAATCGACGTTGTTACCTGGCCCCCGGCATCCCCGGGGGCTTTTTTATTGTCCGGAGGTTTTATGGATGTTGAGGAATCTCACGAGACGCGGCGGACGCTGTCCGAAGACGTGTTCTACCCAGACCACGAGCCGCGCACCGAGTCGGCAACGTTCCGCGCGAGCAAGCGCTCGATGAAAGCGGCCGGCGGCTACGTCTGCGCGGTATGCGGTGACGACCAGGCGGTCGAGTCGCACCACCGGTTCTTCGAGTGGGCGTTCTCGCATGCAATTGACTGGAAGTGGATCCGCGGCGTCGCGCTGAACCAGGTCGACACGATGTTCAGCCACAAGCTGCAGCGCATCGTGCCCATCCCGCGCCAGCATCCGGTCTGGGACGTGATCCGGCTGACGCAGGGCTTTGACTGGGAGGCGTTCGATCCGGCGCGGCCGGAGGCGTTCGTCGACTCGACCTACAACCAACTGCTGCTGTGTGCGCTCCATCACCGGGGCAAGGATCACGGCCGGCACGAGGAAAGCGATCCCGTCTGGAGCGTGCAGGCGTTCCTGCTGCCGGGCTTCGTCTACTCGCCGGACGAGCTGAAGCAACTGCACGCGAAGGAGCCGAAATGACCTGGTTCGATCCACGTGTTTGGCTGGCCATCATTGTGGCGGGTGCCGTCGGCCTCGCCGGCGGCTACCTCAAGGGCCACGCCGACGGTGCGCGCGCGACGGTCGTGGCCGCGCAGAAGGCGCAGCTCGACGCCGTCGCGGCTGCGCGCGCCGAGGAACAACGCCGCACCGCGGCACAACAGGAGATCGCAAACGATGCGAACCAACAACGCACGGCCGCGCTCGCGGATGCTTTTGCTGCTCGTGCTGCCGCTGGCAGCCTGCAGCAGCGTGTCGACCAGCTCGTCGCCGCCGCCCGCCATCCCGCCGCTACCACCGGAGGCCCGGCAACCGGCGACGCCCTCGATCTGCTTGCCAACGTGCTCGGCCGCGCTGACCAGCGCGCGGGCGACTTGGCAGAGTACGCTGACCGCGCCCGTATCGCCGGCCAGCAATGTGAGCGCGACTACGACGCCTTGACGGCTGCCGCGCGCTGAAACCTTCCACATTTGACGAGCTCGCAGCCATGGCTGCCGCGCGTCACATCATCCCAGCGCGCCCCTTTTCCTTCCGGAGAAGGTGGCGCAGCTCCTGAAATTTTCCATTCCCACCACTCAGCTCCCCGCGGTCGGGGATGTTCTTGTCGACGTAGTCGAACCACTCCTGAACCCTGTCCAGCGATTTTCGAAGAGCAAGAATCTCGAGGATCAGCCAGCGCACCTGAAGGTCGGTGTACTCGCGCCACAGGGCCCGCAGCTCAGCATCGGACGGGGCATCAAATTCCGGCATCTTAGACTTCAGCTTGAAGCGTGGATCCGTGAGCGGCACGCGGTTGCGATCAATTCGGGTGGCCTCGATTGGCGTGCACGAGCTCAGGAACGTCGACCGCTCGTCCTGATCGATCCACAGTTCAAATTCCTGCTTCGTGAGCTCGATAGGCGTCCTTCGGCGCGTCTTGTCGCCTTGGAACCCGTACTCCCAGATGTAAGCCCACTCCGGCTTGATCACGTCATCACCACTGTATAAAAACACAGTATATTTCGCGATAAGCTACCCTAGTCAAGGCCGGAAAAATGGGGACGGGCGATGTGTACAAACTACCGAGCGCCGCACGAGGACTACGAGATCCGCGAACTGAGGATCGAGCCGTTCAGCGACCTGTACCGCGACTTCCCGTGGAAGCCGGAGATCTACCAGGACTACCTCGCGCCGATCGTCGCGAATGTCGACGGAAAGCTCAGACCATTGGCGGCCGGCTTCGGCTTCTGGCCGCGAGCGCTGCAGAAGGCCAACATCGAAAAGGCGAAGGAGCAGGGCCGGAAACCGCCGATCATGCGCAGCACCATGAACGTGCGCGACGACAACCTTGGGAAGTCACCGTTGTACGGGCCGGCCTGGCGCGCCGGGCGCCGCTGCCTGATCCCGGCCGACTGGATCTACGAGCCGTGCTACGAGACGGGGAAGAACGTGTGGCACCGGATCGGGTTGACCGACTGGCGAACGATGTGCGTCGCCGGCATCTGGCGGACGCTGACGAGCCCGGACGGGGCTGAGCATCACACGATGTCGATGATCACGGTCAACGGGGATGGGCACCCGATTTTTTCTCGGATGCACAAGCCAGACGACGAGAAGCGGGCTGTCGTGATCCTGCACCCGGACGACTGGGAGGAATGGCTGACGACGTCGAACATCGAGGCCGCGCGCGCGATGCTGCAACCGTATCCGGCGGAGGACATGGCGGCGGAGCCTTACTCCGATGGTCCGACTGGACTAATTTAGATCAAAATGACCACTTTGAACTTTTATGGTTAATGTGCTATGATGTGATCACCGTCGCTCATTGCGGGGAATGAACCAGGCGAACGGGGCTGTTAAAGAAGCGACAACTCGCTTCGCGGCCACCCTATCAGTCAATAGCCGAACCGATAGGTAAACAAGGAGAAGGCAATGTCGTATGAATCCCTCGTGACTTTCAGCGCGAGGGACGCTAAGACTCGCTTCGGCGAGGTCTTGGATGAAGCACTCGGGCATCCTGTTGGCATCACTCGTCACGACCGCTTGACTGCGTATGTTGTGTCGAAAAGGGATTTCGATGGAATGCGCGAGCGACTCCAAGAGCTCGAGGATCAACTCTGGCTGCTACGAGCTGACGCTGCTCGCGCGGAAGGTTTCGCGAGTGATGAAGAGGTCAAGGCGTTCCTTGCGGTACATAGGAACACCATAGATGAACCTGAAACCAACAAAACAGGCCCTCAAGGCCATCAGCAAACTTGACGCAAAGCAGTATCGTCAAGTTGTCTCGGCGATTCTCGCGCTTTTGTCGAATCCCGAGCCACACGACAGTCAGAAGCTTCGGGGTGCCCCCCGCGGTGAACGGCGACTCGATGTCGGGGAATATCGCGTCATTTATTCGTTCGATGACAATAGTGTCGAGGTTCTTGTCGTCGGTAAGCGAAACGATGGCGACGTGTACAGCGCTTGGGAACGTTCGAAATAGGTTGCTGGACTGAGGCCCGCTTTGAGCGGGCTTCTTTGTTTTTCTGGGTCCCAGCATTGCTTTGAAGATAGGGGGCGATGCGGGCGGCGCCGTCAAACGTCGAGACCGCGCATGCTGTGCCTCGGCTTTAACCCAGGGGAAAACACCGCGACTGAGTCGACGGCAGCGGGATGAGGCGGATTTCTCTGGAAGATGAGGGATTTTCGCCGCGCCAAACAAGGCTCTCGCGACACCATATATTCCAATGTTCTTGCCTAACGCCATGAAATATAAGGAAATTGTATAAGGATTGTGATTCCTGTCGTCGTGGGTTCGAGTCCCATCAGCCACCCCACCGAATGCATTAACAAAACAGGCGCCTAGGCGCCTGTTTTGCTTTGCGGGAGGCAATCGTCGCAATAGCGTCGATTCGAGCTCTCGTCGTCCCCCTCCAGAGCGTTCTGCTCGCCATCCTCCATTTTGCGCATCCAGTCGGGAACAACTCGGTGTCGTGCTTGAGCTGTATCGCTCACACGAGCGGGTCATTCCGGCCAACGGTATCGCGATCGCGTAGACATGCCGAGTGTCGTACTTCGTGCAGTCGAAAATTGCGGTGCCGGGAATCCGAGTGAATGAACGCAGCCGCGCCAATGCGCCGAAAGGAGCGGGCGGTCAAATTTCCGGTTGCGTTTTGCGCGCGCTATTGGCGGAGCGGCGTTCTACGGTAAATTGATGGGCTCCACAGGATTTGGAATTCGAGGCTTCTCGGGGAATCCATGCAGTCAAAGAGTAAACCCGTTGCACAGACAACGGAACGGCAAACCGATTCAAGGCCAAAGATTACGGTCATGACGACTCTCGGGGTGGTGAGGGCGTCGTTTTATCTGTTCGCTGGAGTCGCGCCGGCGATGCCCCTGCTGATCTTGTCGTGGCTTGTGTTTATCCATTTTTTGCTGGATTGGACCGTGGATTGGCCTATAGCGTGGTCTTTTCTTTTTTCCACCGCAGGCGGCATCGGCTTGCTTCTCGCAACTTGCGTTTTGCCGCAAAAGGCGCGAATCAAACACGTTGCGGGAGTCAGCGTTCTGTTGATCTGCGGGAGCGTCGTCAGCTTGCCGTCGGCCATTGCCTCGTTCGAAAAAATCATCGATAACCACCGAATCGGTTATCACATGCACCCGGTGGATTTTGGTGACTTTGCCCTCATCGCGTGCAACGTCGTGGCGATCGTGTATCAGCTGGAGGTGCTTGCAGCACTGCTTGTAAGACGCTTGGCCAGGGTTCCCGCCCGATAGGTTCCGATCCGCGTTCTCCTCGCAACGTCACCGCGCTGTTTCCCTTTCTTGAGCGGGTGAGTCAGGCGCTGAAGCTGGCGGAAGATGCTGGATGCGCTTCGGCCTTCATCTATCAAAACGTCGTCGCCGCTATTCGGACGGCAAGCGCATGGCGATGGGGTATGGTGCGACCGAGTGGGATTGTTGTTTTTGGGCGTCTGGTCAGACGCGCATTCGAACGTAGCGAATGCCGCGAAAAGCAAACCCGTCCTCACCGATCGACCACATTGCTCGCGATTCCCGCCTGAACCGATCGAGTGTTTCGAAACACCACCCACGACCACAAGGCGCCGCCAGCCACCTTGGCGACGAACTGCAACGCGGCGATCGTCGGAAACACGGCCCCGAACGCAATAAGCGGAAAGATGATGGAGTCGACAGCCGCACCCGCGACGTTCGCGCCGTTTGCGCGCGCCAGTATCGGAAAGCGACGTGCGAGTTGAAACACGACTGTGCTCGCCACGGCTGCCGAACCGAACGCCATCAGGGACGCGACGGCGATTTCCTTGGCGGCGGGATTGAGTGCATAACTGACGACACCGGCGGCCGCGATCAACGCAAACATTCGCGACCAAAGCGCGCGGCCTCGCCAATCGAGGTGGAGCCGGTCTCGAATCGCGAGATCGAGGCCGATCAGCAGGAACGCGATGATCGGTGTTGCAGCCGGCCCGAAATGAGCGACCATCAGGTTGGCGACGGCGACCGCTGCGATATAGATCAAGACGTACATGATTCCCCTGCGGTAAAGAGTGCGCGCTGCGTCGATTCGGAGCCGAAGTTTGCCATACATGGCCGATTGGACAGGATATCGCCACAGTGCCGCCGGTATTCGTCAATCCATCGTCGATGCGAGATTGTATGGCCGTATTCAGTCGACGTGATGTTGCGCAATTTCCTTTTTCGACTAAGGTTCTCGCTCCCGGTGCCGTTATCTTTCCTGGACAGCCCTCGTGCCTCGAATGCTGATCCGTTTTCTTGCCTGCTCGCGTTTCGCGTGAGCAGGCTTTTTTCGTTTATGGCGGAATGAGACAGGGACTTGGCGCGAGCCGACAGCGCGCAACAGTCTTACATTGGTGTAACGTATCGACTTCCTCGTGCCCTCATGCTTTGCAGGGCCGTTCGATCCCGACAGCCAATGACAGTGTCGGGATTTTTTTTGCCTGTGCCTCGTTGTTTTGGCAACGAACTGCAGCGGTGCACGAACCCTGCATGGCGTCCGGCAGACAACTGCTGACGCGATCGCGTCAGGCGTGACGGAGGCGAACGCCTGCAAACATCACGAGCCAACGTGCGGCGACGGCGCTTGCAAGGTACGCGACGATAACCTGCGCGTGGCGACATTGAGCCTTGCGCGCCTCCACGCGGTATATTTCGCGGCGAGACGTTCCGATCAAGAGAACAAGTGGAAGGAGTAACGACCGATGCCGGAAACCCGTGCCACGCTGCGTGCCGCGACAGCGCAAGACGCACGGCACATCGCCCGCCTGCACACGCTGAGCTGGCAAACTGCATACAGCCATATCTTGCCGGCGACCTACCTGTCCGACGAGGTGCCGACGGAACACGCGACCCGGTGGCGGCAATATTTCGATCGCAACGAAAACGAGCGGGGCCTGGTGCTGATCGCCGAGGCGGACGGCGAGCCCGTGGGGTTCGTCAGTGCCGAGCGCCCCGTCGATCCGGCGCTGGGCGTGCTGCTCGACTGCCTGCACGTCCATCCTTCGCATCACGGAAGCGGCACGGGCAAGCACATGATCGAAGCCGTCCGTGCATGGGCGCGAACGCTCGGCGTGCACCAGGTCCATCTGAAGGTATTGGCGGGCAACGAGCGCGCGATCGGTTTCTACGAGCACAACGGATGGCAACTGGCGGGTATCGAAACGAGCCGCATCGGCCAGACGGAAGTCACCGACCGGATCTACGCGATACAGGCCTAGCCACCTGGCCACATTCGAGCGAACGGCCGCATGATGTGCGGCCATCGCCGGGCGAAAGCCGAACGTACTTCACGGTGACACGCCGCAGTACCGCACGAGCAAATCGGCTTCCGTCTCGTGCACTTCGACGGGCAGGGTCGTTGCACCTGCATAGGCAAGATAGCGCGCGCGATGCTGGCCGTTCCGGAACGATGCGACGCCGACCTTCGACAGCCCGGGGATGCCGAGCAGCGTTCGTGTTCTCGTCTCGCGAAACGTGATGTACGGCATGTCCGGAATCCTGTCCTGTTCAGGATCGAGGAATTCGCGAATGCCCGCGGCTTTTCCTGGGGCCCAGTAAAGAACAGGCGGCAACACGTAGTCCGTCGTGTCCCGGTCGGCACATGCCAGCAGTTTCGGCAGGTCGATCGTCACGACCCTGTGTCGCGTATCGTCGCACGAGAATACCCGCTTGAGGTGCGTATGGGCATACGGAGTGTGCCCGGGAAGCTGGACAATCCAGACCTCTACGCCATTTTGTTGTGCGCGGGCGAGTGCCATTTTTTCCTCTGGTATTGCAAGCGGCCGTCTTGGCCGGAGTTTAGCAGTGCGATTGCGATGGCGAAGCAGGGCAATACCCGGTACAGGAAAGCGCCGAGGGGAATGGTGGGCAAATCAAGTACAGTCATGTGTCGGCGATCGTTATCGACAGGTTATGAGAATATCGTGATCCCGCCAGCGGGAATGATCCGTCGCGCGAATTTCATGCAGAATTCACACTGTGTCGCGAAACCCGGCAAGCCCGGATGATCACAAGAACAGAGAGGGCGGATTGACCGGAGAAAACCATGTCGTCGAAACTTGAGATCGAATATCTCGATTACTGTTTCACCGCGACGCTCGAAGTCAGGGAGTCCGGTCGGACGGGCGTTGTCGATTGGCATCTCGAATCCGCTTCGCGAAGCAAGACACTTGCGTGGACCGTATTCGACCGCTATCTCGAGCGGAATGATTTCGCGGATGAAGAGGATGCGCGTGCCAATATCGTCGACTGGCTGGAGCGGCTGGCCGCTCCGGGATTGGGCGCTTCCGCGGAAATGGCGAAGGCGAATATGGTCGTTGCCGGCGCGTTGGTGACGGGCGCATCGACTGCATCGAACGCGTCAACGACATCGACCACATCGACTGCCGAAATCGTCGGCGAAACCGTCATCGACATCGCCAGCGATCTCGACTGGATCGAGATGGTTGCCGAATGGCTTTTCAGCTGACCGGTATGAGGACGAAACCCGGCTGTCATGATGCGGGCTCTTGTGTTCGCGAAACATGGTTTCAAAAAAAGATGCAGAAAAAATGAAGCCTGAATCGTGTCGATCGGAAAAATAGAATAAACCTGCTTTGACAGCAGCCGCGACTTACCGGAGACTTGCCCCGGGCCTGAAAATATCCGCTTGCATTAAAACAAGATCAAATTCCAGACATGAAAAGAAGAGCGCTGCTGACGGCGGGCGCGATCGTCGTCGCCGCCGGCCTGACAGGCTGCACGGCAATGCTGTTCGAAGATGGCCGATATGAAGAGACGGTCGACCGATTTCTCGTCAGCGAGGACGGCAAGAAATTCGTCGTGCTCGGCGAGAAATATCACTACATCTTCGATATGCCCGAGCATCTCGGTGCCGTGCTGGCATCGCCCTACCGCAAGTCGATCAACGCGTCGCTCTATGAATTCGTCGCGCAGGGCAGCAAGATCTCGGGCAAGTTCCGGCTCCGGCTCCGTCGCGCCGATATGACCGACGAGGGCTGGGACCGCGCGCTGGAGGACGGTTTCACGATGCGCGGGAGCAGGGATCTGGAGATGAAGGGTGAACTGGCCGGTTCGCGTTATCTGGCCGATGGTTTTGCACAGGGCAAGACGTGGTCGTCGTTTGCGCATTCGTACAAGATCGACGTCACCGATCGCATCACCACGGCGGGCAAGGCCGTGCGCGTGCTCGCGACCCCCGTCACGCTCGCGGCCGACGGCGTGATGATGATCGGGGCGGTGGTGCTGTCGCCTGTCATCGTGGTGTTGCTCGCGCCGGTCGCGGGCGTCGCGCTCGGGCCGTGACGCGATCCGCGCGGCACGCGAGCGTGCCGGTTGCCGCGGCATTGTCACCAAATGGTGAGTTGCCGCACAGATCGTTGCGCGGCCGGCGCTCACAATCTGGCCGGTTGACCGTTCTTCCCCGGCCCGGTCAACCATTTCCCCGCTCGCTCGCGCAGGAGCGGGGGCTTTTTGCCCGTCCGACGCCGCAAGGCCGCGTCGGCGGAACCGGACAGGCGTTCGGCGGGCAGCGCAATCGCACCGGTTGCGTGTCCCTGCATTCGATCGCCCGGTCCGCACGTATCGCTTTCCTCGTGCCTGAGCGAACCCTCAGGCCCATCGCCGGTTTCGGCCGGTGATGCCTTGGTCCCGGCGGCGCGCATCAATGCCGCCGGGATGTTTTTTGCGCCGGATGCGTTGCATCACGTCGCTTGCGGCGGGCAGGTCAACCCGCTCGGCCAGCCTGTTCGACGCTGGTTTCCCATCCGTCGTATTCCCCTCCGAACGAATGTACCTCGCGATTGATCGCGACCGTATGGCGCGTGATGTCGGCCAGTGCCATGGTGCCCTCGTGCGAGAACCGTACGGCCGACTTGCCGTCCTCGGTGGGGGCGACCGATTCGACCGGATAGCCTTTCGCTTCGGCCCAGTCCGCGAACTGATGCGCGTCGCTCTGGTCGGGGAAGTACGCCCAGTGCATCACGCGCCGGCTGACATCGCCGGCGTCGCCTTTCTTCCGCAGTTCGTCCAGCACGCGCATGTCGCGCATGATCTGCCGGTCGTCGTCGGTCGGGTAGAGCGTCTGCCAGTACGCTTCCTTGTCCGGATCGTCCTGGTGCGCGTACTGCAACGCGTAGGTCGTCTGATCGGCCAGCGCGTCGATGATCTCCGCCGCGGCTTCTTCGTCGAGCGATACGTAGAAAAGGAAATCCCGATGGCCGTCGACGGTGATGCGGCCGACCTGCACACCACCTTTCGCCGTGATCGTGGCGTCCAGCAGGTCCTCGATCTTCGCGAGGTCGGCGAATTCGTCGCCGGTCGGCAGGCCTTCCGGCGTCGGATGCGCAAAGGGGACGCGCACGCTGAGCAGCGACGTGCGCGGATCGCCTTCCGTGATTTCCGCAAAGTCGTGGTTGAAGCTGATGAAAGCCTGATGGTCGCCCATTCTGGCAGGGAAGGTTCCCCAGGCGTCGGTCATGTGTTTCTCCCGTGCACGATTGTCTGTTGACGGTTGTAAAGCGTCCCAATGTATCATCGAAAATCGCGTTGACCGGAGGGGTGCACATGATCGCGAGTCTGGGCATCCTGGTGCCGGTCGAAGACGATCGCTTTCGGGCGGTGGTGGATTTCTACCGTCTGGCGCTTGCGCTGCCGGTTCACTCCGAAGGCGTGTCGGCCGCGGGGAATCCGTGGCACCGCTTTGTGATGGGCGGAGCAACGCTGACCGTTCACACCGGCAGCGGCGGCAAGTTTCCGTATCCGGAGTTTCGACCGACCGGCCATGGCATTGCGCTGGCCGTCGAAGTCGCGCATGTGTCGGAAGCCGTCGCACGGCTCGAGTCGTGCCGCGCCGGCATCCTGAACGAGTGGGACTACGGCGACGGCACGGTTGCGATTTCCGTGGCGGACCCGGCGGGAAACGTCTGCGAGATCTGGGGCCGTCCGTGACCGTGCATCGGTACGGCGGGCCGCAAAAATATTCGAAGGAGATGCCGATGTCGATGTTTGCGGTGAATGGTGTGCGAATCGATCCGCTCAGCGCGCGCGTGACGCACGTGCGCTGGGCGGCCGTGAATCCGTCCGACCGGTCGTGGGCGGCGACGCCGAGCGAGGCGCCGGTGGCGGACGTGGCGCGCGCGCTCGCGTCCGGCAACGATGTCCGCGCAATCTTTTCGGCATCGGACGCCACCGCGATCGGGCCCCGGCTCAAACGCGTGCTGTATCGCGATGCATCGGAAGGCATCGAGCTCGACATCGATGCCACGAACGAATCGCGCACGTTGCGCGATCTGCCGCAAATCTGACCGAAGCGGCATGCGCCGTCGCATGAATGGCGGCACCTGGCCGAACGGTAGCTCGCACGACGTCGATCGCGAGGAGTAGTATTGGACGATCGTCGTGCCGCATGGCCGGTTGTGCCGAACGGTTTGACGAGTCACGCGATCTTCGGCGAGCCGTTACCGGAAGCGAACTTCGCAAACGCGTACGAGATCATGTCCAGATCCCTCATCGCTCCGTGGGCATCCGCGTTTTGTCTGGCGCTGTCGGCTTGCCAGACGGCGTCCGAGCCGCCTCCGCTGCCGTCGCCCGACGCCGCGTCGGCGGCCGCAGCCGTTCCGGCATCGTCGCCAGCCGCGCCGATCCGTGGCATCGGCCTGGCGCCTCATCTGGCAGGGCAGAGTCACTGGGCCACCGGTCAATGCACGACCAACGGCACCGTCAAGGTGTGCAACTGAATATGACCGGTGCCGGCCGGGCACTGCCCGTTCCGCGTGGACGAGTGCGTGCTGCCGTGCGTCGATGCGTACCTTTTTCGATCACGATCATTTCCCGTCGGCACGCCGACCGTTTCAGCGCATCGACGGGGTGTCCAACTTCGATCACCCGGCGGCCGTCGAGGTGAGCGATCGCACAATGAAAGACGCACTTGAATCCATCGATTCCGGCTGGCACGTCGATCCGGTCGCGGGAACGATCATCGGCCAGTTGCCGGTGACGCTGGCGGTTGACAGCCGGAGCCTGAAAAGAAGGGCGATCGCGTGCATGGTGCTGGCCGCGGCAAGCCTGTGCGGTTATGCGGCCGCCCCGGCACTCTGGCCGGTAGCGGCGCTGGCCGGATTGCTGGCGCTGGCGGGGGCCGCCTTCTTCGTGTCGTCGCGACGCAGGATGGTGCTGCATGTCGACGAGACGGGTTTCAGGCTGATCGGAGGCGTACGCGAACAACCCGCTACGCCATGGCGTGATGTCACCGAATTCCGGATCATCAGCGTCGCAGGCAATCGCTACATCGGCTACCAGTTCTCGGCGCATTCGTCGCGCATCAGGGTGCCGGGCGGCGTGATGCTGCCGATTGCGCGGTTTGCCGATCTTCCGCTCGATGCGGTGGCAGGACTGCTCGAGGCATGTCGGCGGCAGTTCGGCATGCCGGACAACGAGGTCGACCGAACGGGCGGGTGACGCCCGATGCGGCGACCTCGGGCGCCCTGATACTCGAGAAAAAAATGCAGGGCGCCGTGTCGATTTCCGCCGGGGTCGTCCGTCGTAGCATCGGAGGCGTGCGCATCGCGCGTCCGTCCCGATTCCGATACGACAACCGACCGAAGGAGCGACACCCATGTCCACGTCCGTCAAACCGATCCCGGAAGGGATGCGTACGCTGACGCCGCACCTGATCTGCGCCGGCGCAACCGCAGCCATCGACTTCTACAAGCGCGCGTTCAATGCGAGCGAACAGTTTCGCCTGGCGATGCCTGACGGCCGGCTCGCGCACGCGTGCCTCGTGATTGGCGATTCGACACTGATGCTGGTGGATGAAATGCCCGAACACGGCGCGCTCGGGCCGAAGGCCCTGAGAGGCACGCCGGTCTGCCTGCACCTGTACGTGCCTGACACGGACGCCGCGATCGCGAAGGCGGTCGCGGCCGGCGCGACGGTGACGATTCCTGCCGCAGACATGTTCTGGGGCGACCGCTACGGACAGGTCGAGGATCCGTTCGGACATCGCTGGTCGCTCGCGACGCACCAGCGCGACCTGACGCCCGAACAGATCGCGGAGGCGATGGCCAGCGCGCCGCCGTGCGGCAGCTGACACAGCCGCGCCGCCGCAATTGAACGGCAGGGCGGCGGCATGTGCCCGCGCTCACGCGCCGGCCGACCTGCCGCGCTGCTTGTGCTCGTACATCCGCTGGTCGGCCGATGCGAGCAGGCCGGCCACGTCGTGATGGTGCGCGGGGTCGTAGTCGACGTGCCCGACGCTGAACCGGATGTCATAGCCGCGCGCGTCGGCCGTGTTGCGCAGCGCAAGCGCCTGCGTCACGCGGTCGACCGGCTCGGCGACGTCGGCCGGATCGGTGGCACTCAGCAGCGCGACGAACTCGTCGCCGCCAAGCCGTGCGATCACGTCGCTGTCGCGCAGTGCGCCCGTCAGCGTGTCGGCAAATGCCTTGAGCGCGCGGTCGCCCTCGGCATGGCCGAAGCGGTCGTTGATCGCCTTGAAATCGTTCAGGTCGAAGAACAGCAGCACCGCGTGACGACCCAGGCGATCGCACAGGCTCAGCACGTGGCGGGCCAGGATCTCGAAGCCGCGGCGGTTCGTCAGCTGGGTGAGCTCGTCGGTGGTCGCGAAATGCAGCGCGGCGATCTCGCGTTCGGTCATGTGGGCGAGATCGCCGAGCAGCGCGAGCTCGTCGGGTTCGAGCGAGCGCGGCCGCGTGTCGATCAGGCACAGCGTACCGATGGGCGCGCCGTTCGGCGCCGCGAGCGGCCGGCCGGCGTAGAAGCGGATGCCGGGCGCGCCGGTGACGAGTGGATTGTCGTGGAAGCGATCGTCGTTCAGCGCATCCTGGATCACCATCGTATTGCCCACAAGCAGCGCATGGGAGCAGAACGACACGTCGCGCGACGTTTGCGTGACGTCGAGCCCGGCATGGCTCTTGAACCACTGGCGATCGTCGTCGACGAGGCTGACGAGTGCGATCGGCACGTCGAACAGCCTGCGTGCAAGACGCGTCAGGCGGTCGAAGCGTTCTTCGGGCGGCGTGTCGAGGATCGAGAGCGAATGAAGCGTATCGAGCCGGGCCGCCTCGTCGGCCGGTTTCGGTGCAATTTGCATGGGTCGTGTCCTTTGTCCCGGCTGCGAGGCCGGTCACGGGATCGTATGCCGGACAGTATCGCGCATTGCGCGGCGCATCGCCATTCCGGCAATCCGGAAGCGGGCGGTTTCGGCCTGGCCCGGATCGTTGCAGATGCGGTGAGAAGCGGGCGTCATGGGCCCGTGTTTCGCCCCGATGCGCAATCCGGTGCGCGACGTCTCAAGGTGCCCGGCGCAGTGCCGTAAACAGGGCGAGTCCAATCGTTCGTCGCCTTCCATTCCATCATGGTTCGAATTCTGTACGCGGGCTATCTCGCGTTTGCGCTGTATCTGCTTTATCCGATGGTTCAGAACACGCTGGCATTCGGCGTCGTATGTGTGAGCAACGCGCTGCCGGGCGGCGCCAGCGGCTTGTCGACGTCGTCGGCACGCGGCGCGGGTGCGCATGCGAATCGCTGCGGGCCGATGGCACAGGCCGGTGCCGCGACGGGGCGGACGGCTGAAATCCATTAAGCAGGCGACGCGTTGGCCATTCGGCCGAATTGAGCTTCGCGCGATGCTCGCCGATCATCTGCACCACGGCGGATCGAACACGGGGTGAGCGCGGCGCGCGTCAGTAGCTGGAGCGGTACGGCGTGCCCTGGTCGAAACGGCTTTGCCAGTGCGTGAGATAGCGCGACGCGAGTTGCGGGTTGTTCCACACCACGACGACGTTCTCGGAATTGCGGCTGGCCGCCGACGCGCTGTAGTTGAACGAACCCGTTTCGACGTGCTCGGCGTCGATCACGAGGTACTTGTCGTGATGGATCGCATAGGCGTCGATCGCGCGTGTCGGGATGCCTGCGTTGACGAGCAGGTTCAACGCCTGCTTGCTGCTCTTTGCGCGATTGCCCTTGTCGTCGACCACCACCGCGACATTCACACCGCGTCGCTTGGCGGCGAGCAGTGCGCGCGTGACGGGCGGCGACGTGAACGAATAGGCGGCGACGCGGATCGAACTGCGCGCGGCGCCGATCGCTTTCAGCACCAGCGCTTCGGCACCGCCATCGGGTGAAAATGCCGATTCGACGACCTGTGTTGCGGGCGCTTCGTGAGTGGGGGCCGGTAGCCACCGCGACACGAAGTCGATCGCCTGCTGGAGCAGCGATTCGCTTTGCGTCTTGCCGAAAGCGGTGAACGGTGTGGCGAGCAGGGAGGCGGCGAGACAGGCAGCGGCGAGGCGATTGCGCGACAACATCTTGGACAGCGAATAATTTCGAGACAGCGGGCCGTGAGTGTAACGCACACGTGGCGGCCCGGTCACGTGCGGATGCAACGGGATGACGCATCGCGAAGACCGGCGATGGCAGAGGCGGTGACGCAAAGTTGCGTTGTGCGGGATCCGTGTGTGCGATCGGGGCGATCGGCGGATGGGGGCGATGGCAGCGCGTGAATGCGCGTGCGGTGGCAGCAGGGTGTCGGCGTGCAAGCCGTGCGAGAGTGCAACCAGGTAGGCTCGCTGGAACCGGCGACAGCAACGCGAACGCAACGAACGATCCGTGTGCGTCACGCGTTTCCGTATGCGCTCCCGTATGCGCGATGCGTCAGTCCTCGGCCGCAGCCCTTCCGGCAGCTTCGGCTGCGACCCATCCGGGGCCACGCTCCGGCTGCACGTCGCGTGCGTCGAGCGGCTCGCCGCACGCCGAGCATACGGTGACCGCGTGCATCAGATGGCCGCAGGTACGGTGACGCAACTGCACCGGTGGTCCCTGGCCGTCGTCTTTCCAGCGGTCTCCCCATGCGGTCAGCGCAAGCAGGGTCGGATAGAGGTCGAGGCCCTTGTCCGTCAAACGATATTCGAAACGCGGCGGGCGTTCCTGATAAGCGCGCTTGGCCAGCACGCCCTCGTCGACGAGCCGCGCGAGCCGCTCCGCCAGCACATGGCGCGTGACGCCGAGCTGGGTCTGGAACGCGTCGAAGCGGCGGCAGCCGAGGAACGCGTTGCGGAGGATCAGCATGGTCCAGCGGTCGCCGAGCACGGCAAGCGTACGCGCGACCGAACAGTTCAGCGTGCCGATGTCATCCCATTTCATCGTCGAGTCTCTTGCGGCGGTTCAGCGAAATAGCGGGCTCGATTATAGAACCCGCCTTCGACTGCAACGAGCCCGGCCACGTTGACAACGACCGTGATCGTTGTGAATAATCAGTTCCAATTTGGAACTTACTCGCGCGGCGACGCGCTTTCAACCCGGAGACAACCCGATGAACCCGCTTTCCCTGTCTGGTCTCGATCTGCTGCGCGCAGCGGTATCGGGCGATGCGCCGCTCGCGTCGATTACCGAGACGATCCCGATGCGTCCGCTCGACGTCGAGCTCGGTTATGTGAAATTTTCGGCGCGGGCGGACGGCCGGCACCTGAACCCGCTCGGCGGCGTGCACGGCGGGTTCGCTGCGACGGTGCTCGATTCGGTCACGGGGTGTGCGGTGCATTCGATGCTTGATGCGGGCGTCGGCTACGGTACGGTCGATCTGCATGTGAAGATGCTGCGGCCCGTGCCGCGCGACGTCGAGCTGGTTGCGGAAGGGCGCGTGATTCACCTGTCGCGTTCGCTGGGCGTTGCCGAGGGCACGCTGAAGACGCCGGACGACAAGATCGTCGCGCATGCGTCGGCGACCTGTTTCATCCAGCGGCCGCAGTAACGGGGGCTGCAACGCCTTCGTTAGGGCCCTGCGCGTGAACGCTCACACCGTACCGAAGGCCGCCTGTAAGCGTGTGCGGCATCTGTCTGAAGCGGTCGCTTCAATGTGATAGCGTTCCTGCTTTCCACTGACGCGACAGGAACAGCATGGAATACCGCACACTCGGCGATTCGGGCATCGAGGTCAGCCTGATCGGCCTCGGCACGATGACGTGGGGCGAGCAGAATTCGGAGCGCGATGCGCACGAGCAGATCGACTACGCGATCGGGCAAGGCGTGACGCTGATCGATGCCGCGGAGATGTATCCGGTGCCGCCGAAGCCCGATACGCAGGGGCGCACCGAACAGTACATCGGCACGTGGCTCGCGCAGCATCGCGCGCAGCGCGAGCGCATCGTGCTTGCGACAAAAATCGCGGGGCCGGCGCGGCAGCCGCACAATCCGCGCCATATTCGCGGCGAAGGCAACCAGTTCGACCGGAAGAACCTGACCGAAGCGCTCGACGGCAGCCTCAAGCGCCTGCAGACCGACTACGTTGATCTTTATCAGCTGCACTGGCCCGATCGCAGCACGACGACGTTCGGCCGTCCCGCCTATCCGTGGGTCGACGACGCCTACACGGTGCCGATCGAGGAAACCCTCGGCGTGCTCGCGGAATTCGTGAAGGCCGGCAAGGTACGCGCGATCGGCGTGTCGAACGAAACGCCGTGGGGCGTCGCGCAGTTCCTGCGCGCGGCCGAGAAGCTCGGGCTGCCGCGTATCGCGAGCATCCAGAATCCGTACAGCCTGGTGAATCGCACGTTCGAGAACGGGCTGTCGGAGTTCACGCATCGTGACGGCGTCGGCCTGCTCGCGTATTCGCCGCTCGCGTTCGGCTGGCTGTCCGGCAAGTACGAGAACGGTGCGCGTCCGGCCGGTGCGCGCATTACGCTGTTCGAGCGTTTCCAGCGCTACAGCAAGCCGCAGGCCGTCGAGGCGACGTCGCGCTATGTCGCGCTCGCGCGGCGTCACGGGCTGTCGCCCGCGCAGCTCGCGCTGGCGTTCGTCAACAGCCGGCCGTTCGTGCGCAGCAACCTGGTCGGCGCGACGTCGCTCGAGCAGTTGAAGGAGAACATCGGCAGCGTCGACGTGAAGCTGTCCGACGAGATCCTCGCCGAGATCGATGCGCTGCACGAACGGCAGCCGAACCCGGCGCCGTAAACGGCGCGCGGCCCGCGCGGCGACGATGCCGCGCCGGGCCGCACCGGCGGCGCGTCGCCGCGCCGTCGTTTCTTCCGTTATCGCATCTTGAGCCGGGTGCGCGCGACGAACAGCGCGACGAGGCTCAGCACCGCACACCCCATCAGGTAGAGCGCCGGCGACAGCCGGTTGCCGGTTGCGCTGATCAGCCAGGTGATGACGAACGGCGCGAAGCCGCCGAACAGCGTGACCCCCGTGTTGTAGCTGACCGCGAGCCCCGTTGCGCGCGTCTGCGACGGGAACAGCTCGGCCATCAGCGCCGGCAGCGCGCCGCAGTACATCGCCTTCAGCGCGCCGATCCAGACCAGTGCGGCGAGCATCGTTGCGAACGACGCGTGGCGCGTGAGCCAGGCGAACGTCGGCCACACGCTGACGAGCATCAGCATGGCCGCGGCCGCCATCATGCGGATCCGCCCCGTGCGATCGGACAGGTGGCCGACGACCGGCGTGACGAGCGTGAGCACGAAACCGGTCGCGAGCGTCGCCGCGAAGCCCGTCGACGCGGGCAGGCCGAGCTGCTTGATCGCATAGGTCGGCATGTACAGCACCATGTAGTTGATCGCGGTCGAGATCACGAGCGCGCCGATCGACAGCAGCAGCCGCAGCTTCTGATCCGCGAACAGTTCGCGCACGGGCGCTTCCGAGCGCGCCTGCGTCTTGAACTCGACGCCTTCGTCGACGTAACGGCGGATGTACAGCCCGACCGGGCCGATCGCGAGCCCGAACAGGAACGGCACGCGCCAGCCCCAGCTTTCGAGTTGCGCGGTTGTCAGCGTGGACGTCAGCAGCGCACCGAAGCCCGACGCGAGCAGCGTCGCGAGGCCCTGGCTCGCGAACTGCCAGCTCGACATGAAACCGCGCCGCTGCGGCGCGTGCTCGACGAGGAACGCGGTCGAGCTCGCGAATTCGCCGCCCGCGGAAAAGCCCTGCATCAGCCGCGACAACATGATCCCGAGCGGCGCAAGTATGCCGATCGATGCATAGGTCGGCATCGACGCGATCAGCAGCGTGCCGGCCATCATCATCGCGATCGACAGCAGCAGCGACGCCTTGCGGCCCGCGCGATCCGCGTACGCGCCGAGCACGAAGCCGCCGATCGGCCGGATCAGGTAGGACAGCCCGAACGTGCCGAGCGTGAGCATCAGCGACGTCGCTTCGCTCGTGGCGGGGAAGAACAGCTTGGCGATCGTCACCGCGAAGAAGCCGTAGACGATCAGGTCGAACCATTCGAGTGCGTTGCCGATCGACGCCGCGAAGATGATGCGCCGGATCTTCGCGGCGCTGGGGAGGGCGGCTTCCTGCGAGGTCAGGGTGGTCGTGTTCATCGTGTGGGCAGGTCCCGTGAAAGGGGCGAAGCGCGTTACAGAGTGGCGCCGGCCGCGGCGGGCGCCGCGCGGCGAACGGTCGGGGCGTCGTCGCCGAGATCCCAGAAGAGGCCGGCCATCATCTGCAGCCCCTCGCTGACGACGCTCGCGAGCAGGTGCTCGTCGGGCGCGTGCTGCGAGCACGCGGGGTACGAATGGGGTACCCACAGGGTCGGCAGCCCGAGCGTGTCGGCGAACACTTCGTTCGGCAGCGTGCCGCCGAGATTCGGCAGGATCGCGGGTTTCTTGCCGGTGGTCCGCGCCAGCGACGCGACCGCCCAACGGACCCACGGATCGTCCGGCGATACGCGCGTCGCCGGTGCACCGCGCTCGACGTCGATCTCGATGTCGGTGAAGCCGTGCGCATCGAGGTGCGTGCGCAGGTGCGCATGCAGCGCCTGCCAGTCGGTGCCGACGACGAAGCGCAACTGGCAGTGCGCATACGCGGCGGGCGGGATCGCATTGACGGGGTGCTCGGGGTTGCCGGCCTTGAATGCGAGGATCTCGAACGTGTTCCAGCCGAACACACGCTCGGGCGCGGTGAGGCCGGGCTCGCCCCAGCCGGCGTCGAGCGCCGGATCGCCGGGGCCGCCGCCGACGCAGAGATCGGCGAGCGCCTCGCGCACGGCGGCCGGGATCGGCGGCGGACGCAGCCCCGCGACGCGAATCGCGCCGCGCGCGTCGACGAGGCTCGCGAGTGCGTGCGCGAGCACGATCGCCGGATTGCGCAGCAGCCCGCCCCAGTTGCCGGAGTGATGCGCGCCGTCACGGGCGCGCAGGCTCAGCTTGAAATTGACCGAGCCGCGCGAGCCGAGGAACACGGTTGGGCGCGCGGCCGCGATGCGCGGGCCGTCGGACGCGATCAGCACGTCGGCCGCGAGCGCGTCGCGCTCTTGACGGCACAGTGCGTCGAGGCCCGGCGAACCGGTTTCCTCGCCCATCTCGATCAGCAGCTTCGCGTTGAAGCCCATCCGGCCGCCGCGTGCATCGAGCACGCTCGCCAGCGCGGCCAGGTTGATGGTGTGCTGGCCCTTGTTGTCGGCGCTGCCGCGGCCGTACCAGCGGTCGCCGTCGGCCGTCAGCGTCCACGGCGACAGCGGTGCGCGCCACTGCGCGTCATAGCCGCGCACGACGTCGCCGTGGCCGTAGATCAGCACGGTCGGCAGTGCATCGTCTTCGTGGCGCGATGCGAGCAGGAACGGGCCGCCGCCGTCGGCGGGATTGTCGACGATCCGCGACGTGAAGCCGAGGCGCGCGGCCTCGGGTGCGATCTCGTCGGTCAGGTAGGCACGCAGCGCGGCACCGTTGCCGCTCTCCTGGCTTTCGGTTCGCAAGCCGACGCGGCGGCTCAGGGTCGTGAAGAACGCACCGGATTCGAACTGGTGCAGCGCGTGCTGGATGGCGGCGGTACGGCTCAAGTCGTGTCTCCTCTGTCGGGTTCGCTGTATGCGGCGGATCGTGCGTGCAGCGTGAAGTGCGATCGATTCTAGAAAGCCGTTTTTTTTGTCACAATGATCGAATTTCGAACCTTTCTTTGCCGAAAAGGCAAAGCAACGCGGCCGGCAGCCGGGTGGAGACAGAACGATGGCGGCTTTCCTGCATGGCCTGGCGTTGCGGTATTTCGTCGAGGTGGCGCGCACCGGTTCGATCAGCGACGCGTCCGCGCGGCTGCACGTGGCCGTCTCGGCGATCAGCCGCCAGATCGCGAAACTCGAGAGCGAGCTCGGGGCACCGCTGTTCGAGCGCCGGCCGCGCGGGATGGCGCTGTCGGAGGCCGGCGAGCGGCTTCTGGCGTTCGCGCAGCGCAGCCTGCTGGAGGCCGAGCACGTGATGAAGGACATCGGCGGGCTCGACGCGCTGCACGGCAGCCTGCTGAAGATCGCCTGCTCGGAAGGGTTCGCGATCGATTTCCTGCCCGGCACGCTCGCACGCTTCAAGGCGCGCCATCCGGGCGTCGATTTCTCGGTGTGGGTCGTATCGCCGGCGGACGCGACGCGGCGCGTGCGCGACGGCGACGTGGACATCGCGTTGAGCTTCAGCCTCGCGCCGGAGAAGGGCGTGCGCGTCGAGCATACCGAGCGCGCGCCGATCTTCGCGCTGGTGCGGCGCGACCATCCGCTCGCGACGCGTGAAGCGGTGTCGCTCGCCGATGTCGCGCGTCACCCGCACGTGCTGCCCGAGGCCGGCACCACGGTGCGCCAGTTGATCGACATCGCATGCGCGCTCGACGGGCTGCTGCTCGAGCCTGAACTGACGAGCAACAACACGGCGGCGATGTACGGTTATGCGCGGCGCACGGGCGCGGTGATGTTCACGGGGCTGCTGTCGGTGCGCGACCGCTGCGCCGCGGACGGCTTCGTCGTCGTGCCCGTGACGAACCCGCAGTTGCGCGAGCGCAGCATCCAGGTACAGACGATGGCGGGGCGCGATCTGCCCGCGTCGGTTCGCGCGTTCCGCGATCATCTGATCGACGCGATGCAGGCCGCATCGCCGCCGCCGGCCGCCGCGCGCGGCCCGAGACGCCGGCCCGTGAGATAATCGCCAATCCGCCTTCCGTGCCCATGCGGCTCATCGAGCCGCATCGCCCCTGTTCGACGCCAAATTGAAGAACCTGATTGTCACCCTCGATCGCGCCGGCGAGTTCGACGAGATCATCGACGTGCGCACGCCGCTCGAGTTCGCCGAGGATCATATCCCCGGCGCGCTGAACGCGCCCGTGCTCAGCAACGAGGAGCGCGTGCTCGTCGGCACGATGTACCGGCAGGTGTCGCCGTACGAGGCGACGCGCGTCGGCGCGGCGATGGTGGCACGCAACATCGCGCGTCATCTCGACACGACGTTCGCCGACCGGCCGCGCAACTGGCGGCCGCTGATCTACTGCTGGCGCGGCGGCAAGCGCTCGGGCTCGATGACGACCTGGTTCAACCTGATCGGCTGGAAGGCGCGCCAGCTCGACGGCGGCTACAAGTCATACCGCCAGTCGGTATGCGCGACGCTCGACTCGCTGCCGACGCGCTTTCGCTACATCGCGCTCGTCGGCCATACGGGCTGCGGCAAGACGCGCCTGCTGAACGCGCTGCGCGACGCGGGCGCGCAGACGCTCGATCTCGAGGCGCTCGCGTGCCATCGCGGTTCGCTGCTCGGCGCGCTGCCGGGCAAGCCGCAGCCGGCGCAGAAGGGGTTCGATTCGGGGCTCGTTGAAACACTTGGGCGTTTCGACCCCGAATGGCCGGTATTTGTCGAGTCGGAAAGCCGCAGGATCGGGCTCGTGCAGTTGCCGATCGCGTTGATCGAAGCGTTTCACGCAGGGCCGTGGGTGCATGTCGACGCGGCGCACGACGAGCGCATCGCGTTCCTCCTCGACGATTACGCGCACCTGTTCGACGAACCGGACGCGTTCAAGGCACAGCTGCACCGGCTGATCGGCCTGCACAGCCGCGAACAGGTGACGCACTGGAAGGCGCTGATCGATGCCGGCGCGCGTGCCGAACTGTTCACCGAACTGATCGACAAGCATTACGATCCCGCCTATGCGCGCACTTATCGCGCGACGTACAACAAGCCGAACCGGGCGCTGACGTTCACCTTCCGGCCCAACGCGGCCGATGCGTGCGACCAGGCGCGCACGCTGCTGGCGCAACTCGCGCAGGCCGGGCTGCCCGCGTCGGCCGCGCTTGCGGCAGGCGTGAAGCCCGCCACCGACAAAAACCAATCGACGATCACACGATGACGACCACACGCACCCAACCCAATCCGGCACTCGGCTGGATGACCTTCCTGCTGATCGCGGTCGCGGGACTGTTCTATGTGAAATGGTTCCCGTACTACAACAAGGCGTTCGTTGCCGCCGAGCATCATTCGATCGGACAGTCGATCCTGATGGGCACGTCGGCGGCCGCGCCCGAGCCGTCGCTGAAGGCCGCGCTCGACTACGCATGGGCGTACGGCAAGGCGATCTGGCAGGCGATGGTGCTCGGCTTGCTGCTCGGTTCGGCCGTGCAGGCGCTGCTGCCCGCGCACTGGGTCGCGCGCGTGCTCGGCCGCACCGGCTTCGGCAGCGTCGCCGCGGGCGGCCTGCTGTCGCTGCCCGGCATGATGTGCACGTGCTGCGCGGCGCCGGTCGTCGCGGGGCTGCGTGCACGTCATGCCTCGCCGGGCGGCGCGGTCGCGTTCTGGCTCGGCAACACGGTGCTGAACCCGGCGGCGCTGGTTTTCATGGGCTTCGTGCTCGGCTGGCACTGGAGTGCGCTGCGCCTCGTGCTGGGCGTTGCGATGGTATTCGGGATCGGCTATCTGCTGAACCGGATCGCGAGCCCTGAAGACGCCCGCATCGACGATGCGCAGCTCGCCGCGCTGGCGGCCGAGCAGGCCGCGGCCGGCAATCCGTTCGTCCGCTGGATGAAGCTGCTCGCGCGCATGGCCGTGCGGCTCGTGCCCGAATACATCGTGCTCGTGCTGCTGCTCGGCGCCGCGCGCGCATGGCTGTTCCCGCATATCGGCCCGGACATCGGCAATCATCTCGGCTGGATCATCGCCTTCGCGGTCGCGGGCATGCTGTTCGTGATCCCGACGGCGGGCGAGGTGCCGATCATCCAGGCGATGCTGTCGCTCGGCATGGGCGTCGGCCCGGCCGCCGCGCTGCTGATGACGCTGCCGCCGATCAGCGTGCCGTCGCTCGCGATGCTCGCGCGTTCGTTCAAGCCTTACATGCTGGCCATCGTCGCGATCCTCGTCGTCGTGTTCGGGATCGCGAGCGGCCTGCTCGCGGTCGCGCTCGGGTTCTGACGCGCGCAAGCGGTGCGCTGGCCGGGCGCAATCGTCGTATTCATCCGGCGCCGCCGTTTCACGCGTGCGGCGCCATTTACAAGAAGCAAACAGGAAAACGCATGACCCAACCGAAGATTCATCCTCGACTCGAAAAGGCGCTGACGCGCGGCGATCTCGCGATCCGCCAGGCCAATTCCGCGCGGGCGACTGCCGTGCTGAACGCACTCGGCACGATGATCATCGAGGCCTCCGCAACGATCGGCGTCGAGGCCAGCATCGACATTCCGCAAGGCGACCGCATTTACGATCCGGTCAACGGCCTGTGGCCGCAGAAGATGCTGGTGTCGTTCGACGGCCCGGTGGACGAGGCCGACAAGGAAGAGCTGCGCTCGGTTTATCTGGTCGCCGACGATCCGGGCACGCAGTTCCGCGTCGAATGGCATCGCGCGGACGGCAAGCTCGGCCGCCAGGAAGGTGGCCCGCTCGCGACCGTCGCGTTCCTGACCGACGTCGAGATCCCGTGGAGCGACGACGACGAGTAACGTCGTCGCATGAAGCCGGCGCCCGGTGCGCCGGCCGTCAGCGCATCATCCGCCGCCGGAACAGCCAGGCGGACAGCAGGAACCCGCCGATCGCGTAGCCGGCGAGCACCGCGACATGCAGCGCGACGTCGGTCGCCGGCCGGCCGAGCATCGCGGGCCGGATCAGTTCGACGGCGTTCGCGAGCGGCAGTGCCTGCGCCGCGTGCCGCGCGATCGGCGGCAGCTGCGTGGTCGGGAAGAACACGCCCGACAGCAGCAGCATCGGCGTCAGCACGAGCGTCTGATAAAACATGAAGAAATCGTAGGACGGTGCGAGCGCCGTGACGATCATCGCGACGCTTGCGAACGCGAGGCCCGCGAGCGCGATCACGGGCAGCGCCGCGAGCATCGACGGAAACTGCGCATAGCCGAGCGCCCCCGCGACGAGCATGATCGCGGCCCCCGACAGCATCGCCTTGCTGGCCCCCCAGACGATCTCGCCGAGCACGATGTCGCCGAGCGCAAGCGGCGTATGCATGATCGCTTCCCACGTGCGCTGCACGTGCATCCTCGAGAAACCCGAATACATCGACTCGAAGCTCGCGGACATCATCACGCTCGAGCCGACCGTCCCGGCCGCGAGGAACGCGATATACGACACGCCGTCGACATGGCCGAGCATCAGGCCGAGCCCGAACCCCAGACCGAACAGATAGATCATCGGATCGGCAAGATTGCCGAACATCGACGCGAGCGCGAGCTTGCGCCAGACGAGATAGTTGCGCCGCCAGACGGCGATCCAGTTGGTTGCGTTCGCGGGCATCGCGATCGCGAAGCGTGACACGCGCGGCGGTGCCGACGGGGCGGTGGCGGAATAGTTGCGCACGTCCATGATCGATCAGTCCTGCATTTCGCGGCCCGTGAGCCGCAGGAACACATCTTCCAGATTGGCCGGGCGATGCAGATAGCGCAACCCCGTGCGACCCTTGAGTCGCGCACTGAGCGGTTCCGGGTCGCTCACATAGCAGAACAGCGTCTCGCCGCTGATCTCGGTGTGCTTCGCGAACGCCGCCAGCTCGTCGCGCAGCGTGGCCGGATCGGGCCCGTAGATCTCGATCACGTCGCAGCCGATCTCCGATTCGATCAGCGCGTGCGGCGCTCCTTCGGCGATCTTGCGGCCTTCCTCGATCACGCACAGCCGGTCGCACAGGCGCTCGGCTTCTTCCATGAAGTGCGTGGTGATCAGGATCGTCTTGCCTCGAGCGAGCAGCGAGCGCAGGCGTTCCCACATGAGGTGGCGCGCCTGCGGGTCGAGGCCCGTCGTCGGCTCGTCGAGCACCAGCACATCGGGATCGTTGACGAGCGCACGGGCGAGCGTGAGTCGGCGCTTCATGCCGCCCGACAGCTCGCCGACCTTCGCATCGGCCTTGCTCTCGAGCTTCGCGAATTCGAGCAGGGGTTTCACGAGCGCGTGCGCAGCCTGCGCCGACATGCCGAAATAGCGGCTGAAGACGAGCAGGTTCTCGCGCACGGTGAAGTCGGGGTCGAGATTGTCGAACTGCGGGACGACCCCGACACGCTGGCGCGCATGCCGCGCACGCGATGGAACCGGTTCGCCGCAGAGCGAAATGGTGCCTGCATCGGGGTGCGTGAGGCCGAGCAGCATTTTCAGCGTGGTGGTCTTGCCCGCGCCGTTGGGGCCGAGCAGGCCGTAGCATTCGCCGGCCTGCACGGTGAACGACAGGCCGTTGACGACGAGCTTGTCGCCATAGCGCTTTTCGACGTTCCGGAAATCGATCGGTGCAACGAGCATGGGTGTGTTGTCGTTGTATGCGGGCGCGGCAGCGTTTCGCTGCCGGATGCGTGGCCGGTTGGCGAACCGATCGGACGATTGCCTGTCACACGGGCATGACCGAAGCGCACGACGCCGGCGCCCGCTGGCCCGCTGGAGTACGAACGGGCCATTCTAGTGCATCGGCTGCGTCTCTTCAGGGCATGCCTGCGCGGTGCGATGCATGCGCGCACCGATCGTGCACCGCATCATCGCGCACGCGCCGAGCGGGGCGAATCAGCGTTTTCCATCCCTTGCGTCCTGAATTGCGGCGCACCATGATGAATGCGTAGGCTCGTTGTTGCGATAGGGAGGTTTCATGGCTAGCTACAACAAGATTCTGCTGTGTTACGACGGCACGCTCGAAGGGCGCAAGGCACTGCGCTGCGGCGCCAATCTCGCGATGGACCTGAAGGCCGAAACGCATTTGCTGTCGGTCGTCGACATGCGCTCGAGCATTGCACAGAGCGCGGGTTTGCTGACCGACGTCGCGTGCGGCCGGTTTGAGGAAACCGCGCGTGAAATCCTGCAGGAAGGGGTGAACTGGCTGCGCGAGCGCGGCGTGCAGGCCGAAGGCCATTTCGCATTCGGCTATCCGATCGACGAAATCGCGAATCTCGCGACCGAACTGAACGCCGATCTCGTCGTCGTCGGCCACCGGTGCCGCAGCGGGCTGTCGAGATGGTGGATGGGCTCGGGCAACACACAACTGCTCGATCGCGTGAACTGCAGCATTCTGGTTGCGTGTTCGTCGGCGCAAGAGCAGAAAGCCGAAATCGCACGCGAGCGTGAAGCGGCCACGGCGAGCGGCAAATGATCCAATGATTCGATGACTGCCTGACTGGCGAACCGTGCCGGTCGGGCAGTCACGCCGCCTCAGTGGCTCGGGCGACGCCCCCGAGCCAGTCAAGTCCTGTCGGGCCCTGTCAAGCGTGCAGGTCGATTGCGGACAACTTCCACGAGAACAGGCCGAAGCGGTGGAATATCGCCGCATAGCGCGTGCCGTCGGCACTGCGCTGGTAGGTCACGACGAATTCATCGATATTCCGGTAGCCGGCGCTGGTTTGCTGCTGATGCGGCGAATGCGGTGCTTCGACCGGGCTGGCCGGCGCGGCAGTAGCAGGGGGCGGCGATGATGCGGCTACCGCGTTGCTGCCCGGAGCGGCTGCGCTTGCCGAAGCCTGATTGGGCGTTGGTGCGGCCGGCGTGTTGCCCGATGCATCGCTGCCTGGTGGCAGATTCGACAAGTCAGGTGGACGCTCTCCCGGATTGCCACGCGGTGGCAATCCGCTCATCAGCGCGGCCACACCCTCCGGGGTCGCGTATGCATCGACCAGCGGGCCGATCAATGCCGACCCGATCAGTGCACCGAGCACCGCGAATGGATTGCTCTTCTTCACCGCGTCGATCCGGCGCATCAGCTCTTCCGTGACCTGCTGCTTCAGGCTGATGCGCAGCGACGGAAAATCGACATATTCACTGATGGCCTGCGCATCGCGCGCATCGATGGCCGTTTTCAGGCGGCCGAGCGCGACGTACGGCGACGCGTAGGCATAGCCGATCGCCGCAACGGCGGCGATGGCCAGCATGATGATCAGCAGGGGTTTGAGCCGCCATGCGCGGCCCGAAGATCCGGTCACGTTGCCTCCGGTGCGGGGATGTTCCGCAATCAGAGACCGCCAGGCGTGGCCGATCGTTCCTCTGCAATGCAGCGATCGATCATCCGGCACACGGCATCGATCGTGCCGACCATGATCAGGCGTGAACGACCGTGATAGACGCGCACCGGCGCGCGACGCGCGGGTTCCGCGTGATTCAGGCCGGCGTTCAGCGATACCCGCGCGAAAGCGGGGAGCGCCGACGGCAGCAGGGACGCCTGCCGTTCGACTGCGACTTCTTCTTGCACAGGCGCCGCCGCGGACAGCGGTGCGCAGGGCGTGCGGCCGCGCAGGTGACGCAGGCGACCGAATTGACGGAAAGGCAGCAGGCGGGCAAGGCGTTCCATGATGTTCTCCTCAGCGAGACGGAATGTCAGAGTTCGCCCGAGCGGATCAGCCCGACGGCGATGCCTTCCAGCGCGAATTCCGCGCTGCCGGCCTTGACGAAGATGTTTTCGTAATCCGGGTTCTCCGCGATCAGCTCGAGACCGCCCGGCCGGCGCATCAGACGCTTGACCGTGACGTCGTCGCCGAGACGCGCGACGATGATCTGGCCGTCCTTCGCTTCCGTGCGCTTCTGCACGGCGAGCAGGTCGCCATCGAGGATGCCGGCGTCGCGCATCGACAGGCCGCGCACTTTCAACAGGTAGTCGGGCTTGCTGGTGAACAGCGCGGGATCGCACGCGTAATGCTGCGAGATGTGCTCCTGCGCGAGGATCGGGCTACCGGCTGCCACACGGCCGACGAGCGGCAGCGACAGCTGCATCAGGCCGGCGTGCGGGAGCGTGAACTGGTGCGGGGCATCGTCGATGCCGAGCAGGCGGATGCCGCGCGACGCGCCGGCGGCCAGCTCGATCACACCCTTGCGCGCCAGCGCGCGCAGGTGCTCTTCGGCCGCATTCGGCGAGCTGAAGCCCAGTTCGGCCGCGATCTCGGCACGGGTGGGCGGGAATCCGGAGCGCTCGATCGCGCGACGGATCAAGTCGAACACTTGCTGCTGACGGGCGGTGAGTTTGGTCATGGCTCAACTGTATGGATAGACAGTGAGCTGTATTTTTATACAGTAGTTCGCGAATTTCAAGTGTTACGTGAGGTTCGACGCGATCACGCCGGTTCCGACGTGATTTTGCGACGTCCGGACGCCGGTTCATCTGCCGCAACCGTCCATCCCGTCTGCGTTAGCACTTTTGAGTATTAAAAAATGAGGAACGATTATTTTTAATCATGTAACCCGTTCGCTAGACTGGCCCGACATCGCAATACCGACAACACTGGAGAACCAAGGATGGGCAAGCGCAATACGGGGCTGGTGGGCGGAGTGGGCCGCCTGATCGCAACACTCGCGCTGGGCGCGGCGGCGGCGCTGGGCGTCGCGACGCACGCCCAGGCCGATACGACCTTCCTGAACGTGTCGTACGACCCGACGCGCGAGCTGTATCAGGACTTCAACCAGGCGTTCGGCAAGGAGTGGAAGGCGAAGACGGGCGAGACCGTCAACTTCAAGCAGTCGCACGGCGGTTCGGGCGCGCAGGCGCGCTCGGTGCTCGACGGCCTGCAGGCCGACGTCGTCACGCTGGCGCTGGCGTACGACATCGACGCGCTCGCGAACAAGGGCCTCGTCAACAAGGATTGGCAGAAGCGCCTGCCCGACAACGCATCGCCGTATACGTCGACAATCGTGTTCCTGGTGCGCAAGGGCAACCCGAAGGGGATCAAGGACTGGGACGACCTGACCAAGCCGGGCATCTCGATCGTCACGCCGAACCCGAAGACGTCGGGCGGCGCACGCTGGAACTACCTGGCCGCATGGGCGTACGCGGTGCACAAGCCGGGCGGCAACGAGCAGACGGCGAAGGAATTCGTCACGAAGCTCTACAAGAACGCGGGCGTGCTCGATTCGGGCGCACGCGGCGCGACCACGAGCTTCGTGCAGCGCGGGATCGGCGACGTGCTGATCGCATGGGAAAACGAGGCGTTCCTGTCGGTCAAGGAATTCGGTACCGACAAGTTCGAGATCGTCGTGCCGTCGGTGAGCATCCTGGCCGAGCCGCCCGTCGCGGTGGTCGACAAGGTGGTCGACAAGAAGGGCACGCGCAAGCTGGCCGATGCGTACCTGAACTTCCTGTACAGCCCGCAGGGCCAGGAGATCGCGGCACGCAACTACTACCGGCCGCGTTCGAAGAACGTGCCGGCGGAGCTGACCAAGCAGTTCCCGAAGCTGAAGCTGTACACGGTCGACGATACCTTCGGCGGCTGGACGAATGCGCAGAAGATGCATTTCGCGGACGGCGGCGTGTTCGATTCGATCTACAAGCCGCAGTAACACCATAACGACAGCGGCGCGCCACGACAGCGCGCCGCACCCTCGGCGGGCCGCCGGCGCAAAGCATCGCGCCGGCGTTTGCGTCGGACCCATGAGCAGCATCGACCCAGCAAGAGCATCCGATGACGACGTACACCTTTCGCAAGCCGAGCGCGCTGCCCGGTTTCGGCGTGACGCTAGGCATCACGGTGGCCTATTTGAGCCTCGTGGTGCTGATACCGCTCGCCGCCACGTTCCTGAAGACCGCGACGCTGTCGTGGGACCAGTTCGTCACCGCCGTCGCGTCGCCGCGCGTGCTCGCGTCGTACCGGCTGACGTTCACGTCCGCACTCGGCGGCGCGCTGATCAACGCCGTGTTCGGCTTCCTCGTCGCGTGGGTGCTCGTGCGCTACACGTTCCCGTTCAAGCGCCTCGTCGATGCGATCGTCGACCTGCCGTTCGCGCTGCCGACGTCGGTTGCCGGCATCTCGCTCGCGGCCGTCTATGCGACCAACGGCTGGGTCGGCCAGTATCTCGCGCCGCTCGGCATCAAGATCGCGTTCACGCCGGCCGGCGTGCTGGTCGCGCTGACCTTCATCGGGCTGCCGTTCGTCGTGCGCACCGTGCAGCCGGTGCTCGAGGATTTCGAGCGCGAGCAGGAAGAGGCGGCCGCGTGCCTGGGCGCGTCGCGCTGGCTGACGTTCCGCCGCGTCGTGCTGCCGGCCGTGCTGCCGGCGCTCCTCACCGGGTTCGCGCTCGCGTTCGCGCGTGCGCTCGGTGAATACGGCTCGGTGATCTTCATTGCCGGCAACGTGCCGATGAAATCCGAGATCACGTCGCTGCTCATCATCACGAAGCTCGAGCAGTACGACTACGCGGGCGCGACCGCGCTGGCGGTCGTGATGCTCGTCGTGTCGTTCCTGATGCTGCTGCTGATCAACACGCTGCAGTGGTATCTGCAGCGCCGCACGAGCAAGGGTGCGAGCGGTCCCGCGCCTGCTACCGTCACCGCCGCCGCAGCAGGAGGCCAGCAATGAGCCAGGAGGCCACCGTCGTGCTGAAAACCCCGTCTTCGGCCGAGCAAGGGCGCGCTGCGAAGCGACTCGACCCCGTCAGCGAGTCGCGCGTCGTGCGCTGGCTGCTCACGGGCATCGCGCTGGCGTTCCTTGCGTTCTTCCTCGTCGTGCCGCTCGCCGCGGTGTTCGTCGAGGCGCTGAGAAAAGGCGTCGGCTTCTATCTCGAATCGCTGGCCGATCCCGACGCGTGGTCGGCGATCAAGCTGACGCTGACCGTCGCCGTGATCGCCGTGCCGCTGAACCTCGTGTTCGGCGTGTGCGCGTCGTGGGCGATCGCGAAATTCGAATTCCGCGGCAAGGCGCTGCTGACGACGCTGATCGACCTGCCGTTCTCGGTGTCGCCGGTGATCTCGGGTCTCGTGTACGTGCTGCTGTTCGGCGCGCAGGGCTGGCTCGGGCCGTGGCTGCAGGCGCACGACGTGCAGATCATCTTCGCGGTGCCGGGCATCGTGCTGGCGACGATCTTCGTCACGTTCCCGTTCGTCGCGCGCGAGCTGATTCCGCTGATGCAGGCGCAAGGCACCGACGAGGAAGAAGCCGCGCGCGTGCTCGGCGCGTCGGGCTGGCAGATCTTCCGCCGCGTGACGCTGCCGAACGTGAAGTGGGGTCTGCTGTACGGCGTGATCCTGTGCAACGCACGTGCGATGGGCGAGTTCGGCGCGGTGTCGGTCGTATCGGGCCACATCCGCGGCGTGACCGACACGATGCCGCTGCACGTCGAGATCCTGTACAACGAGTACAACTTCGCGGCAGCGTTCGCGGTGGCGTCGGTGCTCGCGCTGCTCGCGCTCGTCACGCTCGCCTTGAAACTGATCGCCGAGCGTCATCTCGCCGCCGAACTGGCCGGCGCGAGCGACACCGTTCCCGCACACGCCGGCCCCGCCGCCGTTTCGTCGAAATCGTAAAGAGGCAACCAGAATGGGTATCACCGTCCGTAACCTTCAGAAGCGCTTCGGCGATTTCACGGCGCTCGACAACGTGTCGCTCGACTTCCCGCCCGGCGAACTGGTCGCGCTGCTCGGGCCGTCCGGCTGCGGCAAGACCACGCTGCTGCGCGTGATCGCGGGCCTCGAGCACGCGGACGCCGGCCAGGTCGTGCTGCAGGGGCTCGACGTCGCGTCGGTCGGCGCGCGCGATCGGCAGGTCGGGTTCGTGTTCCAGCACTACGCGCTGTTCCGCCACATGACCGTGTTCGAGAACGTCGCGTTCGGGCTGCGCGTGAAGCCGCGCCGCGAGCGGCCGTCGGAAAGCGCGATCCGCGACAAGGTGCACGAGCTGCTGAAGCTCGTGCAGCTCGACTGGCTCGCGCAGCGTTATCCGTCGGAGCTGTCGGGCGGCCAGCGCCAGCGCATCGCGCTCGCCCGCGCGCTCGCGGTCGAGCCGAAGGTGCTGCTGCTCGACGAGCCGTTCGGCGCGCTTGACGCGAAGGTCCGCAAGGAACTGCGCGGCTGGCTGCGCCGTCTGCACGACGACCTGCACATCTCGACGATCTTCGTTACGCACGACCAGGAGGAGGCGCTGGAAGTCGCGGACCGCATCGTCGTGCTGAACCGCGGCCACGTCGAGCAGGTCGGCAGCCCGCAGGACGTCTACGATCATCCGCAGAGCGCGTTCGTCTACGAGTTCCTCGGCGCGGCCAACCGGCTGCCGGGCACGGTCGCCGGGCGCGGCTTCGTGGCCGAGGGCGCGGCTGCGCCGATCGAGGTCGATGCCGATTTCGCGGGTCCTGCGAACGCGTATGTGCGGCCGCACGACCTGCAACTCTGGCCGGCGGGCGAAGGGCACCGTGACGGCATCGCGGTGGACGTGCGCCGTGTGATCCCGCTCGGCGGTTCGGTGCGCGTGGAGCTCGAGGCGCGCGCAGGCGGCGCGCTCGAGGCGGAACTCGATCGCGACGCATGGCGTGCGCTGTCGCTGCAGGTCGGCGACGGTGCGACGGCCGTGCCGCGCGCGGTGCGTGTGTTTCCCGCGCGTTGACGCCGGAATGCAGGGCAGGGGGCGGAGCGCGCTCCGATCAGACAATCAAACAACGACAGCCTAAGAGGCATACCCATGAATTTTCAGCAATTGCGGTTCGTGCGCGAAGCGGTGCGCCAGAACATGAACCTGACGGAAGTCGCGAACGTGCTGTACACGTCGCAGTCCGGCGTGTCCAAGCAGATCAAGGATCTCGAGGATGAGCTGGGCGTCGATATCTTCATCCGGCGCGGCAAGCGGCTGACGGGGCTCACGGAGCCCGGCAAGGCCGTGCACCAGCTGATCGAGCGGATGCTGCTCGATGCCGAGAACCTGCGCCGCGTCGCGCGCCAGTTCGCCGACCAGGACAGCGGCCACCTCGTCGTCGCGACGACGCACACGCAGGCGCGCTACGCGCTGCCGAAGGTTATCCGGCAGTTTACCGACGTGTTCCCGAAGGTCCATCTCGCGCTGCGCCAGGGCAGCCCGCAGCAGATCGCGCAGATGATCCTGAACGGCGAGGCCGATCTCGGCATTTCGACCGAAGCGCTCGACCGCTATCCGGACATCGTCACGTTCCCGTGCTATTCGTGGCACCACACGGTCGTCGTGCCGAAGGGCCATCCGCTCGTCGGTCGCGAGAACCTGACGCTCGAGGAAATCGCCGAGTACCCGATCATCACGTACGACCAGGACTTCACGGGCCGCTCGCACATCGATCAGGCATTCACGCAGGCGGGTGCCGTGCCCGACGTCGTGCTGACCGCGATCGACGCCGACGTGATCAAGACCTATGTCGAGCTCGGGATGGGGATCGGCGTCGTCGCGGCGATGGCCTACGATCCGCAGCGCGACACGGGGCTCGTCGCGCTCGATACGCAGCACCTGTTCGAGGCGAGCACGACGCGGGTCGGCCTGCGCAAGGGCGCATTCCTGCGTGCGTATGCGTACCGGCTGATCGAGATGTTCGCGCCGCACCTGAACGAAGCGGAAATCGCGGGGCTGTTGCGCGAAGCCGTTTGACGACAGTACGTCCTGCGCCGTCCGCGCGACCACCGCGGATGGCGCGACGTCCTGTCATGCATCAGGCGGCGGCAGGCGATCTGCCGCCGCCTGGTTGTTCGACCCAGACTCACCGAATCACCGGCCGCAATCGCGGTTTCCCGCCGATTCATCCCCGCACCCGGCGCACGACATGCGCTCGGCTGCCAGCGAGAAATCAAGACGGCACGTTCGAGCGCCTCGCATCGGGCCTTGCCATCCTGCATACCGGCCGCCCCGTTTCTCCTTGTCTGTGATTCAATGCGCGTGAATACCGGCTGACGGGTGTTGCCGCGACTCTCCGGCACCATCCCGACCGGCCGGCCCGCTTCAACGACACCCTGCGCGACGCCGGAACGAAGCGCGGGGCACATGGCCGACAGCCCGTTCGCATTCGCAACACAACGCACGCGGATTGCCCGTTCGGACACATTCGGCAACATGGCGCACAGCACGCAACACGCGTGACGACGAGGTAAACAATGAACCTGAAATGGTTTCTCTTTTCCTTCGAAGGCCGGATCGGACGCCTGCCGTGGTGGATCTACGCACTGGTTTCCGCGTTGCTCAGCGTGTTTTTCGATGCGGATTCGCACCGCTCGCCGGATGACGATCTGCCGCTGCTGGCGATGCTGGTGCTCATCGTGGTCGCCGTCGTCGCGGCGTGGTCGTCGATTGCGGTCGGTGTGAAGCGGCTGCACGACATCGACAAGTCGGGATGGTGGATGCTGTTGGTGTTCGTGCCGATCGTCGGCGCGCTCGCGTTGTTCGTGATGAACGGCTTCATCGCCGGCACGCCGCATGCGAACCGATTCGGCGAGCCGCCGTCAGCCGATGAAGACGAGCCGGCGCCGCGGGATCCGGCGTGACACGCGCTCCGAATAAACCCTTAAATATTGATCAGACAGGTTGCGCGCCGACGCGAATCGGTACAGCATAGCCTTCACTCCGCCGGCTTCCCGCCGGCGGCGGCGCGTAAACAACAGCACGCGTCAGGCAGTCGGCCGTCTGCCTCGCTTCCATTCCGTGGTACCGACAGCAGCATCGATGGCCATTGCCCGGGTAGTGTGGCGCAAACGTTTGCTCACATTAAAACAACAGTCAAACAATAGTCCGGCCCTTGGGGCCGGTCGCCAGGAGATGTGTATGAATGTCCTCTTTCGCCGTCGCTTCCTGACCGCCGCGCTCGCCGCCGTCGCGGTTGCCGCCGCACCGGCCGTCCATGCGCAATCATCGGCCAAGCCGAAGGTCGCGCTCGTGATGAAGTCGCTCGCCAACGAGTTCTTCCTGACGATGGAAACGGGCGCGAAGGAATACCAGAAGCACAACGCGAACCAGTTCGACCTGATCACCAACGGCATCAAGGACGAGACCGACACCGCGAACCAGATCCGCATCGTCGAGCAGATGATCGTGTCGAAGGTCGACGCGATCGTGCTCGCGCCGGCCGATTCGAAGGCGCTCGTGCCGGTCGTGAAGAAGGCGGTCGACGCCGGCATCATCGTCGTGAACATCGACAACCGGCTCGATCCCGACGTGCTGAAATCGAAGAACCTGAACGTACCGTTCGTCGGCCCGGACAACCGCAAGGGCGCGCGCAAGATCGGCGATTACCTCGCGAAGCGGCTGAAGGCGGGCGACCAGGTCGGCATCGTCGAAGGCGTGTCGACGACGACCAATGCGCAGCAGCGCACGGCCGGCTTCGAGGATGCGATGAAGGCGGGCGGGATGAAGGTCGTATCGGTGCAGTCCGGTGAATGGGAGATCGACAAGGGCAATGCGGTCGCGGCCGCGATGCTCAACGAATACCCGAACCTGAAGGCGCTGCTGTGCGGCAACGACAACATGGCGATCGGCGCCGTGTCGGCCGTGCGCGCGGCCGGCAAGCAGGGCAAGGTGTTCGTGGTCGGCTACGACAACATCAACGCGATCAAGCCGATGCTGAAGGACGGCCGCGTGCTCGCGACGGCCGATCAGTACGCGGCGAAGCAGGCCGTGTTCGGCATCGACACGGCGCTCAAGGCGATCTCCGAGCATCGCAAGCAGGCCGACATGTCGGGCGTGGTCGAGACGCCGGTGGATCTCGTGACGAAGTGACGCAACCCCGATACAGCCGCCGCCCTCAAGAATCGGGCGCGGCGGCCGTTATCAGGGGTGAGCGCGATCACGGCCACTGCATGCACATGCACTTGTGAGCGTCATACCCGCGCGCCGCGTGCGCGCGGCCGCAATCAGGATCGCGATGGACCCGACTTCCCAACCCTCCCGCGCAGCCTCTCCCGTGCTGTCCGTATCCGGCATCGGCAAGACCTATGCCGAACCCGTGCTCGCCGAGGTCACGCTGACGCTCGAGGCGGGCAACGCGCTTGCGTTGACGGGCGAGAACGGCGCCGGCAAGAGCACGCTGTCGAAGATCATCGGCGGGCTCGTCGAGCCGACCGCCGGCACGATGCAGCTTGGCGGCCAGCCCTATGCGCCGGCGAGCCGGACGCAGGCCGAGGCGCTCGGCGTGCGCATGGTGATGCAGGAGCTGAACCTGCTGCCGACCCTGACGGTCGCCGAAAACCTGTTCCTGAACCGCCTGCCGCGGCGCTTCGGGATCATCGATCGTGCGCGGTTGCGCGACGACGCGCGGGCCGCGATGGCCCAGGTCGGGCTTGACACGGTCGATCCCGATACGCCGGTGGGCGCGCTCGGCATCGGCCATCAGCAGATGGTCGAGATCGCGCGCAACCTGATCGGCGACTGCCGCGTGCTGATTCTCGACGAACCGACCGCGATGCTGACCGCGCGTGAAGTCGAGCTGCTGTTCGAGCAGATCGACCGGCTGAAGGCACGCGGGGTCGCGATCATCTACATCTCGCACCGGCTCGAGGAACTCGCGCGTGTCGCCGAGCGGGTCGCGGTACTGCGCGACGGCCGGCTCGTCCATGCGGGCGACATGGCGGCGACGACGTCCGACGGGCTCGTCACGCTGATGGTCGGGCGCGAGATCGGCGAGCACATCGATCTCGGCGAGCGCCGTATCGGCGCACCGCGGCTCGTCGTGTCGGGCCTCGCCCGCGGGACGGCGGTGCGCGACGTGTCGCTCGAGGTGCGCGCGGGCGAGATCTTCGGCATCTCGGGGCTGATCGGCGCGGGACGTACCGAACTGCTGCGGCTGATCTACGGCGCGGATGCGCCGGATGCGGGAACGATCGCGATCGGCCAGCCGCCGAAGCCGGTGCGGATCGGCTCGCCCGTCGAGGCGGTGAAGCACGGCATCGCGCTGATCACCGAGGATCGCAAGGGCGAAGGGTTGCTGCTCACGCAGTCGATCACCGCGAACGTGTCGCTTGGCCAGCTCGACCGGCTGGCGCGCGGCGGCATCGTCGACAGCGCGCGTGAAACGGCGCTCGCCGAGCAGCAGATCGACGCGCTGCGAATCCGCACGCACGGTGCGGCGCAGGCGGTCGGCGAGCTGTCGGGCGGTAATCAGCAGAAGGTCGTGATCGGCCGCTGGCTCGCGCGCGACATGGGCGTGCTGCTGTTCGACGAGCCGACGCGCGGGATCGACGTCGGCGCGAAGTTCGAGATCTACACTTTGATGGGCGCGCTCGCGCGCGAAGGCCGCGCGCTCGTCGTCGTGTCGAGCGACCTGCGTGAGCTGATGCTGATCTGCGACCGGATCGGCGTGATGTCGGCCGGGCGCATGACCGCCGTGTTCGAGCGCGGCAACTGGACCCAGGATGCACTGCTGGCCGCGGCGTTCGCCGGCTTCGGCCGCGAGACGCCGCCGGACGGCGCACGGCATCCGGACGCGGGGCAGGCGCAAGGCGCCGCTCCGGGCACTTCGACGACAGGACGACAGCAATGACCCAGCCTCCCGTATCCCCGACCGACGCAGGCGCGCAGCAGGACGTGACGGGGCGCCGCGCGCGCACGCTGTCCGGCACGCGGCTCGGCCTGTCGAACTATCTCGGGCTCGCCGGCGCGCTTGCCGCGATGATCGTGCTGTTTTCGACGCTGAGCTCGCATTTCCTGACCTACGATACGTTCAGCACGATCGCGAACCAGATTCCCGATCTCGTCGTGATGTCGGTCGGGATGACCTTCGTGCTGATCATCGCCGGGATCGACCTGTCGGTCGGCTCGGTGCTCGCGCTCGCCGCGTCGATGGTCAGCGTCGCCGCGCTGAAATGGCAGTGGGGGCCGCTGCCGGCCGCGCTGATCGGCATCGCGGTCGCGACCGTCACGGGCGCGCTGACGGGCGCGGTCACGGTCGGCTGGCGGATCCCGTCGTTCATCGTGTCGCTCGGCGTGCTGGAGGCCGCACGTGGCCTCGCGTACCAGCTGACGAATTCGCGCACCGCCTATATCGGCGACGCGTTCGATTTCCTGTCGAACCCGATCGCGCTCGGCATCTCGCCGGCGTTCCTGATCGCGGTCGCGGTGATGATCGCGGCCCAGTTCGTGCTGACGCGCACCGTGTTCGGACGCTATCTCGTCGGGATCGGCACGAACGAAGAAGCCGTCCGACTTGCCGGGGTTAACCCGAGGCCGTATAAAATTCTCGTATTCGCGCTGATGGGCGCGCTCGCGGGGCTCGCGTCGCTGTTCCAGATTTCGCGGCTCGAGGCGGCCGACCCGAACGCGGGCGTCGGCCTCGAACTGCAGGTGATCGCGGCCGTCGTGATCGGCGGCACGAGCCTGATGGGCGGGCGCGGCTCGGTGATCAGCACGTTCTTCGGCGTGTTGATCATCTCCGTGCTCGCCGCGGGGCTGGCGCAGATCGGCGCGAACGAGCCGACGAAACGGATCATCACCGGCGCGGTGATCGTGGTGGCGGTCGTGCTCGATACGTATCGCAGCCGGCGCACGCGCGTGCGGTAGAAAGACAGACAGAACAGACCAGAGAGAAACGGGAAATGGCGACGATCAAGGATGTGGCAGCCATGGCGGGCGTGTCGTTTACGACCGTCTCGCACGTGGTGAACAACTCGCGGCCGGTGTCTGCGGATGTGCGTGCGAAGGTCGAGGGTGCAATCCGCGAGCTGAATTACGTGCCGTCGGCCGTGGCGCGCTCGCTGAAGGCGCGTGCGACGGCGACCATCGGCCTCGTCGTGCCGAACAGCACGAATCCGTATTTCGCGGAACTTGCACGCGGCATCGAGGATCAGTGCGCGGCCAATGGCTATTGCGTGTTCTTCTGCAACTCGGACGACGATCCCGTGAAGCAGCGCAACTACCTGCGCGTGCTGCAGGAAAAGCGCATCGACGGGCTGATCGTCGCGTCGGCGGGCGAGGATGCGGTGCTCGCGCAGACGCTTGCGGACATCCATGCGCCGCTCGTCGTCGTCGATCGCAACATCGAGGGGCTCGCGGCCGACCTCGTGCAGATCGACCACGAGCGCGGCGCGTACCTGGCGACGCGCCACCTGCTCGAGCTCGGGCACGCGAAGATCGGCTGCATCACGGGGCCGACCGACACGGCGGTCAGCGCGATGCGCGTGCACGGTTTCATCCGCGCGATGGCCGAGCGCGGTGTCGACATCGTGCCGGGCGCGATCGCGGAAAGCGACTTTTCGTGCCTCGGCGGTTATCACGCGGCGTCGCGGCTGTTCGAATCGGTGCGGCCGAGCGCGATCTTCGCGGGCAACGACCTGATGGGCGTCGGCGCGCTGCGTGCGGCGGCCGAGCGCGGCATGCGCGTGCCCGACGACTGTTCGATCATCGGATTCGACGACATCGAATTCTCCCGCTACACCTATCCGGCGCTGTCGACGGTCGGCCAGTCGGTGCGCGCGCTCGGCGAAATGGCGGCGCAGACCCTGATCGAGCGGATCGGCGGCGGCTCGTCGGCCGTGCCGAGCCGCCGTCGCGTCGTGTCGCCGCGTCTCGTACTGCGTGAATCGACGGCGATCTACCGCGAGCCGCCGGCTTCCGGCGGTCGCGCATGACGGCGCCCGCAGCGGGCGCCGGCCGCGTAACGGTGGTCGGCAGCCTCAACATGGATCTCGTCGTGCGGGCGCCGCGCCTGCCGCTGCCCGGCGAAACGCTCGCCGGTCATGCGTTCGCGCAGGCGGCGGGCGGCAAGGGCGGCAACCAGGCCGTCGCTGCCGCGCGGCTCGGCGCGCAGGTCGCGATGATCGGCTGCGTCGGCGCGGATGCGCATGGCGCGGCACTGCGTGCGGGCCTCGAAGCCGAGGGGATCGACTGCGCGGGGCTCGCGACGAGCGCGTCGGCGTCGACCGGCGTCGCGCTGATCGTCGTCGACGATGCGAGCCAGAACGCGATCGTGATCGTCGCGGGCGGCAATGGCGAGGTCACGACCGATACGGTCGCGCGGCACGAGGCCGCGCTGGCGTCGGCCGACGTCGTGATCTGCCAGCTCGAGACGCCGCCGGATGCGGTGTTCGCGGCGCTGTCGGCCGGACGTCGGCTCGGCCGCACGGTGGTGCTCAATCCGGCCCCGGCCGTCGCACCGCTGCCGGACGGCTGGCTGCCGCTCGTCGATTACCTGATCCCGAACGAGGTCGAGGCGGCCGCGTTGACCGCGCTGCCGGTGCGCGACCCGGCGGAGGCGGAAGCCGCCGCCCGCGCGCTGCAGGCTGGCGGCGCGCGCAACGTGCTGGTCACGCTGGGCGCGCGCGGCGTGCTTGCGCTGACGGCCGACGGCGCCGCGCGGCATTATCCGGCGCCGGCCGTGCAGGCCGTCGACACGACGGCGGCCGGCGACACCTTCATCGGCGGCTTTTCCGCGCGGCTCGCGGCCGGGGCGGACGTCGACACCGCGATCCGCTTCGCGCAACGCGCGGCGGCACTGTCGGTCACGCGGGCGGGCGCGCAACCGTCGATTCCCACGCTTGCCGAACTGGCCGGATAGGGCCTGATCACGCATCGCAGCCGGTTCGTCGCAAACGACGGCCGGCCGCGTATCCGCGATGCGCGCCGGCGACGGAGGGCCTTCCATCGATGTGTACGCTAGTACACGGCGATGCACGTATTTTCGTTCAGCTATTTGTAATAAACAGACGAATAATTCGAAAAAATAGCGGAAACGCCATCAAGTTGTGCGATGCATGGTCGTAAATGCATCAGGTGAAGCAATGCTTCGAAGCGACGGGTCCGTCCCGTCCATCACGACGCAACACAGGAAGGATGATGGCGTTCAAAAACCTGACGATTCGTGCGCGCATCGGTTTCACGATGGCGTTTCTGGCGGTGCTCCTCGGTGTGATCGGTGGGCTCGGCGTGTATGGAATGACGCGCGCGAACGGCACGACGCGCGAGATCTTCAAGAATCAGATGCCAAGCGCGGTCGATGTCTCGCTTGCCGAGATCTATTCGGCGCGCGAACGCCTGGCCCTCGACCGGGCGGCGCTCCTGGCCGGCACGCCCGATGCGGCGGCTGCCATCGAGCGAAGCCGCGGGATGCGCGCGCAGTCGGACACCTGGTGGCAAAAGTATCTCGCGTTGCCGCGCGGCCCGGAGGAGGATCGCATCGCACAGGACGTCGCCGCGAAGCGGCAGGCGTTGCAGCACGAGTGCGACGCGTTCGCGAGCGTGCTCGGGGCGAATCAGGTCGACCGCATCGGCGACGGCGCAAAGCAGCTCCAGGCGCGCTACACCGACCTCTCGACGGCGAGCGAGGCGTTGCGCAACTACCAGTTCAGTGACGCGCAAGCCAACTTCGATCATGCGGAATCGGTGTACGAGACGCTGCGTGTGCTGGCGATCGTCGCGCTGGCGGCCGGCTTCGCCGCCGCGGTGGTGTCGTGGCTGACGCTGAGCCGCGCGATCGGCCGCCCGATTGCCGACGCGCTCGCGCATTTCGACGCGATTGCCGCCGGCGACCTGCGCCGGCCGATCGTCGTGGACCGGCGTGACGAGATGGGCCAGCTTCTCGAGGGCCTCGGCAAGATGCAGCGCGGGCTCGTCGAGACGGTGCGCACCGTGCGCGGCGGCAGCGAGTCGATCGCGACCGCGGCGCGCCAGATTGCGGCCGGCAACATCGACCTGTCGTCGCGCACCGAGGAGCAGGCCGCGGCGCTGCAGGAAACCGCGTCGAGCATGGAGCAGCTGACCGGCACCGTGAAGCAGAACGCAGACAATGCACGCCAGGCGAGTTCGCTGGCCGCGAATGCGTCGGAGATTGCAAACAAGGGCAATACGGTCGTCGGCCAGGTGGTCGGCACGATGGGCGAGATCAACGACAGCTCGGCGAAGATCGCGGACATCATCGCGATCATCGAGGGAATCGCGTTCCAGACCAACATTCTTGCGCTGAATGCAGCGGTGGAAGCCGCGCGGGCCGGCGAGGAAGGCCGCGGTTTCGCGGTCGTCGCGGGCGAGGTGCGCAGCCTGGCCCAGCGTTCGTCGGCCGCGGCCAAGGAGATCAAGGTGCTGATCGACGCGTCGGTGGAGCGCATCCGGTCGGGTTCCACGCTGGTTGACGAGGCAGGGCGCACGATGAGCGACGTGATCGGCGCGGTGCAGCGCGTGACGGACATCATGGGCGAGATTGCGGCGGCATCCGAGGAGCAGAGCGGCGGGATCGACCAGGTGGCGCGCGCGGTCGCGCAGATGGACGAGGTCACGCAGCAGAATGCGGCGCTCGTCGAGGAAGCCGCGGCCGCCGCGCAGTCGCTCGACGAACAGGCCGGGCGCCTGCGTGAAACGGCAGCGGTATTCCAGCTCGCCGACGACACGTCGCGGCCGGGTGCCGCGGCACCGGTTGCGGTGCGTCACGCGCCGCGTGCGCCTTCCGCGGCGGTTGCCGCGCCTGTCGCTGCTGCGCGCGACGATCGCGATGCCCCGCCGAAACGCGCGGCTGCGGCGGCACCGGTGCGCAAGCCCGTCGCGGCCGCCGCTCCGCCCGCGCAGGCGGCCGCTACCGGTGGCGCGGACGACTGGGAAACCTTCTGATTCGCGCGTGCCGCGCATCTATCCCCATTTGGTAGCGAACGACGCCCGCAACATGCGGGCGTCGTCGTTTCTGCGGTGGAGAAATGTGACAGACGACGTACATGAACGACGATCGTGCAGGGTTGCGTGCATCGAACGCTCTGCATCGACGGAGGTGCGCACAGGTGCGAGTGAAGTTCCCGCATCCGTCGTACGGGTATCTCCGTAAGGGCGCTGCGAAAAAAATTTGTAACGGCGCGCGCAACGTGTCGTCGCAAACGGCTGCTCGAACGTATAGGGATGAAGGGGGAAGTGACGACGTCGGATGTGTCCAACGCACAAGACGTTCCGTTGTTCGACGAGACGCGACGGATGCAGTTTCTGCGGCTCGGGAGATCGATTGTAAAACGACGAAATGCGTTGTCCAAGCGGTGTTGTCGAGAATGACGAACTTCATACGAAGAGTTCGTGAAAAAAAATAAGAAAGGGTTTAGGATGAATTCGAACGCGCTTGCTTCTGCGCAGTCGTACGAAGGCAGGCACGTCTTCAGACTCAGGCGAGGGAGGTAGCATGGATATTTACAGCAGCTTCGCGAACCGCTTCGAAAAAACGCGAGAGGAAGAGCTCTCGCTGGAGGAGTATCTCGCGCTCTGCAAGAACGATCCATCCGCGTACGCGACGGCTGGTGAACGCATGCTGGCAGCAATCGGGGAACCTGAACACATCGATACCCGCAACGATCCGCGCCTGTCGCGGATCTTCGCGAACAAGGTCATCAAGGTCTATCCCGCGTTCCGTGAGTTCTACGGAATGGAGGAAGTGATCGAGCAGGTGGTCGCATATTTCCGTCACGCTGCGCAAGGGCTCGAAGAGAAGAAGCAGATCCTCTATCTGCTTGGCCCGGTGGGCGGCGGCAAGTCGTCGATCGCCGAGCGTCTGAAGCAACTGATGGAGCGCGTGCCGTTCTATTCGCTGAAGGGTTCGCCCGTCAACGAATCGCCGCTCGGGCTGTTCGACTACGACGAAGACGGCCCGATCCTCGAGGAACAGTACGGCATTCCGCGCCGCTACCTGAAAAACATCCTGAGTCCGTGGGCCGTCAAGCGCCTGCACGAATACAACGGCGACATCCGCCAGTTCCGCGTGGTGCGTCGCTATCCGTCGATCCTGCGGCAGATCGGGATCGCGAAGACGGAGCCCGGTGACGAGAACAACCAGGACATCTCGTCGCTGGTCGGCAAAGTCGATATCCGCAAGCTCGAACAGTACGCGCAGGACGACGCCGACGCGTACAGCTACTCCGGTGGCCTGTGCCTCGCGAACCAGGGCCTGCTCGAGTTCGTCGAAATGTTCAAGGCGCCGATCAAGGTGTTGCACCCGCTGCTCACCGCCACGCAGGAAGGCAACTTCAAGGGCACCGAGGGCTTCGGCGCGATTCCGTTCGACGGGATCATCCTCGCGCACTCGAACGAGTCGGAATGGAAGGCGTTCCGCAACAACCGCAACAACGAGGCACTGCTCGACCGGATCTTCGTCGTGAAGGTGCCGTACTGCCTGCGCGTATCGGAAGAGACCAAGATCTACGAGAAGCTGATCCGCAACTCGTCGCTGGCCGAGGCCGTCTGCGCACCGGGCACGCTGAAGATGATGTCGCAGTTCTCGGTGCTGTCGCGCCTGCACGAGCCGGAGAATTCGAGCCTGTTCTCGAAGATGCAGGTGTACGACGGCGAAAACCTCAAGGATACCGATCCAAAGGCGAAGTCGTACCAGGAATACCGCGACTACGCGGGCGTGGACGAAGGGATGACGGGCGTGTCGACACGCTTCGCGTTCAAGATCCTGTCGCGCGTGTTCAACTTCGATTCGAGCGAGGTCGCGGCCAACCCCGTGCACCTGATGTACGTGCTCGAGCAGCAGATCGAGCGCGAACAGTTCCCGCCGGAAACCGAGCAGAAGTATCTGTCCTTCGTGAAGGACGTACTGGCGTCGCGCTACGCGGATTTCATCGGCAAGGAGATCCAGACGGCCTACCTCGAGTCGTATTCGGAGTACGGCCAGAACATCTTCGACCGCTACGTCACGTATGCGGACTTCTGGATCCAGGACCAGGAGTTCCGCGATCACGATACGGGCGAGAGCTTCGACCGCGCCGCGCTCAACGCGGAGCTGGAGAAGATCGAGAAGCCGGCCGGCATCAGTAATCCGAAGGATTACCGCAACGAGATCGTGAACTTCGTGTTGCGTGCACGGGCGGCGAACGCCGGCAAGAACCCCGTGTGGACGAGCTACGAGAAGTTGCGCGTCGTGATCGAGAAGAAGATGTTCTCGAATACCGAGGAACTGTTGCCGGTGATTTCGTTCAACGCGAAGGGTTCGGCGGAGGAGCAGCGCAAGCATGAGGACTTTGTGAACCGGATGGTCGCGAAGGGCTATACGCCGAAGCAGGTGAGGCTGCTTTGCGACTGGTACCTGCGCGTGCGCAAGTCATCATGACGCGCGCGGTACTGCGCCCGTACGGCGAGACCGTACGGGCGCTTTCAGAGGCGCCGCCCGCATGACGGCAGACGGCATGCGCGGCGAGTGCCCCGGCAGATCGACTTTCGAGCGGGAGACCGGGAGTGCTTCATCAAATCATCGACCGCAGGCTGGCCGGCAAGAACAAGAGCATCGCCAACCGCGAACGCTTTCTGCGTCGCGTCAAGAACTACATTCGTCGTGCCGTGTCCGACGCGGTGCGCGACCGTAGCATCAAGGATATCCAGAGCACGCAGAGCATCACGATCCCGCGCAAGGACATCGCGGAGCCGAATTTCCGGCACGCGCCTGGCGGGCGTCGTGAATACGTGCACCCCGGCAACGAGGACTACGTGCGCGGCGACAAGATCCCGCGCCCGCAGGGCGGCTCGGGCGGCGGAGGCAGTCAGGCGAGCAACGAGGGCGAAGGGCAGGACGACTTCGTGTTCGAGTTGTCGCGCGACGAGTTCATGCAGTACTTCTTCGACGATCTCGAACTGCCTCGCCTCGTGAAGACGCACCTGCTGACGGTGCCGAGCTGGAAGAACGTGCGCGCGGGCTGGTCGGCGGAAGGCACGCCGAACAACATCGACGTCGTGCGTTCGCTGCGCAGCGCACTCGGGCGTCGCATCGCGCTCGGCTCGCCGCTCGTCAACGAGCTGCGCGAGCTGGAGGCGCAGCTCGAGGCGATGAAGAGCGACCCGGAAGACCGGCGCGCGGAGATCGCGGTGCTCGAGGCCGAGATCCATCACCTGAAGGGGCGCATCTGGCGGATTCCGTTCATCGATCCGTTCGACCTGCGCTACATCAACCGCGTGAAGCAGCCGCAACCGTCGAGCCAGGCCGTGATGTTCTGCCTGATGGACGTGTCGGGCTCGATGGACGAGCAGCGCAAGGATCTGTCGAAGCGCTTCTTCATCCTGCTTTACCTGTTCCTCAAGCGTAACTACGAGCGCATCGAGGTGGTGTTCATCCGCCACCACACGCGTGCCGAGGAAGTCGACGAGGACACCTTCTTCCATTCGACCGAGAGCGGCGGCACGGTGGTGTCGAGTGCGCTCGAGCTGATGCGCAAGGTGATGAACGAGCGCTACTCGCCGACGGAGTGGAACATCTACGGCGCGCAGGCGTCCGACGGCGACAACTGGACTGACGATTCGCCCAAGTGTCGCAAAATCCTGGAAGAGGATATCCTCACGAAGGTGCGTTACTTCGCGTATATCCAGGTCGCGCCGGAAGAGCAGAACCTGTGGCTGGAATACGCGCAACTGGCCCTGTCTCAGCCGCATCTCGCGATGAAAAAAGTGGAATCGGCTGCCGACATTTACCCGGTGTTTCGCGAATTGTTCGAAAAGCAGGTGGAAATGTCATGACGACCCGCCATCTGCACAACGAGTCGCGCGGCTATGCGCCGCGCCCTTCCGGCGACGACACGGCCGGCCCTGCCGCACCGCAGCAACGCGGGCAGGCCGAACCGCCGCCGCTGGCCGCCGATTTGCCCGGTCCAGGGCAAAAGGAAGCGCGTATGAACGTTGCCGAACGCAAGCCGCTGCCGTGCCCGTCCGACTGGACGTTCGAATTGCTCGAGGAATACGACACGCACATCTCGCAGGTCGCCGAACAATACGAGCTCGACATCTACCCGATCCAGCTCGAACTGATCAGCGCCGAGCAGATGATGGACGCGTATGCGTCGGTCGGGATGCCCGTCAACTACCGTCACTGGTCGTTCGGCAAGCACTTCCTGTCGACCGAGAAGAGCTACCGTCGCGGCCAGATGGGCCTCGCGTACGAAATCGTCATCAACTCGAACCCGTGCATCGCGTACCTGATGGAAGAGAACACGATGACGATGCAGGCGCTCGTCATCGCGCACGCGGCGTACGGGCACAACTCGTTCTTCAAGGGCAACTACCTGTTCCGGCTGTGGACCGACGCGCACGCGATCATCGACTATCTCGTGTATGCGAAGAACTACGTCGCGGAATGCGAGGAGCGCTACGGTCTCGATCGTGTCGAGGAACTGCTCGATTCGTGCCATGCGCTGATGAACTACGGCGTCGACCGCTACAAGCGGCCGCAGAAGCCTTCGCTGTCGAAGGAGGCCGCGCTGCGGCGCGAGCGCGAGGCGTACCTGCAGTCGCAGGTGAACGAACTGTGGCGCACGCTGCCGGGCAAGAAGCCCGAGCTGATGGAGGAGCAGGAAGACCGCTATCCGCCCGAGCCGCAGGAGAACCTGCTGTATTTCGCGGAAAAGAATGCGCCGCTGCTCGAACCGTGGGAGCGGGAAGTGATCCGCATCGTGCGCAAGATCGGCCAGTATTTCTACCCGCAACGGCAGACGCAGGTGATGAACGAAGGCTGGGCGACGTTCTGGCACTACACGCTGCTGAATACGCTGTACAACCAGGGGAAGCTGGAAGACAGCTTCATGATGGAGTTCCTGCATTCGCACAGCAACGTGGTCTACCAGCCGCCCGTCACGAAGCCGTACTACAGCGGGATCAACCCGTACGCGCTTGGCTTTTCGATGATGAGCGACATCCGGCGGATCTGCGAAGCGCCGACGGAGGAAGACTACAAGTGGTTTCCCGAGATCGCGGGCACCCCGTGGCTGCCGGCGATGCACTACGCGATGCGCAACTTCAAGGACGAGAGCTTCATCGCGCAGTACCTGTCGCCGAGCCTGATCCGCGACATGCGGCTCTTCTCGGTGCTCGACGACGACATGCGCGATTCGCTCGAGGTGTCGGCGATCCACGACGATTCGGGCTACCAGTATGTGCGACAGGCACTGTCGAGGCAGTACGACATCCATCACCGCGAACCGAACATCCAGGTGTGGGCGGTGAACACGCGCGGCGACCGCAGCCTCACGCTGCGCCACTTCATGACCGACAACCGTCACCTGTCGAACGACAGCGACGAAGTGCTCAAGCACATGGCCCGGCTCTGGCAATTCGACGTGTTCCTGGAAAGCGTCGACGAGGCCGGTACCGTGCGCAAGCGCTACGAGTGCCGCTACGTGCCGCCGGAGGTGCGGATCTGAACATCGCCAGCGGGAAGTTTGCATCGAACGCCAGCCTGCGGGCTGGCGTTTTCATATGACGAACGCATGGCGGGAGAAAAATTTTCTACATCCGGACGAACCCGGAGAGCCTGTTACTTTACATTTCGCTAAAATCCCGTAGCGCCGTGCGCCGGAACCGGTGCCACGTTCGACCGCACGCGGCGGCCCAGCCGCCTCGCCCAGAAAGTACTACAAGGAACAGACCAATCCATGGACGTCCAGACCGAACAAGCCGCGCTGTCCGCGCATGACACCCGGCGGCGCGTGTTCGCCATCGTCGGCGCCTCGTCGGGCAACCTCGTCGAGTGGTTCGACTTCTACATCTACTCGTTCTGCGCGCTGTACTTCGCGCCGGCATTCTTCCCGAGCGGCAACACGACGACGCAGCTGCTGAACACGGCGGGGGTGTTCGCGGCCGGCTTCCTGATGCGTCCGATCGGCGGCTGGCTGTTCGGCCGCATCGCCGACCGCCACGGCCGCCGCAACGCGATGATGATCTCGGTGCTGATGATGTGCGGCGGCTCGCTCGTGATCGCGGTGCTGCCGACCTACGCGCAGATCGGCGCGCTCGCGCCGGCGCTGCTGCTGGTCGCGCGGCTGTTCCAGGGGTTGTCGGTGGGCGGCGAATACGGCACGAGCGCGACCTACATGAGCGAGGTGGCGCTGAAGGGCCGCCGCGGCTTCTTCGCGTCGTTCCAGTATGTGACGCTGATCGGCGGCCAGCTGTGCGCGCTGCTCGTGCTCGTGATCCTGCAGCAGACGCTGTCGGGCGACGAACTGAAGGCGTGGGGCTGGCGCATTCCGTTCGTGGTCGGCGCGGCGGCCGCGTTGATCTCGCTGTACCTGCGCAAGTCGCTCGACGAGACGTCGACGTCCGAATCGCGCGACAAGAAAAACGCGGGCACGATCCGCGGCGTGTGGCAGCACAAGGGGGCGTTCTTCACGGTGGTCGGCTTCACGGCCGGCGGCTCGCTGATCTTCTACACGTTCACGACGTACATGCAGAAGTACCTCGTGAACACGGCCGGCATGCATGCGAAGACGGCCAGCAACGTGATGACCGTCGCGCTGCTCGTCTACATGCTGATGCAGCCGGTGTTCGGCGCGCTGTCCGACCGGATCGGCCGCCGCACGTCGATGATCCTGTTCGGCTCGTTCGCGGTGATCGGCACGGTGCCGCTGATGCACGCGCTGAAGGACGTGACGAGTCCGGTGGCGGCGTTCGTGCTGATCACGGTCGCGCTCGCGATCGTCAGCTTCTACACGTCGATCAGCGGGCTGATCAAGGCCGAGATGTTCCCGCCGGAAGTGCGCGCGATGGGCGTCGGCCTGTCGTATGCGGTCGCGAACGCGATCTTCGGCGGCTCGGCCGAGTACGTCGCACTGTGGTTCAAGTCGATCGGCAGCGAGGAAACCTTCTACTGGTACGTGACCGTGCTGTGCGCGATCTCGCTGATCGTGTCGTGGCGGATGCGCGATCCGAGCAAGGAAGGGTACCTGCGTCACGAGCCGTGATCGGCCGCGCATCGTACGCATTCGCATCATGACGAACGTCCCGCCAGCCGGCGGGACGTTTTTTTTCGGCGTTCGATTACGCGGGCGGAGGCGGTGCGTGGTCGGGCGCCGGGTCGGCCACGCTCGACAGGATGCCTTGCTGGACCAGCCAGTCGAACATCTGCTCGACGATCGGCGAGCGCGACGGGCCTTCCATCCGCGACAGCCACCATGTGGTGCCGGGCAGGCGCGGGTAGTCGGCGAGCACGGTCAGCACGTGCTGGTCGAGGCCGGCCTGCGCGACGAGGCGCGGCAGGCACGCAATGCCGCGGCCGCGCTGCACGGCGTCCAGCACGAGCCGCTGGTCGTCGTAGATCGCCTGCATCCGGAAATCCGACAGCTGCTCGCGAAAGACGGTCGCCATGCGCTCGTCGGTCAGGCTCGCTTCGAGGCAGACGAGCCCCGCGTGCCGCGCGTGTTCGGCGCGCGGCACGCGGGCGAGCGTCTCGGCCAGCGGCGTCGCGCATACCGTCACCCATTCGTCCCGCATGAACGGAATATCGACCAGGCCCGGTTGCAGCATCGGCCGCGTGCCGATCGTCATGTCGACGTCGATCTCGTCGACGTAGCGCGCGGTTTCGTCGGTCGACAGCAGCGGGCACAGGTCCGGCAGCGCCTGCTGCAGCTGCTCGAGGCGCGGCTGCAGCCAGCCGTGCAGCAACGGCGCCGGACACACCAGCACGACGAGCCCCGGGTTCAGGTAGGTCGCGATGCGGTCGAGCCCGCCGCGCAACGTGTCCATCGCGCGCTGGACGCTGCGCTGCAGGACCTCGCCGGCGATGGTCAGCTCGACGCCGCGGCCGCGCCGGCGGAACAGCGGTTGCCCGAGCTGCGCTTCGAGTTGCTGGATCTGATGGCTGATCGCCGACTGCGACAGATGCAGCTCGTCGGCCGCGCGCGAGAAATTGCCCAGCCGGGCCGCGGCTTCGAAGCCGGTCAGTAGTTTCAGGGACGGAACGCGTTGCATCGAGATATGAGGTGAATTGATTGATTTGGCCAAAAAATATCAATATTCATCAAGTTTAACCTGGCGGAAAATCGCTCATCAATCACAACGGAGTCGGATCGATGGGTCGCTTTGATGCTCGCCAGCGCGGTTACCGGATGCCCGCCGAATGGGAATCCATGCACGCGACGTGGCTCGGATGGCCGGTGCTCGACAATCGCGAGGACCTGTGGGGGACGCATTACGCGCAGGTCTGCCGCGAATTCGCGCTGGTCGCGCGCACGATCGCGCGCTATCAGCGCTGCGTGGTCGCGGTGCACCACAGCCAGGCCGATGCCGCGCGCGAACTGGTAGGCCCGAGCGTCGACGTGCTGCCGGTCGCGGCCGAGGACAACTGGCTACGCGATTGCGGGCCGATCTTCCTCGTCAGCGAACGGCACGGGCTGGGCGCGGCCGTGTTTCGCTTCAACTGCTGGGGCGAGAAGTACCAGCCGTACGACGGCTGCCAGCAGGCCGGTCAGGACATCGCGCGCGCGGCCGGCGCCGAGATCTTCAATTCGCACATGGTGCTGGAGGGCGGCTCGTTCTACGTCGACGGGCAGGGCACGCTGGTCACGACCGAGAGCTGCCTGCTGCATCCCAACCGCAATCCGCACCTGAGCCGCGCGGAGATCGAGGCGGAGTTGCGCCGCATGCTGGGCGTCGAGAAGATCGTGTGGCTGCCGGGCAACCCCGACGAAGTGGAGACGAACGGGCATGTGGACGGCATCGCGTCGTTCATCGCACCGGGCCGGATGCTGTGCCAGACCGCACTGCCGGAACAGGGCGACTATTTCCGCGTGATGCGGGAAAACCGCCGCGCGCTGGAGCTCGCGACCGATGCGGCGGGGCGCCGTTTCGAGCTGCTCGACCTGCCGTCGCCGATCGTCAGCGAACGCTTCGGCTCCGAGCGCTACTGCGACTGCTATGCGAACTACATTCTGGTGAACGGCGCGGTGATTGTGACCGCATTCGGCGTCGAGCAGGACGAGGCCGCACGCGACGCTTTCAGCCGGGCGTTCCCGACGCGCAAGGTGCAGATGCTGCCGATCCCGACGCTGTCGATCGGCGGCGGCAGCATCCACTGTTCGACGCAGCAGCAGCCGTCCGTCGCGCACTGACCGACGTCCCGTCAGCGGTTTCCGGTTCCATCGAGGAGCAATCGCAATGCCGTCCAAACACATCACCGTCGCCGCCGTCCAGATGGCGTCGGGCAGCTGGAATCTCGAAGACAACATGGCCACCGCGGAGCGCCTGATCCGCGCGGCCGCCGCGCAGGGCGCGAATCTCGTGCTGTGCCCGGAGCTGTTCGCGATGCCGTACTTCTGCCTCGACCAGAACGTGCGCCATCTCGAACTCGCGCAGCCGTTCGAAGGCAACGCGCAGATCGCCCGTTTCGCGGCGCTGGCCGGCGAACTCGGCGTCGTGCTGCCGATCGGCTTCTTCGAGCGTGCGGGCAATGCCGCGTACAACTCGATCGCCGTGGCGGACGCGGACGGGCGCGTGCTCGGCGTCTATCGCAAGACGCATATCCCGGACGGGCCGGGCTATACGGAGAAGTTCTATTTCACACCGGGCGATACCGGCTTCAAGGTGTGGGAAACGCGCTTCGGCCGGATCGGCATCGGCATCTGCTGGGACCAGTGGTATCCGGAGACGGCGCGTTGCCTCGCGCTGATGGGCGCCGAGATCCTGTGCTTTCCGACCATCATCGGCTCCGAGCCGTTCAGCAGTGCGTTCGATTCGTCCGGCCACTGGCAGCGCACGATGCAGGGCCACGCGGCCGCCAACATGGTGCCGGTGGTGGCGGCCAACCGGATCGGCCGCGAAGCCGGTTTCGGCAACGGCAATCCGCAGCAGCAGGGGCTCACCGGCGTGTTCTACGGGTCGAGCTTCATCGCGGATCACACCGGCGAGAAGCTGGCCGAGGCGAACCGCACCGACGAGGCGGTGCTCGTGCACACGTTCGATCTCGACGCGATCCGCGCCGACCGGCAATCGTGGGGCTTCTTCCGCGATCGCCGCCCGGAGATGTATCGCACGTTGCTGACCAGCGACGGCGTATCGTCCTGCTATCGATGAGGGACGCCCGATGAAACGGCAAGGATGGTTGCGTGTCGCGGCGCCGGGCCTCGCGCTGTGCGTGCTGGCGGGAACGGCGCGCGCCGACGAAGAGAAGGTGCTGAACCTCTATAACTGGAGCAATTACTTCGCGCCGGATACGCTGGCCGGCTTCGAGAAGGAAACCGGCATCAAGGTGCGCTACGACGCGTACGACAGCGACGAGACGCTGCAGTCGAAGCTGCTGACCGGCAACAGCGGTTACGACCTCGTGTGGCCGACCAACGACTTCATGGCCCGGCAGATCCAGGCAGGTGTGTTTCGCAAGCTCGACAAGCACCGGCTGCCGAACCTGAAGTATCTCGATCCGTCGCTGCTGAAGCAGATGGCGCAGTCCGATCCCGGCAACCAGTACGGCGTGCCGTACATGTGGGGCACCGTGGGCGTCGGCTACGACCGCGCCAGGGTGCGCGCGATCCTCGGCCAGGACATGCCGGCCGACAGCCTCGACCTGCTTTTCAAGCCGGAGATCGCGTCGCGCGTCGCCGCGAAGTGCGGCCTGGGCCTGCAGGACTCCGCGAGCACCGTGCTGCCGCTGGCGCTGCGTTATGTCGGCCGCGATCCGATGCATCCGTCCGCGCAGGACTACGCGGCCGCGCAGGCGATGCTGATGAAGATCCGGCCATTCATCCGCGAGTTCGTGGGTTCGTCCGACGCCAACGAGCTGATCGACGGTGAGCTGTGCGTAACGGTCGGTTTTTCCGGCGCGATCAACCTGGCCGCGCAGAAGGCGAAGGCGCGCGATCCGAAGCGCGACGTCGTGTACGACATTCCGCGGCTCGGCACCCTGATGTGGTTCGATGCGATGGTCATTCCGGCATCCGCGAAACATCCGGACAACGCGCATGCGTTCATCAACTACATCCTGCGTCCGGACGTGATCGCGAAGATCTCGAACTCGACGCGCTACGCGAATGCGAACCAGGGCGCGCTGAAGCTGATGGATCCGGCGCTGGTGCGCGATCCGGGCGTCTATCCGGACGAATCGACGCGGCGCACGCTGTTCACGCCGATCGCCGAATCGCCGGCCGCGATGCGTCTCGAAGGCCGGACCTGGCTCGGCTTCAAGACGGCGCGACCGTGACGGCCCGCCCTGCAACAACCGAAACAACCGAAATAACCGGCAAGCGAAAGAGGAATGCCATGACTACACGACGTCAACTGTTGAAACGCGGCCTGTCCGTCTCGGGCGCGGCGCTGGCCACCGGCGCGATGGGCGGGTTGTTCGGCCGCGCCGCGCATGCGCAGCAGGGCGCCACCTGGCACATGCCGGACGAAGGCGCGCCGCACACGGCGACCTGGATGGCGTTCGGCCCGAGCGCGGACATCTGGGGCGCGCGGCTGCTGCCGGTGGTGCGCGAGCATCTTGCCGCGGTCGCGAAAGCGATCGCCGCGCACGAGCCGGTCAAGATGCTGGTGCGGGAAGAGGATTACGCGGTCGCGTCGCGCCTGTGCGGCTCGTCGGTCGAGCTCGTCCAGCATCCGGTCGACGACCTGTGGATGCGCGACACCGGCCCCGTGTTCGTGAAGAACGCGTCGGGCCAGCTCGGTGGCGTGAGCTTCAATTTCAACGGCTGGGGCAACAAGCAGGAACACGACCAGGACGCGCAAGTCGCGCCGTTCGTGGCTGAACGCGCCGGTGCGCGGCTGATCGACACGAAGCTCGTGCTGGAAGGCGGCGGCATCGAGGTGGACGGCGAAGGCACGGCGATCATCACGCGCAGCTGCGTGCTCAATTCGAACCGCAATCCGGGCGTCAGTCAGGCGCAGTGCGAAGCCGAGCTGAGCCGCCTGCTCGGGCTGAAGAAGATCATCTGGTTGCCGGGCATCGCCGGCAAGGACATCACCGACGGGCATACCGATTTCTACGCGCGCTTCACGAGCCCGGGCGTCGTGGTGGCCGGGCTCGACACGGACCCTTCGTCGTACGACCACGCGGTGACGCGGCAGCATCTGGAGATCCTGCGGAAATCCACCGATGCGAAGGGGCGCCCGTTGAAGGTCGTCGTGCTGCAGGGCCCGAAGACCGTCCGGCACCAATACGAGAACGCGGAGTTCGCGGCCGGCTACATCAATTTCTACGTGTGCAATCGCGCGGTGATCGCGCCGCAATTCGGCGACAGCCGTGCCGACCGCAATACGCGCGACACGCTCGTCGACCTGTTTCCCGGCCGCGAGGTCATCCAGCTGAACATCGACGGCATCGCCGCGGGTGGCGGCGGCATCCACTGCACCACGCAACAGCAGCCGGCGTGAGCGTGTCGCGTCATATCGTTATCGAAATCGATTCGTTGTCCGTTGCGGACGATTTCCGTAACCTGAACCCGTAGTTCGTGTGACACCTCCTTGACTGGGATTCGCGCCCGCTGCGTGCAGCGGGCGTCTTTTTTTGTTCCGATCATTCGCGTGTCCGGGATATACAATCGCCAACGCCTGTCCGAGGCGCCATCGACGATTGAAAAAATATCCATGAAAGAACAACGATCATCCGTTCCGGGCCTGACGATCCTGCTGGCCGTCGTCAACCTCGCCGTCTTCGTGCTGATGTGGCGACAGGCATCGTACGGTGCGCTGACGAACAGTCTGCTGCTCGGCTGGGGCGCCAACTTCGCGCCATATACGCTGACCGGGCAGCCGTGGCGCCTGCTGACCAGCGCGTTCCTGCACGGCGGTTGGCTGCATCTGGCGCTGAACCTTTACATGCTGATCGTGCTCGGCACCGTGCTCGAGCGCGCGGGCGGCTCACTGCGGTTCGGCGTCGCGTACCTGCTGTCGGCGCTCGGCGGCTCGCTGCTGAGCGCGCTCTGGTCCGGGCATCACGAGGTCAGCGCAATGCAGGTCGCGTTCGGCATCGTGATGCCGACGAGCGGCATCCGCCCGGTCGTCAGCGTCGGTGCGTCGGGCGCGCTGATGGGACTGGCCGGCGCGGCCGCCGCGCTCGCATTGCACCGGCGTGCGGACCGCGGTCGCGATGCGGGCGTCGTCATCAATCTTGGCGCGGTGGCCCAGGTGATCGCCATCAACCTGGCGTCGGGATTCTTCATTTCAGGTATCGACCAGGCTGCGCATCTTGGCGGTGTCGTCACGGGTTTCGTCGCCGGCTGGATACTGTACGGTTTTCGTCCTTCGGGCGCTTCGCTGCGTGGCGCGGTGCTGCCGGTCACGCTGGCGGTGCTGGGTAGCGGCGTGATGTTGTTTGCGGCGCAGCGCGCGGGCAGCGCGGAGCTGCAGGAGCTACGCACGGCCGTGGATCGCGAGCGTGCGCAGGACGACGCGCGGCAGCAGGCGAAGCGCGATGCGGACACGATCGCCGAGCAGATCCGCGAGGACGAGCAGCATCGCGCCGCACCCGTGTCCGCGGAACTGGCCGCAGGCACGGTCGTCCCGGTCGGCAAGGGTACCTATGCAATGGTCATGGGAGCGTCGGGCAAGCGCCTGTACATCACCGACAACGACGAGAACACGCTCGTCGTCGTCGACGTCGACAAGCGCACGGTGGTCCAAACGATTGCCGGCGAGCCATTCAAGACGGGGCTCAACGGTTGTCCAAGCAACATGTGCCGCGGCCGCGGCGCGAGCGGAGTAGTTGTCAGCCCGGATGAGCGCTACGCGTATGTGACGTCGATGCGCGAGGACAGCGTCGTACGTATCGATCTGGCGAGCGGCAAGATCGTCGACAGTGCGGTGCTCGGTCGGTTTCCGCGTGCGATCGTCGCATCGGCATCGCACGACAGGCTCTACGTGCTGAACGGCGTCGACGATACGGTGTCCGTCGTCAGCATTACGCACTGGCCGCAGGTCGTCGCGACGCTGAAACTGGGTGATGGCGACGGGGCGGGCGTCGAGTTCGGGCGGTCACTGTCGATGTGGCTGTCGCCGGACGGCAAGCAACTGAATGTCAACGCGATGCAGAAAGGCACGATCGTCGCGTTCGATACGTCGACGAACGAGCCGCTCCGCTCGTATCCGCTCGATGCAGGGTTCATCCGGGCGGAACCGGGCGCGCCGGGCGCGGGAACATGGTTCTACGGCGCGTCGTCGGTCAAATGGGTGGACCCGGCGAGCCTGGCGTCGCTGAAGACCTATCCGGTCTGCCAGACTTCGGCACACAGCTTCGACGGCAGCGATGATGGCAAGCTGATCGCCGTGACCGCGTACGACGGTTCGCCGATGCGCGTGATCAAGGTGGCGACCCGCCGAACGGTCGGCGAATTTCCGGTGGCGGGCGGCGTGTCGCAGGTGATCTTCGCGCCAGACCATCGCACGCTCTACGCACTGGGCGCTGCGGGCACGCTGTCGTTCCTCAGCATGGACCGCTCGCTCGATTATCTGCAAGACACGGACGCAGGCGAATTCCTGTGTGCGGCGTCCGCGGACGGGGAAGAGGGCGCTGACGGCGCGTGACCGCGCCGCCAGCCTCATCACGAAACCCGCTGAGCAAAGCACCATTTGTTGGTTCGGATTCGCCGCACGCGCTGATACGTTAGCGGCTTCGCGACGACACACTCCGTCGCGATGTTCTTCGAACCGGGCCGCCGCGCGATCCGCGGCGGCCTTCATAACAAATCAGGTCGTGCTCATGAAAATCCACACTCTCGCTACGTGGCTCGTCGGGGCTGCGCTCATTACCGCAGGCACCGTCGCGCATGCGGACCGTCTCGACGATATCAAGAAGGCCGGCGTGCTGCGCGTCGCGACGTTCGACAGCAACCCGCCGTTCGGCTATGTCGACGGCAAAAGCAATCACATCGTCGGTCTCGACGTCGACTATGCGAAGGCACTCGCCGACAAGCTCGGCGTGAAGCTGCAGCTCCAGCCGACCAACCCCGCGAACCGCATTCCGTTCCTGACGTCCGGCAAGGTCGATCTCGTGCTCGCGAACTTCACGATCACCGACGAGCGCGCGAAGCAGGTCGACTTCAGCATTCCGTATTTCTCGTCGGGCCAGCAGTTTCTCGCGAAGAAGGGCGTGCTGAAATCGGCCGACCAGCTGAACGGGCTGCGCGTCGGCGCCGACAAGGGCACGACCAACGAGATCACGCTGCGCGAGAAATTCCCGAAGGCGACGATCGTCGCGTACGACGACACGCCGTTCGCGTTCGCCGCGCTGCGCGCCGGCAACGTGCAGGCGATCACGCAGGACGGCCCGAAGCTGATCGGCCTGCTCGCGAACGTGCCGGACAAGCAGAACTACGAGATCCCGGCGTTCACGATCTCGAACGACTACATGGGCGTCGGCGTGCCGAAAGGCGAGACGCGCCTGCTCGGCTTCGTCAACGACACGCTGAAGGGGCTCGAGGCGAACGGCCGCGCCGTGCAGATCTACGACGCATGGTTCGGGCCGACGACGAAGACGCCGCTCACGCGCATCTTCCGGATCGGCGACAAGACCTGATCCGCATCGCACGCGCGCCGCGACCGGCCGGATCATCGGCCTCGCGGCGCTTTCCGTTTTCTTCCGATCGCGCGCTTCGCGCCCGCAACACAGCATGCTCGGGTTGGCTCCCAAATATCTGTCCTGGCTCTGGCAGGGCTTCCTGCTGACGCTCGGTCTCGCGGCCGCGTCGGCCGTCGCCGCGACCGCCGGCGGTCTGCTGCTCGCGGTCATGCGGCATGCGCGCGGCACGGCACCGCGCGCGGCGGCAGCCGCGTACGTCGTCACGTTCCGCAACACGCCGCTGCTCGTGCAGTTGCTGTTCTGGTATTTCGGTGTCGCGTCGCTGCTGCCCGACACGTGGGTCGCATGGCTGAACGCGCGCCATGCGTTGAGCATGGGTCCGTTCACGCTCGCATGGCCGTCGTTCGAATTCGTCGCGGGCTGGGTCGGGCTGAGCGCGTATACGGCCGCGTTCGTCGCGGAGGAATGCGAAGCCGGCCTGCGCGGCGTGCGGCGCGCGCAGCACGACGCGGCGGCCGCGCTCGGCCTCACGCCGATGCAGTCGCTGCGCTACGTGGTGCTGCCGCAGGCCGTGCGCATCGCGTTGCCGCCGCTGTTCGGCCAGTACATGAATCTCGTGAAGAACTCGTCGCTCGCGATGGCGATCGGCGTGGCCGAGCTGTCGTATGCATCGCGGCAGGTCGAGACCGAAACGTTCAAGACCTTCGCCGCATTCGGCGTGGCGACCGTGCTGTACGTCGCGGCGGTGGCCGCGATCGAAGCGGGCGCGTATGCGGCGACGCAATGGCGCGACCGGCTGGGAGCGGGGCGCTGACGATGGATTTCTCGCTGCTGCTCGCCAATCTGCCGTACCTGCTCGTCGGCGCATTCCCGGAGGGGCCGCTCGGCGGCGCCGCGCTGTCGCTGCTGCTCGCGATCGCGTCGGCCGGTGCATCGGCCGTGCTCGGCATCGCGCTCGGCGTTGCCATGGCGCTCGCGCGCGGCCCTGCGCGCGTGCTGCTGCTCGCGTTCATCGGCTTCTTCCGCGCAATTCCCGTGCTGATGCTGATTTTCTGGACCTACTTCCTGATGCCCGTGCTGCTGCACATGGACGTGCCGGGGCTCGCGACGGTCGTGTGCGCGCTCGCGCTGATCGGCGGCGCGTATCTCGCGCACGCGGTGCATGCGGGCATCGTCGCGGCCGGCGACGGGCAATGGCAGGCCGGGCTGTCGCTCGGTCTCACGCGCTGGCAGACGGTGCGCTACGTGCTGCTGCCGCAGGCGATCCGGATCATGACGCCGTCGTTCATCAATCAGTGGGTCGCGCTCGTGAAGGACACGTCGCTCGCCTATATCGTCGGCGTGCCTGAACTGTCGTTCGTCGCGACGCAGGTGAACAACCGGCTGATGGTGTATCCGGCGCAGATCTTCCTGTTCGTCGCGCTGATCTACCTGGTGCTGTGTACGTCGCTCGACGGCGCGGCACGCTGGCTGTTGTCACGCCGCCCGCGCACGCAACGCGCCGCGGATGCGGCGGCCGAGTACACGGAACCGGCGCGGTAACGGCGAGCCGCGGCCGCATCGACGTGCCGGTGAGGCGGCAGTGTCGGGGAATCTTCGCGGCGGACAACGCGCCGGGCTGGTCGGGCCCGGCGGGCCGCACGCACAAGGAAGGGGGAGGGGCGGCCGCGCGCCGCTGTTCGTCGAGCGACGGCGGGCGGCCGGTGCGTCACGACGCGGCGTAGTGCGTATTGAAGACCGCGCGCAGCGTCGACGTGTCGGTCGCGAAATCGCCCCACAGCGGCCCGTCGTTCTGCGCGAACGCGAACGGCGCCGTATTGATCGACGCGAGACGGAAGCGCCATTGCGCCGCTTCCTGGCGGAATGCGGTGAGCTGCATGTCGGACAGCGCCGTCTGCGCGCTCGCGAGCGTGACGAGCGGGTCGACCGGATTGTTCGCGACCCGCACCTCGAAGTGCAGGTGCGGGCCCGTCGCGGCGCCGGTCATCCCGACCGAGCCGATGCGCTGGCCCTGCTTCACGGTTTCGCCCGTCTTGAGGCCGTGCGCGAACGCCGACAGGTGCGCGTAATAGGTCGAGTAACCGTCGGCGTGATCGACGATCACGTAGCGGCCGTAGCCGCCCGGATCGGTGCCGACGAACGACACGACGCCGTCGGCCGCCGCGTCGACGGGCGTGCCGGTCGGCGCGGCGAGATCGACGCCCGTGTGGAACGCCATCGCCTGCGACAGCGGATGGACGCGCTCGCCGAAGAACGAGCTGATGCGCGTCCATTTGACCGGCATCGTGAATGCGGCGGCTTCGAGCGGCGAGCCGTCGAGCGCGTAGTACGCGCCGTGCTCGGCGCCCGGCGCGCGGAACCAGATCGCGCCGAACGTGCGGCCCGCGACGCGCAACTCGAGCGCGGTAAGGCGCGGCGTGCCGTCGTTCGTATCGAACGCGACACGGTAGTAGTCGCCGCGTTGCGCGCTCGCGCGCATCGCGACCTTGCCGCTGACGAGATCGCCGAGCTGGATGCGCACCTCGGGCGGCACGTCGAGACGGTTCAGCGTGTCGGACAGCGTGAGCTCGATGTCGCCCGCGCGCATGCCGTGCCGGTTTTCGGGGGCCGCGAACTGGAACAGGTTCGCATAACCGAGCATGTCGTTGCGGTGCGCGCTGAGCGGCGCGAACAGGCCCGGCTGCTGGCTGCGGTCGTGGTGTTCGTCGGAATCGTTGCGCTCGCCGATCGTGCGGGCGAGCTCGCTCGTCACGAAATGCTGCGCGGTGGGAAACGGCGTGTCGGACAGCACGCGCTGCGGCAGCGCGGCCGTGCCCGAGTCGACGGCGCCCGGCAGTTGCGACACGGCCGGCAGCGCGGCGAGGCCGAGTGCGGCGAGGGCGCCGAGCACGGCGGCCGGCACGAGCGCGCGCACGACGCGCTGCGCGCGGCCGGGCGCGAAAGCATCAGGGGTAGCGGCAGACTTGACCAAGGTGTCCACATCCAGGAAAGCGGTTCAAAGGGGTGTGGGCAGGGGCCGCCGGCGGCACATCCGTCGGGCGGCGACGGGGGCGGGCGGCGGGCGTGCAACAAAACAGGCCCCGCCAGGGGCCTGTGTCGTTTCCGTTCGACCCAACGCGCGGGGCGGGCCCGCTTCGAACGGCGGCGTGCATACCGGGTCGAACCCGGTTATCACGAAGACGCTAAAGAAAGATGACAGCGCCAGTCTACCGGTGTTCCGCACAACGTTAAAAATTTTAAAGAGGGTCAGCTCATTCGTTTCGCAGTGCGGTAAATCGGGTTAAATCAGCATTTATTACGACAAATTTCGTCAGTCCGGCAATTTGTGCGCGCGGCCGCGCAACGCGTCGGACGTGCGTACGGTGTCGAAGCCGGCGTCGAGCATGGCCTCGGCGTCGTTCCACAGGTTGCCGCGCAGCCGGTTGGTCCAGATCATCGACGCGAACACGCCTTCGAGCAGCGACACGAGATAGACGGCGGCCAGGTGCACGTCGAGATCGGCGGCGAGTTCACCGGCCGCGATCGCGCGGCGCAGCAGCGCCTTCGTGATCCGCAGCATCTGCAATTCGAGCAGCATGCGGCGGCGCTGCAGCGCGCCGTTTTCCTCGCTCTGTTCGCACTTCGTATAGAGGATCACGAGCACGCGCTGCATCGGGCCCGGCTCGCCGCATTCCTGCAGATAGTGCGAGGCGGCGCGCCGCAGCGTGGCGAGCGGCGGCAGCCCGTCGCCCGCGTCGAAGCCTTCCGACGTGCGCGCGAACGCGCGGTCGCACATCGCCAGACACACTTCCATCTTGTTGCGGTAATGGCCGTAGACGGCGCCGCGCGACATCCCGGCGGCCTCGGCGAGATCCGCCATCGCGGTTTGCGCGACGCCTTTCTCGAGCAGCACGAGTTCGGCGGCGTCGAGGATCCGGTGCTTGATGGCGAGCGATTCTTCGCGGGTCTTGCGGGCCATGTCCTGAAATTCCTTACAGTTCGCTGTCGTTTTATTGAGACAGTGTGACGGTCAGATTGAAGCGGCGTGTATTTAATCAATCGTGACTGATTATAATCGGCCACCCTGAGCCGCCGCATTGTATCGGCGGCGAACGATCCGAGGTCACATATGAATAACAATCGCTCCCTGTTGCGCCACCGGCTGGCGCCGTTCGCGCTGGCGGCCGTGCTGGCCCTGGCCGGATGTGGAAAGGGCGACAAGGACGCCGCGCCGGAGGCCGCGAAACAGGCGACGGTCGTGACGGTGCGTCCGACGGCCGTGCCGATGACCGTCGAATTGCCGGGCCGGCTCGATGCATACCGGCAGGCGGAAGTGCGCGCGCGGGTCGCGGGCATCGTGACCGCACGCACCTACGAGGAAGGCCAGGAAGTGAAGCAGGGCGCGGTGCTGTTCCGCATCGATCCCGCGCCGCTGAAGGCCGCGCGCGACGCCGCGCAGGGGGCGCTCGCGAAGGCGCAGGCCGCCGCGCTCGCGGCGAGCGACAAGCGCCGCCGTTACGACGATCTCGTGCGCGATCGCGCGGTGAGCGAGCGTGACCACACCGAGGCCGTTGCCGGCGACACGCAGGCGAAGGCCGACGTTGCATCCGCGAAGGCGGAACTCGCACGGGCGCAGTTGCAGCTCGACTATGCGACGGTCACCGCGCCGATCGCGGGCCGCGCACGGCGCGCGCTCGTGACCGAGGGTGCGCTCGTCGGCCAGGACCAGGCGACACCGCTCACGACCGTCGAGCAGCTCGACCCGATCTACGTGAACTTCTCGCAGCCGGCCGCCGATGTCGACGCGTTGCGCCGGGCGGTGAAGAGCGGGCGCGCGACGGGTATCGCGCAGCACGACATCACGGTGACGCTGCTGCGCGCCGACGGCACCGCGTATCCGCTGAAGGGCAAGCTGCTGTTCAGCGATCTCGCGGTCGATCCGACCACCGACACCGTCGCGATGCGCGCGCTGTTCCCGAATCCGGAGCGCGAACTGCTGCCGGGCGCGTACGTGCGGATCGCGCTCGACACGGCGGTCGACCAGCGGGCGATCCTCGTGCCGCGCGATGCGCTGCTGCGCACGGCCGACCGCACGTCGGTGCGCGTGGTCGGCACGAACGGCAAGGTCAAGGACGTCGAGGTCGCCGCCGACCAGATGAGCGGCCACGACTGGCGCATCACGCGCGGCCTCGCGGGCGGCGAGCGCGTGATCGTCGACGACGCCGCGCAGTTCGCGCCCGATACGGCCGTCAAGCCCGTCGAGAAGGCGCCGCCGACGAAAGCGGCGCCGGCAGCGGCCGCTTCGCAGGCGGCCGCCCGTCAAACCTGACCGGTTAACACCACACCACCATGGCACGTTTCTTCATCGATCGCCCCGTCTTCGCGTGGGTGATCGCAATCTTCATCATGCTGGGCGGCGCATTCGCGATCCGCTCGCTGCCCGTTGCGCAGTACCCGGACATCGCGCCGCCCGTCGTCAGCATCTATGCGACGTACCCGGGCGCATCCGCGCAGGTCGTCGAGGAATCGGTGACCGCGCTGATCGAGCGCGAAATGAACGGCGCGCCGGGGCTGATGTATACGTCCGCGACGAGCAGCGCCGGCGCGGCGTCGCTGTACCTGACGTTCAAGCAGGGCGTCAACGCCGATCTCGCGGCCGTCGAAGTGCAGAACCGGCTGAAGACGGTCGATGCGCGGCTGCCGGAACCGGTGCGGCGCGACGGCATCCAGGTCGAGAAGGCCGCCGACAACATCCAGCTCGTGGTGTCGCTGACATCCGACGACGGGCGGATGACCGACGTGCAGCTCGGCGAATATGCGTCGGCGAACGTCGTGCAGGCGCTGCGCCGTGTCGACGGCGTCGGCCGGGTGCAGTTCTGGGGCGCCGAATATGCGATGCGGATCTGGCCCGACCCGGTGAAGATGGCCGGGCACGGCCTCACCGCGTCGGATATCGCGTCGGCGGTGCGCGCGCACAACGCACGCGTGACGATCGGCGACATCGGCCGCACCGCGGTGCCGCCCAGCGCACCGATCGCGGCGACCGTGTTCGCCGATGCGCCGCTGAAGACGCCGGCCGAGTTCGGCGCGATCGCGCTGCGCACGCAGGCCGACGGCTCCGCGCTGTATCTGCGCGACGTCGCGCGCGTCGAGTTCGGCGGCAACGACTACAACTACCCGTCGTACGTGAACGGCAAGGTCGCGACCGGGATGGGCATCAAGCTCGCGCCGGGCTCGAACGCGGTATCCACCGAGAAGCGCGTGCGCGCGACGATGGACGAGCTGTCCGCGTATTTCCCGCCGGGCGTGAAGTACCAGATCCCGTACGAGACGTCGTCGTTCGTACGCGTGTCGATGAACAAGGTCGTCACGACGCTGATCGAGGCCGGCGTGCTCGTGTTCCTCGTGATGTTCCTGTTCATGCAGAACCTGCGCGCGACGCTGATCCCGACGCTCGTCGTGCCGGTCGCGCTCGCGGGCACGTTCGGCGTGATGTATGCGGCCGGCTTCTCGATCAACGTGCTGACGATGTTCGGGATGGTGCTCGCGATCGGCATCCTCGTCGACGACGCGATCGTCGTCGTCGAGAACGTCGAGCGGCTGATGGTCGAGGAGGGGCTCGGGCCGTACGACGCGACCGTCAAGGCGATGAAGCAGATCAGCGGCGCGATCGTCGGCATCACCGTGGTGCTGACGTCGGTGTTCGTGCCGATGGCGTTCTTCGGCGGCGCGGTGGGCAACATCTACCGGCAGTTCGCGCTGTCGCTCGCGGTGTCGATCGGTTTCTCGGCCTTCCTCGCGCTGTCGCTCACGCCCGCGCTGTGTGCGACGCTGCTCAGGCCCGTGTCCGGCGAACATCACGAGAAGCGCGGCTTCTTCGGCTGGTTCAACCGCTTCGTCGCGCGTTCGACGCAGCGCTACGCGACGCGCGTGGGCAAGATGCTGAAGAAGCCGGTGCGCTGGCTCGTCGTGTACGGCGCGCTGACCGCGGCCGCGGGGCTGATGCTCACGCAACTGCCGACCGCGTTCCTGCCGGACGAGGACCAGGGCAACTTCATGGTGATGGTGATCCGGCCGCAAGGCACGCCGCTCGCGGAAACGATGCAGAGCGTGCGGGAAGTCGAGTCGTACATCCGCCATGACGAGCCGGCCGCGTATACGTTCGCGCTCGGCGGCTTCAACCTGTACGGCGAAGGGCCGAACGGCGGGATGATCTTCGTCACGCTGAAGAACTGGAAGGAGCGCAAGGCCGCGGACGCGCACGTGCAGGCGATCGTCGCGCGCATCAACGAGCGCTTCGCGGGCACGCCGAACACGACGGTGTTCGCGATGAACTCGCCGGCGCTGCCCGATCTCGGCTCGTCGAGCGGTTTCGACTTCCGGCTGCAGAACCGCGGCGGGCTCGACTACGCGACGTTCAGCGCCGCGCGCGAGCAGCTGCTCGGGGCGGGCCGCAAGGATCCCGCGCTGACCGACCTGATGTTCGCCGGCACGCAGGACGCGCCGCAGCTGAAGCTCGACATCGATCGCGCGAAGGCGTCCGCGCTCGGCGTGTCCATGGATGAGATCAACACGACGCTCGCGGTGATGTTCGGCTCCGACTATATCGGCGACTTCATGCACGGCACGCAGGTGCGGCGCGTGATCGTGCAGGCCGACGGGCTGCACCGGCTCGATCCGGACGACGTGAAGAAGCTGCGCGTGCGCAACTCGCATGGCGAGATGGTGCCGCTCGCGGCGTTCACGACACTGCACTGGACGCTCGGGCCGCCGCAGCTCACGCGCTACAACGGCTTTCCGTCGTTCACGATCAACGGCTCGGCCGCGCAGGGCCACAGCAGCGGCGAGGCGATGGCCGCGATCGAGCAACTCGCGGCGAAGCTGCCGGCCGGCACCGGCTATGCGTGGTCGGGGCAGTCGTTCGAGGAGCGGCTGTCGGGCGCGCAGGCGCCGATGCTGTTCGCGCTGTCGGTGCTCGTCGTGTTCCTCGCGCTGGCTGCGCTCTACGAGAGCTGGTCGATTCCGTTCGCGGTGATGCTGGTCGTGCCGCTCGGCGTGATCGGCGCGGTGCTCGGCGTCACGCTACGGATGATGCCGAACGACATCTACTTCAAGGTGGGGCTGATCGCGACGATCGGGCTGTCCGCGAAGAACGCGATCCTGATCGTCGAAGTCGCGAAGGACCTGGTCGCGCAGCGCATGTCGCTCGTCGACGCCGCGCTCGAGGCCGCGCGCCTGCGGCTGCGGCCGATCGTGATGACGTCGCTCGCGTTCGGCGTGGGCGTGCTGCCGCTCGCGTTCGCGTCGGGCGCCGCGTCCGGCGCGCAGATGGCGATCGGCACCGGCGTGCTCGGCGGCGTGATCACGGCGACCGTGCTCGCGGTGTTCCTCGTTCCGCTGTTTTTCGTGATCGTCGGCCGCCTGTTCGACGTCGGCCCGCGCCGGCGCGGCGGAGCGCAGCCGGCGGCGATGGAGGGTTCTCAATGATGTTTGCGCTGAATGCACAGGCAGCGCTGCGGGTTCAGGTTGCGCTGGCCGCCGCGCTCGCGCTGGCCGGCTGCACGCTCGCACCGCGTTACGAGCGGCCGGCGGCGCCCGTGCCGGCGACCTATGCGCCGGTCGACGGCAGTGCCGCGCCGGCGGCGGCCGCGGCATCGCCCGCCGATGCCGCGTTGCTCGACGACTGGCGCGCGTACTTCACCGATGCCGCGCTGCAGGCGTGGATCGACGCGGCGCTCGCGAACAACCGCGACCTGCGGGTCGCCGCCGGCCGGCTCGAGGAAGCGCGCGCACTCTACGGCGTGCAGCGCGCGGACCTGATGCCGTCGGTCGATGCGAATCTGGGTTACGAGCGTGCGCGCCAGTACGACCCGGTCGTGCGCGAAAGCGCGATCAGCGGGTTGTATCGTGCGGGCGTCGGCGTCAGCGCGTACGAGCTCGACCTGTTCGGCCGCGTGCGCAGCCTGTCCGATGCGGCGCTCGCCGAGTATTTCGCGACGGCCGACGCGCAACGCACGGTGCGCATCGGCGTGATCGCCGACGTGGCGGGCGCGTACGTGTCGGAGCGCTCGCTGCACGAGCAGCTCGCGCTGGCGCAGCGCACGCTGGACGCGCGCGAACGCATGGCCGCGCTTACGCAGCGTCGTTATGCGGCCGGCACGAGCGACGCGATCGAGCTGCGCTCGGCCGAGATGCTGGTGGCATCCGCGCGCGCATCGCAGGCCGCGCTGCAGCGCGAGCACGCGCAGTCGGTGCGGGCGCTGCAGTTGCTCGCGGGCGACTTCGCGCGCAACGTGCCAGGCGACACGACCGCGCTCGACGGGCTGTCGATCGCGCCCGTGGCGCCCGGCGCACCGAGTGCGCTGCTCGAACGGCGGCCGGACATCCGGCAGGCGGAGGCGCGGCTGAAGGCCGCCAACGCGCAGATCGGCGCCGCGCGCGCGGCATTCTTTCCGCGCGTCACGCTGACGAGCGACTACGGCTCGGTCAGCGATGCGTTCTCGAGCCTGTTTGCCGGCGGCACCAGCGTATGGACGTTCGCGCCGCGCATCACGTTGCCGATCTTCGCGGGCGGACGCAACCGCGCGAACCTCGACGTCGCGAACGCGCGCAAGCACATCGCGGTGGCCGATTACGAGAAGACGGTGCAAACCGCGTTCCGCGAAGTGGCCGACGCATTCGCCGCGCGCGACTGGATCGATCGCCAGCTCGCCGCGCAGCAGGACGTGTATGCGGCCGACGGCGCGCGGCTGAAGCTCGCGGAGCGCCGCTACGCGGGCGGCGTCGCGACGTATCTCGAACTCCTCGACGCGCAGCGCAGCACGTACGAGTCGGGGCAGGAACTGATCCGGCTCAAGCAGCTCAGGCTCGCGAATGCGATCGCGCTGTACCGCGCGCTCGGCGGCGGCTGGTCGCCGGCATCGGCGGAGGCCGCGGCTTCCGCGTAATGCCCGTCGCCTGACGCCGCAGCGCGTCGGGCGGCATGACGGCGGCGGTACGTTTCGACGTGCTGCCGCCGCTTCCTTCGATCCATACCGCCGGTTCCAGCGATATCTTTCCCCATCGACAGGCCGGCCGGGACGTTTTTCATCCTGCGGCAACGCACGCACGCGCGCGCGTGCCGGAACAGCCGTTGTCTTGCGACCGCTCATGTCGCAATTCCGCGCAAACGTGTGCGGGTCATTTTGCCTTCTTTCTCCCATGCGATGCGGTCCCGATGTCGGGTTTCGGCGATCGCTCATGCGTGCGATTTACGATCCGGAATTGACAAACGAATTAACCATATATCGGAAATAATGAGGGCGGCAAAGTGTCGCGGTAAAACGTTTGTATTCGTGTCGCAATCGTTTGCGCGAAAAAATTGTATTGATTGAATCGCCGGTTAATTTCCTGTTTGTTGAAAATGATTTGATATTGGCGTTGTCGTCGGACAACGATGGCGGCTCTGGACAATGTTTTGTCCTTTTCGAGGATGATTTTCCAGAGCCAATGCCAGAAAGGGTGTGCGGGGAGGTTGTGGCTATCGATCGAAAATATCCTTAATCTTCAATTGTTTCCGGGGAATAAAAAAGGACTGCGGATAAAAATTCCGGGATTGAAAATTGACGGGAAATAGTGCGGATCTGGAGGGGTAAATCGAACATTGTCAGATGCATTTGACAATGATTTACAGAAAACTTTCACGATTATCTCGATAATGCCGCCTCGTGACGGACGGGAGCCACCACGCGCTACCGTTTGAGTCCGCCACGTCATCTATTCCATTTGCAGTCCTTTCGGGAAACGTCATGAAAAAATCCATCCTGACCGCTGTCGCACTCGCGGCCCTGTCGACCTCGGCCTTCGCAGCGGGCACCGGCACGATCAACTTCACGGGCGAGATCGTCGCGGGCGCATGCGGCATCGATTCGGGCTCGGTCAACCAGACCGTGAACCTCGGCAAGGTGCCGACCAACGTGTTCAAGCAAGCTGGCGACAAGTCCACGCCGACCAACTTCGACATCAAGCTGACCGACTGCGACACGAGCGTCGCGCAGAACGCGTACTTCACGTTCACGGGCACGTCGAGCGCGGGCCAGCCGAAGCTGCTCGCCACGATCGGTTCGGCAACCAACGTCGGCATCCGCCTGCAGGCAGCGTCGGGCGAATACCTCGACAACGGCGCCGAGCAGAAGGCACCGACCGTGCTGCAAAACGGCACGAACGTCGCACGCTTCGCGGCCATGTACGAAGCGACCGCAGCCGGCGTGACGCCGGGTACCGCCGAAGGCGTGGCGAACTTCACCGTCCGCTACCAGTAAGCCGCCGTACCGGGGAAGGGTGCGCGCACCCTTCCTCGTTCGCATTTCCTCATTTCCCCCCTTCGTTGGACTTCCGGTAGCGCCGCGTGCGAATCAGACATTCCTTCCTTTGCGTCTCCGTGCTGGTTGTCGGCAGCCAGAGCCATGCGACGGAATTCAATTCGTCGTTCCTGAGCATCGACGGCTCGAACAACGTCGATCTGTCGCAGTTCTCGCAGGCGGACTTCACGCTGCCCGGCGAGTACATGCTCGACGTACAGGTCAACGACCTGTTCTACGGGCTGCAGGCAATCGAGTTCATCGCCGTCGACCCGTCGGGAGCGGGCAAACCGTGCCTGCGCCCGGAACTCGTCGCGCAGTTCGGGCTGAAGCCGTCGCTCGCGAAGGACCTGCCGCGCTTCCAGGGCGGACGTTGCGTCGATCTCGGCGCGATCGAGGGGGCGACCGTGCGCTACCTGAAAAGCGACGGGCGGCTCAAGATCACGATTCCGCAGGCTGCGCTCGAGTTCAACGATACGACCTACCTGCCGCCGGAGCGCTGGTCGGAAGGGATCCCCGGCGCGATGCTCGACTATCGCGTGATCGCGAACACGAACCGCAACTTCGGCACGGGTGGCGGGCAAACGAATTCGATCCAGGCCTACGGGACGGTTGGCGCGAACTGGGATGCATGGCGCTTTCGCGGCGACTACCAGGCGCAATCGAACGTGGGCAATACGGCCTACGCGGACCGCACGTTCCGCTTCAGCCGGCTTTATGCATTTCGCGCGCTGCCGTCGATCCAGTCGACGGTGACGTTCGGCGACGACTACCTGACGTCCGACATTTTCGATACGTTCGCGCTGACGGGCGCGTCGATCCGCAGCGACGACCGCATGCTGCCGCCTTCGCTGCGCGGCTATGCGCCGCTGATCTCGGGCGTCGCGCGCACCAACGCGACCGTGACCGTGTCGCAGGCGGGCCGCGTGTTGTACGTGACGCGCGTGTCGCCGGGCGCCTTCGCGCTGCAGAACATCAATACGAGCGTGCAGGGCACGCTCGACGTTGCAGTCGAGGAAGAGGACGGCAGCGTGCAGCGCTTCCAGGTGACGACGGCCGCCGTGCCGTTCCTCGCGCGTGCCGGGCAGTTGCGCTACAAGGCCGCCGTCGGCAAGCCGCGGCTCTTTGGCGGCGCCGGCATCACGCCGTTCTTCGGCTTCGGTGAAATCGCCTACGGCCTGCCGTTCGACGTCACCGCGTATGGCGGTTTCATCGCCGCGTCGGGCTACACGTCGATCGCGCTCGGCGTGGGCCGCGACTTCGGCGCGTTCGGCGCGCTGTCGGCCGACGTCACGCATGCGCGGGCACGCCTGTGGTGGAACGGCGCGACGCGCAACGGCAACTCGTACCGCATCAACTATTCGAAGCACTTCGACGGGCTCGATGCCGACGTGCGTTTCTTCGGTTATCGCTTCTCCGAGCGCGAATACACGAACTTCGCGCAGTTCTCGGGCGACCCGACCGCGTACGGCCTCGCCAACAGCAAGCAGCGCTACTCGGCGACGCTGTCGAAGCGTTTCGGCGACACGTCGACTTATTTCTCGTACGACCAGACGACCTACTGGGAACGTGCGAACGAGCAGCGCGTCGGTCTCACGCTGACGCGCGCGTTCTCGATCGGCACGCTGCGCAACCTGAACGTGAGCGTATCGGCCTTCCGCACGCAGAGCGCCGGCGCGAGCGGCAACCAGGTCTCGGTTACCGCGACGCTGCCGATCGGCGGCCGCCACACCGTCACGTCGAACCTGACGACGGGCAGCGGCAGCACGAGCGTGAACGCCGGTTATATCTACGACGATCCGGACGGCCGCACCTACCAGGTCAACGCGGGCGCGACCGACGGACGGGCGTCGGCGAACGCGAGCTACCGCCAGCGCTCGTCGGCGTATCAGCTGACCGCGCAGGCGTCGACGCTCGCCAATGCGTATGCGGCCGCGTCGCTCGAAGTCGACGGCTCGTTTGTCGCGACGCAATACGGCGTCGCGGCGCACGCGAACGGCAACGCGGGCGACACGCGGTTGCTGGTGTCGACCGACGGCGTGCCCGACGTGCCGCTGTCCGGCACGCTCTCGCATACCGATTCGCGCGGTTATACGGTGCTCGACGGCATCTCGCCGTACAACGTCTACGACGCGACGGTCAACGTCGAGAAGCTGCCGCTCGAGGTGCAGGTGTCGAACCCGATCCAGCGCATGGTGCTGACCGACGGCGCGATCGGCTTCGTGAAGTTCTCCGCCGCGCGCGGCAGCAACCTGTACCTGACACTGACCGACCCGCTCGGCAAACCGCTGCCGTTCGGCGCATCGGTGCAGGACATGGCGAACGGCAAGGAACTCGGCATCGTCGGCGAGGGCGGCGCGGCGTTCCTGACCCAGGTTCAACCGAAATCCACGCTGGCGGTGCGCGCGGGCGAACGCACGCTCTGCACGATCGACACGCTGCCGAACCAGCTCCAACTCGAAGGCACGCCGATTCCGGTGACGTGCCAGACGCCCGGCGAGTCGCATGCAGCGGCCGCACGGGTCGAACGATGAATTCACGGATCCAGCGATGAAAAACTCCTTCTCCCTTTCCTTTCCGCGGCGCGCATGGTGCGCACTCGCGACCGCCGGTGCGCTTCTCGCGGGCGCCGCGCAGGCGGCGATCGTGCCCGATCGCACGCGCGTGATCTTCAACGAAGGCGAACAGGCGGCGGTCGTCACGATCACCAACAAGAGCACGACGTACCCGTATCTCGTGCAGTCATGGCTCGAGGACGCGAAGGGCAACAAGATCACGTCGCCGCTGATGGTCGTGCCGCCGCTGCAGCGCGTCGAGGCGAACGAGCGCAACGTGCTGCGGATCGCGAAGCTGCCGGGCACCGAGCTGCCGGCCGATCGCGAATCGGTGTTCTACCTGAACATCCGCGAAGTGCCGCCGAAGACCGATACGCCGAACACGCTGCAGATCGCGCTGCATACGCAGATGAAGCTGTTCTACCGGCCGAAGGCCGTGCAGCCCGCGCGCGACGAGGACTGGACGCTGCCGATGACGTTGCGCGTCGATGCGGCCGCGCACAAGCTCGTGTTCGACAATCCGACGCCGTATCACATCACGATCGTCGACGTGGCGGCGGGTGTGCAGAAGACGCACGTGCCGCTGGAGCCGGTGATGGTCAGCCCGATGAGCACGGCCGACGTGCCGTTCAAGGCCGCGACGCCCGCGACGCTGTTCGTCACGCACATCGACGATTACGGCGGCCAGGTGGCGGTCGAGTATGCGTGCGAGGCCGGTGCTTGCAAGAGCGTGAAGAAATGAGCAGCCTGCGACGAAACGGGATCGCATTGCGAACGCCGATGTGGCTCAGGTGGTGTGTGCTCGGACTGTTCTTTGCGCTGGCGCAGCCGGCGTGGGCAGTGCGCTGCATCGCAAACAACGGCGGTGTGTCGCTGACGGAAGCGATCGGCAATGTTGCGTCGTATCCGACCGATGCGCCGGATGGGTACGTGATCTGGGTGTCGCCGCCGCGCACGACGACGGGATACTGCTACAAGGATCTCGGCGGCAGAGAGAAGACGTACGGTGAATGGATCTATTTCTATGCGAACCCTGAAAAGCAGACCCCGGCTGCGTGGGGTCTCGAAATCGGCATTCGCTATCTTGGTCAAGATTACTTCGGCCGCAGCAGTCAGCCCGGAGATGGCGTACAGACGAAAACCTATGTGGAGGAATGTACGTTGAGCGACGCGGAGGTCAAGGCCGGGCGTTGCGAGAAGTTTCCGCTGAGCATCACCTATCAGGTCGTGGTGCGCAAGCGCGGCAACTGGTCGCAGCCGCCATCCGACATCTATGCGGTGTTCCAGTTCGATGGCAGGGGCGGTCTGAACTACATCAATCCGAGCTTTCGCTACAAGCTGAGCGGCCTGCAGAAACTGAAACCGACGCCTTGTCTCGTCGATGTGAAGGTCACGCCTGAACCCGGCATCGTGAAGTTCGGCCAGGTTCAGGCCACGGGCAATGGCTTCTTGCCAGCCGTGCCGCGCAAGTCGTTCAGTCTCGCGCTGACCAAGCAATGCAACGTGCCGGTGCGTGTGGACGGCTACTTCGAGACTTCGCAGACGGTGCAGAACGGGCTGCTCGTGCCGGATCCGAAGAGTAACTTCGGCATCGGCATCGAGGACCGAAACGGCAAGGCGATTGCGTTCAACGAACAGTTCGTGCTCGCCCAGATGCCGGGAAATGTGAACTACCAGAGCGTGACGCTCGATGCCGTTCTGAAGGCGTTCGGGCCGCCGAAGATCGGTCCGTTCAACGGCACGGCGACGATTCGGTTGTTTATCTACTGACGCATGCGAGCGCGGTCTGTGCGGGCATTTGCCGTGCAAGGCAGGCCGGCGGCCGAGCGTCTTTTTTCGGGGGAGACGGAGATGCATCTGAAGGGCACCATGGCAGCGACATTGTTCGTTGCGTCGACGGCAGGCGCGGTTCATGCGCAGACGGTATCGGCGGGCGGCTATTCGCTGACCGTGATCGGCGACCTGGGCGGGCCGCGCGACATGCAGTACAACGGGAATGCCGTCAGCGCGGACGGCAAGACGATCATCGGTTCCTACTGGAGCGACGCGCGGCCCGGTAACTCGATGGCCTTCTCGTGGTCGGCTGCGACGGGCTGGCAGCGGCTGGCGGCGCCGGCGAACGCCTATGACTCGATGGCACAGACGGTGTCGGGCGACGGGCAGGTGATCGGCGGCTCGATCAGTGCGCGCCAGGCGGAAAGCAGCAACCTCGATCGATGGGCGGTGCGATGGCCTGGCGACGGTCGCACACAAAAACTCGTTCCGGATACGGCGGGCTGGGGCGCATCGGTCGAAGTCGCGAACCTCGGCGGCACGAGGATGGCGGGCCGCTTTTCGACGATAGGCGTCTCGAATGCACGGTTCATGTGGGACCAGCCGAGGGGTTTCCGCCAGCTGCCACCCGGCGGCGACTATGTCGTGCAGCTCCTGTCGATGACCTCGTCCGGGAATGCAGCAGCGGGGTTCGCCGGCAATGTCGACGGCGTGTATGGCTCGCGTGCGCTCCTTTGGACAGAACGAATCGGTGAACGACTATTGCCGACGATCAACGCGGGCGTGGCGAGAATGGATCAGGCCCGTGGTGTGACCGAAGACGAACGGACGATCGCCGGCGCGCTTGGCACCCTGGTGGTTACGCCGGATGGACAACGGGTCGATTCGGAGGCCGTGCTGTGGACGAACGGCGGCGACAGCATCCAGCGGCTCGGTTTTCTCGACGGCGACGACAGTAGCTACGCGTTATCGATCAGCACGGACGGGCGGGTCGTCATCGGCACATCGAGCAACGGGCAGACCGGTGCCGAGCGCGTCTTCGTGTGGACGCCGCAAAGCGGCATGCGCAGCCTCGTTGCGTTGCTCGAAGCGGCCGGCCTGTCGGTCGGCACGCTGAACCTGGCCAACGTGATCGGTGTGAGCCCCGACGGGCAGACCATCACGGGGCAGGGCTATCGCGACGGCGATCCCGACTATCGGCCGCAGTTCTGGCAAGTGCACATCGATGCGGCGACCCTGCGCGCGTTGCAGCCGGCGAGCCCGGGCACCGACGCATTGCGGGTGCGGGCTTCGTCGCGCAAGGCGACGTCACGCATGCTGGCGGCGAAGCCGAACGCCGCGATGCAGCGAGGTGCCTGCCGCATGCCCGTCAGCCCGGCGCAGCTCGCGCGATGCCTGCCGCGGTTGCCGGCCGCACGCTGACGAGCGTGGTCGCACGCAGGTGAAGCGATGAAACAAGGCGCCGGTTTTCCGGCGCCTTGTTTCGTTTACCGCACCCAGCGACACATCCTGTGATGGTGATGGTCGAAGTGACACACGCGGTGCGGATGCGCTTCGGCGATGGCCGGCACGAGCACGGCGGCGGCGAGCGCCGTGACGGCGAGCGATTTCAGTAGCGTTTTCATGTTGCAGTCCTGATCGTTGAAAAATGAATCACGGGAAGAGGGAACGCCTTACCACTGCGGCCGCTGATCGTCGCGTCGGTCGTCCCGACGGTCATCGCGTCGGTCGTCCCGGCGGTCGTCATATCCGCGGGGATGCTGCGCTTCCCAGTCGCGGCGCTCCCAGTAGCGATTGCCGTCCCAGTAACGATCGCCATGCCAGCCGATCGTGACCTGAGCCGGGCCGGCAGGATAGGCGACGCACCCGGTCAGCATCACGCTCGACAGCGCGCCAGCCATGACAGCGGACAACACGATGGATTTCATGGTTTTCTCCCTTGGAAACAGCACCCCGATCGTACGAGCCCCCAAAATTTCACGTAGTAAGAAGTTGCTACCGCACATGACACGTGCAGGCGCTTTGTCAGACGCGTGAAAGATCGTGTCGGTGGGGCGCAGGCCGGTCGCGCCGTTCGGATTAGCCGATGACCACGTACCGAACCAGCCGCCGTGCGTCCCCTCCACCCGGGCAACGATTCCGTCAATTGTTCAGACAAATCCTGTCGACTGAAAGGGGCATTCAGTAATCAGATTGAGAATGATTTGCGTTTACGTTAAATTGCGCTATCTCGGAATTTGACGGAGCAGATCGATGGCGATGGCGGAAGTGCTCGACCGACCGGCGGCGGCAGCGGCGAACCCGTTCCTCGGCAGTCATCCCGACCGGCCGCCGCGTGCGCGCCGCGCCACGGAGCCCCGTGCGCAAGGCGCGTTGCTCGACGTGCTGATCTCGCATCGCGCGATGCTCGTGAACGTCGCGCGCGGCTTCGTCGGTTGTGCGAGCCGTGCCGAGGACGTCGTGCACGACGTGTTCGTGAAGCTCGTCGAATTCCCGAACCAGGATGCGGTACGCCAGCCGGTCGCGTACGTGACGCGGATGGTGCGCAATGCGTCGATCGACGCGTGCCGCCGGCAAAACCTCGAGAACGTCTATCACACGGAAGAGGACGACGGCTTCGACGTGCCGTCGCCCGAGCCGACGCCGGAAGCCGCACTGCTGACGCGCGATACGCTGCGGCGCGTGTGGGCCGCGCTCGACGACCTGCCGGCGCGCAGCCGCGCGGCCTTCGAGATGGTGCGGCTGCGCGAGGAGACGCTGCAGACCGCGGCGCGCGCGCTGAACGTGTCGCAGACGCTCGTGCATTTCATGGTGCGCGACGCGGAGCGCCACTGCGCGGAATGCCTCGACGCATGCCATCGCGGTGTCGCGTGCCCGGTGTTCCTGGGCGGCCGCACGCGGCGCCGGTAAGCGCGGGTAAAAAAACGCGCCGGCCAATCGTCTATCAGACAGGAGCGGCCGAAACCGCCGCTTTGCCATCCGCTTTGCCACTTTCAACCGCCTCAGCGATTTCCGATCATGACGCAAGCCACGACGCCTTCCGCCGACACCGACGATCTCGTCTATACGGTCGTCATCAATGACGAAGAACAGTATTCGATCTGGCCGACGTTCCGGCCCGTGCCGGCCGGCTGGCGCGAAGTGGGCGTGAGCGGCCCGAAAGCCGACTGTCTCGCGCACATCGAGACCGTCTGGACCGACATGCGCCCCGCAAGCCTGCGCCGCGCGATGGACGGCGAGCGCGCATCGCGCGCGTCGTGACCCGCCGCGCCGCGTGGGCGGCGCGCCACCTGAAGAGGACGTTGCATGACCCTGCTTTCGTTGCCGACGCTCGACGACCTGCGTATCGAGCCGGGGCTGCCCACCGTCGTGTCGCCGCGCGGCAGCGACGGGATGTCGATCGACGACGTCGCGCCGCTGGCGCGCGAGATCGCGGCCGACACGCTCGAACGGGCGGGCGGTGTGCTGTTCACGGGTTTTCACGTGCCGTCGATCGACGCGTTTCAGCAGTTCGCGGCGTCGTTCGGCGATCCGCTGATCGGCTATGAATACGCATCGACACCGCGCAGCCAGGTCGAGGGCGCCGTCTACACATCGACCGAGTACCCGCCGCACCGCGCGATTCCACTGCACAACGAGCAGTCGTATACGCGTGAATGGCCGCTGCGGATCTGGTTCCACTGCGCGCTCGCCGCGCCGAAGGGCGGGGCGACGCCGATCGCGGACAGCCGTGCCGTCTACCGTGCGCTCGATCCGGCGCTCGTCGCGCGTTTCGAGAAGCGCGAGCTGCTGTACGTGCGCAATTTCGGGCAGGGGCTCGACCTGCCGTGGCAGCAGTCGTTCGGCACCGACGAACCGGCCGAGGTCGAACGGATGTGCGCGGCGCGCGGCATCGAATGCGCGTGGCGCACCGATGATGACGGCGAGCTGCTGCTGCGCACGCGTGAACGCTGCCAGGCCGTCGCGCGCCATCCGCGCACCGGCGACCGCGTGTGGTTCAACCAGGCGAACCTGTTTCACCTGTCGGCGCTCGACGACGACATGCAGGAAGCGCTCGTCGACGCGGTTGGGCTCGAGAACGTGCCGCGCAACGTGTATTACGGCGACGGCGAACCGCTCGAAGCCGACGCGCTCGCGGAGATCCGCGGCGTGCTCGACCAGCAGCGCATCGTGTTCCCGTGGCGCACAGGTGACGTGCTGATGCTCGACAACATGCTGACCGCGCATGCGCGCGACCCGTTCGAGGGGTCGCGCAAGGTCGTCGTCGCGATGGCGCAGAGTTATACGGTCCCGCGCGACCGAACGGAGGATTGATGACGCGTAGTACCGCCGCGCTTGCCGCGCGCGGGCTGTCGGTGGGATATCGCGACCATGTCGTGATCGACGGGCTGGACCTGTCGATCGCGGCCGGCCGCGTAACCGCGCTGTGCGGACCGAACGGCTGCGGCAAGAGCACGCTGCTGCGCACGCTCGCGGGCTTGCAGCCCGCGCGTGCCGGCCATGTCGAAGTGAACGGGCAGCCGCTCGCGTCGTTTCGCCGTCGCGCGCTCGCGCGCGAGCTGACGATGCTCGCGCAGTTCAACCAGATTCCGTCGGGCCTGACGGTGCGCGAACTCGTCGCGTACGGGCGCTATGCGTACGGCGGCTTCCTGCGCGGCCTGTCGCGGGCCGACCATGCGGCGATCGACGAGGCGCTCGACACGAGCGGCCTCGCCGGCGATGCGGAGCGCGACGTCGGCGCACTGTCGGGCGGCGAGCGCCAGCGTGCGTGGATCGCGATGGCGCTCGCCCAGCAGGCGCCGATCGTGCTGCTGGACGAACCGACGACCTATCTCGACATCCATCACCAGCTCGACATCCTCGATGCGCTGCGCACGCTGAACCGCACGCGCGGGCTGACGATCGTCTGGGTGCTGCACGACCTGAACCAGGCGGCCGCATACAGCGACGAAATCGTGCTGATGCGCGCGGGCCGCCTCGTCGCTCAGGGCACGCCCGACGCGATGCTCGATCCGGCGCGGCTGCGCGCGGCGTTCGGCGTCGAGATGCTGAAGCTCGCGCATCCGCAGACGGGCGCACCGATGTGCGTGCCGGCCTACGGGCCGACAACCGACGGCGCGCCGCAGGCGGCCGGTGTCTTCGACCGGGATCTCGCCGTATGACCACGTTCGCGATGCGCAAGCGCCTCGCGGCGGCGGGGAGGGGCACGACATCGGGCCGGGCCGGTGCGATCGCGATCGGCCTCGTCGCGCTGATCGCGGCACTGGCGGCGCTGCGCGTCGCCCCCGATCTGCGCGTGTGGTGGAGCGCGGTGCCCGGCAGCGATGCCGCTGCGCTTGCGCACGTGTTCCTGTTCGACCTCAACCTGCCGCGCGTCGCGGCCGCGCTCGTCGCGGGCGGGTGCCTCGGCATCGCGGGCGCGCTGTTCCAGTCGCTCACGCGCAATCCGCTCGCGTCGCCTGATTTGCTCGGCGTGACGGGCGGCGCCCAGCTCGGCCTGCTCGCGGCGATGCTCGTGCCGGCGCTGGCCGGCGTCGCGTCGGTGCCGCTGCTGTTCGTGTGCGGGCTGGCCGCGGCCGCCTGCGCGATCGTCGCGGCCGGCGGCTGGCGCGCGACGCCGTTGCGTCTCGTGCTCGCGGGCAGCGTGTGCATGTTGCTGTTCGCCGCGCTGTCGACGCTCGTGCTCGCCTTCTTCGAGCAGAACATCGCGGGCGCCGCGCTGTGGACCAACGGCAGCCTGTACCAGCCGGGCGCGACGGGCCTCGCGCTCGCCGCGCGCTGGCTCGTCGTGCCGCTGATCGCATTGCCGTTCGTGATCCGGCCGCTGAATCCGCTCACGCTCGGCGACGACGCGGCGGCCGCGGCCGGCGTGCGCGTCGACGCGACGCGGCTCGCCGCGACGATCGTCGCGGTCGCGTTCACGAGCGTGGCCGTCAGTATCGCGGGCCCGCTGTCGTATGTCGGCCTCGTCGCCCCGAACCTGCTGCGCCAGGTGCGCGGCGCGCGCGCCGCGCGGCTCGGCGTGCTCGTGCCGCTGTCGGCGCTCGCGGGCGGTGCGCTCGTGCTCGTCACCGACAGCGCGGTGCTCGCGTCGGGGCTCGACGCCACGCTGTCGACCGGCGTCGCGATCGCGCTGGTCGGCACGCCGCTGATGCTGGCGATGATCCGGCGCGGCGCCGCGTGGTCGGGCGTGCTGCATGCGGATGCCGAACGCGCGGCGGGCGGCGGCTCGACGCGGCTCGTCGGCTGGCTCGAACGGCTTGGCTGGCCGCTGCGCACGGCGCTGTTCGTCGTGGCGGGCGTGCTGGCCGTGTTCGTCGGCGTGTCGGCCGGCCCCGAGTGGCTGTCGATCGCGCGCTGGTCCGCTGCGCTGTCCGGCCACGATGCGCTCGCGCTGATGCTGATCGACCTGCGCATGCCGCGGCTGCTGTGCGCGCTCCTCGCGGGCGCGCTGCTCGCGGTGAGCGGGGTCGCGATGCAAAGCGTCGTGCGCAATCCGCTCGCGGGCCCCGAAGTGCTCGGCGTCACGCAGGGTGCGGGGCTCGTCACGCTGTTCGCGTTGTCGACGTGGCCGCTGATGGGCCACGTGACGCTCGCGGCCGCCGCGCTGATCGGCGGCGGGCTGTCGCTCGCGATCACGCTCGCGCTGAATCACCGGCATCGCTATGCGCCGCTCGCGGTGGCGCTGACGGGGATCGTGATCGGCGCGTTGTGGACCACGCTCGCGCAATGGCTGATCACGCAGGAAAGCGTGCAGCCCGCGCGCTTCGTCGTGTGGCTCGTCGGCGGGACTTACGGCCGCAGCTGGGGCGAGGTGTCGATGCTGCTGCCGTGGTGCGTGCTCGCGGTGCCCGTGTTCGCATGGCTCGCGAAACCGCTCGACATGCTCGCGCTCGGCGACGACCAGGCGGCCGCGCTCGGCCTGCCGGTGGCCGTGCTGCGGCCGCTCGCGCTGACGATCGCGACGCTCGCCGCCTGTGCGGCCGTCGCGGCGGTCGGGCCGGTCGGCTTCATCGGGTTGATGGCGCCGCACGTCGCGACGATGCTCGGCGCGCGCCGGCACCGTACGCGGCTGTGGCTCGCGGCCGCGTGCGGCGCGCTGATCCTCGGTGTGGCGGACCTCGCGGCGCGCACGGTCGTCGCGCCGCGCGAAGTGCCGGCCGGCGTGCTGACCGCGCTGATCGGCGCGCCGTACCTGCTCGGGCTCCTGATCCTCGAGGGGCGCCGCGCCCGGCGCGCGGGGCGATGACGCTGCCGCTCGACGGCGCGCGCGCCACGCGTTTCTCGGCGTTCGCGCCCGAACCGTTCGCCGACCATCTCGACGTCGTCTGGCTCGGTTTGCCCGACGACGCGCACGCGCCGGGCCGCCTCGTCGTGCCGGTCAGCGCGTTGCCCGCGCACCGCGACATCGTGCTCGACGCGATGGTCCGCCATTACGGCGGCGATCCGGCGCAGCACGCGCGCGCGCTGATGTCGCAATGGAGCAAATACTATTTCGGCCGCGCGGCGCCGGCCGGCGTCGTCGCCGCGCTGACGCTCGGCCGGCCGCTCGACATGACACCCGAGCGCACGTTCGTCGCGCTCGACGACGGGATGCCCGCCGCGCTGTATTTCACGCACGATGCGCTCGGCGAACCCTGCGACGACCCGGCGCCACGCTACGCGGGCCTCGTCGCGCATCTCGGCGCGGTGATCGACCTGCTCGCGGCGATGGGGCGCGTCACGCCGCGCGTGCTGTGGAGCAACGCGGGCAACCTGCTCGACTATCTGCTCGATACGTATCGTGCGCTGCCATGCGTGGCCGATCCGGTGCGCGACGCCGGCTGGCTGTTCGGTGCGACATGCTTTGCGTGCGAACCGAATCCGTTGCGCATGCCCGTGCGCGATGCGGTGCCGCGTTCGGCGCTGCTGCCCACGCCGTTCCGCGCGCGACGCGTGTGCTGCCTGCGCTATGAAATTCCTGGAGAAACGCAACTGTGTGGAAGCTGCCCCCTGCTACTGACGATGGACGACGCGGCGCTGGCCGAGCAGGACGCGATCCGGTGACGAATGCCGGCCGCCGGCACGCACTTGGCGCAATCGGCGCACTCGCGGCGCTCGGCGCCGCGTGTTGCGGCGCGCTGTCGGCCTCGTCCGGCGCCGTTGCCGCGGCCCTCGATGCACATCGCGCGCAGGGTGCGGTATCGCTGGCCGGCAATCCCGTCGTGTCGCAGGCGAGCGCGACGATGCCGGTGCGGCCGCAGCGCGTGGTCGCGCTCGACTTCATGTTCGCGGAAAGCGTGATCGCGCTCGACATCGTGCCGGTCGGGATGGCCGATACGGCGTTCTATCCGGGCTGGCTCGGTTATCAAAGCGACCGGCTCGCCAGCGTGACCGACATCGGTTCGCGCCAGGAGCCGGGCCTCGAAGCAATTGCGGCGGTCAAGCCCGATCTCATCATCGGCGTCGGCTTCCGTCATGCGCCGATTTTCGATGCGCTCGACCGGATCGCGCCGACGATCCTGTTCCAGTTCAGCCCGAACGTGTCGGATGGCGGCGTGCCGGTGACGCAGCTCGACTGGATGCGGCAGATCTTCCGGACGATCGGTGCGGTCACGGGGCGCGACGCGCGCGCGCAGGCGGTCGATGCGCAACTCGACGCGGGCATCGCGCGCAATGCGGCGCGGCTCGCGGCCGCGGGCAGGAAAGGCGAGCGCATCGCGCTGCTGCAGGATCTCGGCTTGCCCGATCGCTACTGGGCCTATACGGGCAACAGCACGTCGGCGGGCCTCGCGCGAGCGCTCGGGCTCGATCCGTGGCCGAAGAAACCGACGCGGGAAGGCACGCTGTACGTGACGTCGGCCGATCTGCTCAGGCAGCGCGAGCTGGCCGTGCTGTTCGTGACCGCATCGGGCATGGACGTGCCGCTGTCCGCGAAACTCGATTCGCCGGTGTGGCGTTTCGTCCCCGCGATGAAGGAACGCCGGATCGCGCTGATCGAACGCAATATCTGGGGGTTCGGCGGGCCGATGTCGGCGCTGAAACTGGCCGACGTGATGACCGACACGATGCTGAAGCTGCCGGCCGTGCGTTGAGTGTGCGGCGGTCGATGCCGCCCGCGCGGGCAGGGTGTGGCGGTAGACCCGACTCGCGCTGGACGGCCGGGGCATTGCGACGATCGCGCCGCGCGCCACCAACATTTCCTTCTGAAACGAATATCGCCGGTGCGCTGCCATTGCAGCCCACCGGCGATTTTTTCATCGACTGCCGGATTACGCGCTCAGCGCGTCGACGCCATCCTGCGCGCGTGACCGCGCGGGCATCGTGTCGCTGACGATGCGTCCGTTGTCGAGCTTCAACAAACGGTCGGCGAGATCGAAGTAGCGGTCGTCGTGCGTGATCACGATCACGGCCTTGCCGCGCGCGCGCAGCTCGGGCAGCAGTTGTTCGTAGAACACGGCCTTGAACGACGGATCCTGGTCGGCCGCCCATTCGTCGAACAGGTAGAACGGCCGGTCCTCCAGGTACGCGACGACGAGGGCGAGCCGCTTGCGCTGCCCGGTCGACAGCGCGCGGGTCGAGAACGCGCCGTCGACCACCTTCACCTTGTGATCGAGCGCGAGCTTCGCGACGAGCGCGTTCGCGCGCGCATCGGCCTGCGCGCGGGACGGATCGTCGGGGTCGACGATGCCGAGCAGCGCGTCGAACAGGTGGAAATCGTTGAACACCGCGCTGAAGCGCTGCCGATAGGCGGCGCGCTCGCGCCAGCCGATCGGGCGGCCGTCGACCTCGATCGTGCCTTCCTCCGGTTCGTAAAGCCCCGTCAGCACTTTCGCGAGCGTCGTCTTGCCGCTGCCGTTGCCGCCGACGATGAACACGAGCTCACCCGGCCTGATCGTCAGGTCGATCGGCCCGACGCTGAACATCCGTTCGTCGCGTTCGTGGAAGTACGCATGCGTGACGCCGCGCAGCGTGACGGCGCCGGCCGGCGGCACGTCGGGTGCGTCGGCCGCGGGGGGCACCGTGCGCAGCGCGCCGAATTCGGCCATCACGCCTTCGATCCGCGTCAGCGACACGCGTGCCGCGTTGACGGTCGGCAGGTTGTTCAGCAGCCCGTCGAGCGGCACGAGCATGAACAGGAACACGACGACGTAGCCGGCGGCCGCGGCCGGATCGGCATGCACGCCGAGCTGCGGCCAGAACGACGCGACGCCGAGGAACGCATAGAACAGGAAGATGATCCAGCCGACGCCGACCGCGTACGCGCTGAACGCGCGGCGGCGGTGGTCGCGCACTTCACCGATCGCGGCGCCGAGCTGGCCGTCGACGAACTGTCTTGCGCGTTCATCGTGCAGCTTCAGCTCCTTCGCGCCGGAAAACAGCGAGCCGAGATAACCGAACAGGCGGTCCTGCGCCTGGCCGGCCGCTTCGAGCGACGCGATCGCGCGACGGTCGCCGGTGTGATAGCCGAGCGAGCCGGCGACGATCGCGGCCAGCGCCAGCAGGCACACCGGCCATGACAGCCACGCGAGATAACCGAGGCAGCCGAACACGATCGAGCCGTGCATGACCAGGTTCGGCAGCGCGAAGAACAGCATCGACACGTTGGTCGCGTCGTCGGTCAGCACCGACTGCACGGGCGCCGCGCCGATCCGCTCGATGTCGCGCAGCTCGGCCGCGCCGACGCGCCGCGCGAGATGCACGCGCAGCCGCGCCATCGTGTCCTGCGACAGGCGCGCGAACAGCGTGCCCGACACGATCCGGGTGACGAGCGCGATCACCGCGCACAGCGCGAAGCGCCACGCGAGCGACGCGTCGGCCGCGCCCGGCTGCGACAGCGCGCGGTTCAGCGTCGCGACGAGCAGCACGCTCGCGACGCCGTTCAGCACGCACGCGGTGAGCGCCAGCGCGAGCGACGCGCGGCTTTCGCGCAGCAGCGCGAGGATCAGCCGCGCCGCGGGGCGGGCGGGGGAGGCGTCGAGGGACGGCGGGGAAGAAGGCTCGTGGGCAGCGGTCATCGGCAACGTCGGTAAAGGGAAGGCAGGCGAAAACGCCAGAACGGCAAAACTGGCGCGAAAGCGGCGGGCGAGGCGGGGCCCCGTTGCGGCTTTCCTCCCTGATAGACGAACGGGCCGCGCAAATATTTAGCCGCACGTTCAAAAAAAGCGTCCGCCCGCACTTTGCGCACAAAACGGTAAAAAATCGGCCGCGCCGTTCGTCACACCAGTGAAGCCGCCCCAAGCGGCCCCGAGACTTGGCCGAAGCGGCCGGACCGAAGGACTTCACGCACATGACGAGTTTCCCGACTGCGCTGCATCACCGAATCCGCGAACTGGCGCGCATCGCGCCCGACGCGCCTGCAATCGCGGCACCTTTCCAGAACGGCTTGCGCCTGTCGCGCGGCGCGCTCGACGCGCGGGCGTCGCGGCTGGCCCGGCAACTGCGCGCGGCCGGTGTCGGCGCGGAAGTGCGGGTGGGCGTGTGCGTCGAGCGTTCGTGCGAACTGTTCGTCGCGCTGCTGGCCGTGCTGAAGGCGGGCGGCGTGTTCGTGCCGCTCGACCCGCGCCATCCGGCCGCGCGCCTCGACTGGATCGTCCGGGATGCCCAGTTGCGGCACGGCATCGTCGACGCGGCCGGCCGCGCGGCGCTCGGCGCGCCGTTCGAGCACGCGTTCGACGCGGCAGCCGATGCGGCGGACGGCCGGGAGGTCGCCGAGGATGACGAGGCGGCGCCCGTCCACCCGCGTGCGGCCGCCTACATGATCTACACGTCGGGTTCGACCGGCACGCCGAAGGCGGTCGTCGTCGAACACGGGCCGCTCGCCGCGCACTGCGACGCGCTCGCGGCCGCGCTGCCGATCGAGGCCGGCGACCGCCTGCTGCATTTCGCGTCGGTCAATTTCGATGCCGCGCACGAGTGCTGGCTCGCGCCGCTCGCGACCGGCGCGAGCATCGTCGTCGCACCGCCGCAGCCGTTCGCGCCGGATGCCGCGCATGCGCTGATGGTGAGCGAAGCGGTCAACGTGGCGGCGTTCCCGCCTGCGTACCTGCGCGAATTCGCCGCGGTGGCCGCGCGCGACGGCGTGCCGCCGGCGCTACGCGTACTCGCGTTCGGCGGCGAAGCGCTGCCGCAGCAGGCATTCGAATTCGTGCGCCGCACCTTCCCGTCGGTACGCCTGATCAACGGTTACGGGCCGACCGAGGCCGTGATTTCGCCGATGCTGTGGCCGGTCGAACCGGGCGAGACGCCCGCGCTGGCCGCCGACGATGCGTATGCGTCGTTGCCGATCGGCCGCGTGATCGGCCCGCGCGTCGCGCGCGTTGACGGTGGCGAGGGCGACGGCGTGGGCGAATTGCTGCTGGGCGGCGTCTGCGTCGCGCGCGGCTATCACGGCCGCCCGGCGCTGACGGCCGAACGTTTCATTCCGGATGCCGACGGCGAACCCGGTGCGCGCGTGTACCGTACCGGCGACCTCGCCCGGCTGCGCGACGACGGCGCATTCGACTATCTCGGCCGCCTCGACGACCAGGTCCAGGTACGCGGCGTGCGCGTGGAGCCGGCCGAAATCGCCGCGTGCCTGCGCTCTCATCCGGCCGTGGCCGACGCGGCCGTGGTCGCCGAAACCGGCAATGGGCCGACGCGCCTGATCGCGTGCGTCGCACTGCGCGCGGCGGCCGACGATGCGGCGCTCAAGGCGCACGTGGCCGAGCAACTGCCGGCCGCATGGCAGCCGCACCGGTTCGTGCGTTGCGATGCGCTGCCGTATACGTTGAACGGCAAGATCGACCGTGCCGCGCTGCGCGAGAAGATTGCCGCCGCGCGCGACACGACGCAAGGTGGCGGCGACGCACCGCGCACGCCGACCGAACAGCAGCTCGCCGGCCTCTGGCAGACGCTGCTCGGCCTCGATGCCGCACCGTCGCGCGACGATCGCTTTTTCGCGCTGGGCGCCGATTCGCTCGCCGCGATGCAGTTGCAGGCCGCGATCCGTGCCGCGGTACGCGTGAACCTGCGGCTCGATACGCTGTTCGCCGATCCGGCGCTCGCGGAACTGGCCGAAGCGGTCGATCGTGCGGAACGCGAAACCGGCGAACCGCTGGCCGCGATCGCCGCGCGCCGTTTGACGACGGATGCGGCCGATGCTGCCGCGGCATGCGCGCCGTACGTCGATCGCGCCGCCTCGCTCGCGCAGCAACGTTTCTGGGTGCTCGCGCAAACGCGTGACGCGAGCGCCGCCTATCACATCGCCGCGCACTGGACGATCGACGGCACGCTCGATCGCGACGCGCTGCAACGCGCGCTCGATCACGTGATCGGCCGGCACGAGGCATGGCGCACGACGCTCGTCGACAACGACGACGGCGTGGTGATGCAGCGGATTCATGCGCATCTGCCGGTGTCGATCGCCGACGTCGACCTGCGCGACCAGCCGCCCGCCGCCCGCGACGCCCAAGCCGCGCGCCTTGCCGAGCGCGAGGCGGCCGAACCGTTCGACCTCGCGCGCGGCCCGCTGCTGCGCGCGACGCTGGTCGCGCTCGCGGGCGACCGTCACCGCCTGCTGCTGACCGCCCATCACGCCATCACCGACGGCTGGAGCTCGCGCTGCGCGTTCGACGAACTGTCGGCCGCCTATCGCGCATATGCGGAAGGCCGCGCGCCGTCGCTGCCCGATCTGCCGATCCAGTACGCCGACTATGCGGACTGGCAACGCGACATGCTGGCCGGCGGCGAGGGTGAACGTCAGCTCGATTACTGGCGCGACGCATTGCGCGACGTGCCGGGCCCGCTCGCGCTGCCGGTCGACCGCCAGCCGGGCGCGGCGCGCACGCTGCAAGGCGCGCGCGTGTCGGTGCGGCTGCCCGACGCGGTCGCGGCCGACGTGCGGCAACTCGCGCGCGACGCGCAGGCGACCGTCTTCACGGTGCTGCTGGCCGCGCTCGACGCATGGCTGTCGCGCCTGACCGGCGCAACGGATGTCGTGGTCGCGGTACCGGTCGCGCATCGTCAGCGCCCCGAAACGCGTGCGCTGCTGGGCCTGTTCCTGAATACGGTCGCGCTGCGCGTGCGGGTGGCGCCGACGCTGCCCTTCCGCGCGCTCGTCGATGCGGCGCGCACGGCGGCGCTCGACGCGGTTGCCCACCAGGACGTGCCGTTCGAGCGTGTCGTCGATGCGGTGAAGCCGCCGGTCAAGCGCGGCGACGAATGGCTGCGCGTGAAATTCGCGCAGCAGTTCGACGCGCGGCACGACAGCGTGCTGCCGGGCGCGACGGCCGTTGCGACGCCGGGCCCCGATCTCGCCGCACGCTTCGACTACGCGGTGGATTTCACCGACGACGCGAACGGCATCGAACTGGTCGCGGCCTATGCGACCGACTGCATCGATGCGGACACCGCGCGCGCGTGGCTCCACAGCTACGCGGCGCTCGTCGGTGCCGCCGCGCGCGATCCGCACCAGACGACGGCCGTCCTGCCGTGCGACGCGTCGGCCGCTGCGCGCCAGCCGCGCGACGGCCGTGCGCTGCGCATCGAACATGCCGACATCGTCGCCGCGTTCGCGCGGCAGGCGGCCGCGTATCCGCATCGCGTCGCGCTTGCCGACGCGTCGGCGTCGCTGACGTTCGGCGAACTCGACGACGCATCGAACCGCATCGCACGCGCGCTGTCCGGGCGAGGCGTGGGCGCCGAAGCGCCGGTGATCGTCTGCATCGAACGCTCCGCGCGCTTCGTCGTCGGCCTGCTCGGCGCGCTGAAGGCCGGCGCGCTCGCCGTGCTGCTCGATCCCGCGCAGCCGGCCGCCCGGCTGGCCGCGGCGGCAGCCGACTGCGGCGCGCGCTGGGCGCTCGTCGCGGATACCGCGGCGTGGCCGGCCGGCATCGACGCGCAGCCGCTCGACGTCGACACGCTCGCGCAGGACGCAACACTCGCGGCCGGCGTGCGCGTCGCGCCGCACCCGGAACAGGGCGCTTACCTGATCTATACGTCGGGCTCGACCGGCACGCCGAAGGGTGTCGTCGTGTCACACGGCGCGCTGGCCGATTACGTGCAGGGGATGCTCGACGAACTCGCGTTCGCACCGGACGCATCGTTCGCGATGGTATCGACCGTCGCGGCCGACCTCGGTCACACGACGCTGTTCGGCGCGCTGTGCGCGGGCCGCACGCTGCACCTGCTGCCGGCCGCGTGCGCGTTCGATCCGGACCTGTTCGCCGACGAGATGCGCCGCCGGGACGTCGGCGTGCTGAAGATCGTGCCGAGCCACCTGCAGGCGCTGCTCGACGCGCGCGTGCCGGCCGACGTGCTGCCGCGCCATGCGCTCGTGACCGGCGGCGAAACGCTGACGTGGGCGCTCGTCGCGCGCCTGGCCGCGCTTGCGCCGGCCTGTCGCGTGATCAACCACTACGGGCCGACCGAAGCGACGGTCGGTGCGATCGCGTGCGATACGGCGTCGATCGCCGCCGATGCGCGCGATCCCGCGAGCGGCGTGCCGCTTGGCCTGCCGCTGCCGAATGCGCGCGCGCTGGTGCTCGACGCGTTCGGCGCGTGCGTGCCGGCCGGCGCGACGGGCGAGCTGTATCTGGGCGGGCCGGGCGTCGCGCGCGGCTACCTGGGGCGCCCGGCGCAGACCGCCGAGCGCTTCGTGCCCGATCCGTTTACGCCCGGTGCGCGGCTGTATCGCTCGGGCGACCGCGTCCGGTTGCGCGCCGACGGCCGTCTCGCGTTCCTCGGCCGCATCGACGACCAGGTGAAGATTCGGGGCTACCGTGTCGAACCGGGCGAGGTGAGTGCGGCCGTGCGTGCGGCCGGGCCGGTCGCGCAGGCCGAAACGCTCGCGATCGAACACGATGGCCGCCTGCGGCTCGCGACGTTCGTCGTGATGCGCGACGGCGCGACCTTCGACGAGGCCGCCGTGCGTGCGGCGCTTGCCGCGAAGCTGCCCGACTACATGGTGCCCGCGCAGTTCGTCGCGCTCGCACGCCTTCCCGTGACCGCGAACGGCAAGATCGATCGCGCCGCGTTGCGTGAACAGGCGGCCGCGCCGGTCGCGACGGCGCCCGGGAATGCGCCGCAGGGCGCGGTCGAAACGGTGCTCGCCGAAGTCTGGCAGGCCGTGCTGAAGGCGCCGCAGGTCGGCCGCGACGACAACTTCTTCGAACTCGGCGGCGATTCGATCCTCGTGCTGCAGGTGATCGCCCGTGCGCGCAAGCGCGGCGTGCGCTTCACGCCGAAGCAGCTGTTCGACGGCCCGACGGTCGCCGAACTCGCACGCATCGCGAAGACGGAGGACGTGGCTGCCGCCGCCGCCGTCGCGCAGCCTGCGGCCGGATCTGCTGCCGGCGCACCGGAGGCAGCGCAGGTCCTGACGCCCGCGCAGCAGCGCTTCTTCGCGCTCGACATCCCGCGCCCGGGCCACTGGAACCAGTCGGTCGCATTCGACGTGCGCGGGCCGTTCGACGCCGATGCGTTCGCGCGCGCCTTCGACGCATTGCTGACGCATCACGACGCATTCCGCCGGCGTTTCGCACGCGGCGCGGACGGCACGTGGCACGCCAGCGATGCCGCGAAACCGTACGACGCGCTGCCGTTCGTCGAAGTCGCCGCACGCGACGAAGCCGACGCGCTCGCGCGCTTCGACGCGTTGCAGCGCCGCCTCGACCTCGGTCGCGGGCCGCTGGCCTGCGCATGCGCGGCTCGCTTGCCGGACGGCTCGACGCAGCTCTATCTGGCGATTCACCATGCGATCGTCGACGGCGTGTCGTGGCGCATCCTGCTCGACGACCTGGACTCGGCCTACCGCGCGGCATGCGAGCGCACGCCCATCCGGCTGTCGCAGCCGGGCCTGCGCGCGGATGCCTGGGCGTCGCGGCTGGCCCGTGCGGCGACGGAACCGGCATCGCCGTTCGCGGCCGAGGCGACGTACTGGGCCGGCATGGCGCAGGGTGACGACGTCGTGCCCGACCATCCCGACGCGACGGCGACGAACGCCGATGCAGCCGTCGTCGTGCAGACGATCGACGCGGCATTGACCCGCGCGGCGCTGACCGATGCGCATGCCGCCTATCGCACGCAGACGATCGAATTGCTGGGTGCCGCGCTCGCACTGGCGCTGGCCGGCGCGAGCGGCGCCGCCTCGTGCCGTGTCGAACTGGAAGGGCATGGCCGCGAGGCGCTGTTCGACGATGCCGATGCGAGCCGCACGATCGGCTGGCTGACGAGCCATTACCCGGTGACACTGCCGGTCGCGGCCACCGCGCGCGACACGCTGTGCGCGGTCAAGGACACGTTGCGCGCCGTGCCGCACAAGGGGCTCGGCTTCGGCGTGCTCGCGCACTACGGCGATGCGGCGACGCGCGCGGCGCTCGCCGCCGTGCCGCGTCCGCGCGTCACGTTCAATTATCTCGGCCAGTTCGACGCCCCGCGCGATGCCACGCTCGTGCCGCGCTTCGGCGGCACCGGCGTCGAGCGCGATCCGCAAGGTCCGCTCGGCAATGCGCTCGCGATCCACGCGTACCTCGATACGGATCGCCACGGCGCACGCACGCTGAAAGTGCACTGGGTCTACGGTGCACCGCAATTCGAGCGCACGACGATCGACGCATGTGCCGAACGCTTCGCGGCGGCGCTGCGCGAGCTCGTCGATGCGTGTGCGTCACGCGTCGCGCATCGCGGCGCCGGCGCGACGCCGGGCGATTTCCCGCTCGCGCAGGCCGCCGGTCTCGCGCAGGCCGCGATCGAACGCACGCCGCTCGACTGGCGCACGATCGACGACGTCTATCCGCTGTCGCCGATGCAGCAGGGCATCCTGTTCCATGCGCTGTTCGCACCCGGTCACGCCAGCTACGTGAACCAGCTCGTCGCGACCGCGGCCGCGCTCGATGCCGACCGGCTCGTCGCCGCGTTCGAAGCGTCCGTCGCGCGCCACGACATCCTGCGCACGAGCGTGATGCCGGACGAAGCCGCGCCGCTGCAGTGCGTGCATCGCCACGCCCGGATGCCGGTCGAACAGCTCGACTGGCGCACGCGCGGCGACACGCTCGACGCCGATTTCGACGCATGGCTCGCGGCCGATCGCGCACGCGGCTTCGACTGGCGCGAGCCGCCGTTGATGCGCGTCACGCTGATCCGCGTGACCGACGACGCATGGCGCGTCGTGTGGACGCGTCACCACGTGCTGCTCGACGGCTGGAGCACCGCGCGCCTGCTGGCCGACGTGCTGCGCGACTATCGCGACCCGGACGCCGTATCGCCGTTCGCGAGCCGCCCGGCACTCCGGTATCGCGACTTCATCGCCTGGCTCGGCACACGCGACCGCGACGCCGACGAACGCTTCTGGACCGAACGCCTCGCACGACTCGACGCCCCGACGCTGATCGCGGACCGCACGGCCGACCGTGCGGATGCCGACATGGTCACGTGGCGCGCGACGCTCGATGCCGACGCGATGACGCGTGTCGCGCAGACGGCACGGGCGCTGAAGCTGACCGTCAACACGCTGGTGCAGGGCGCATGGGCGCTCGCGCTGCAACGGATGACGCACCAGCCGGCCGTCGCGTTCGGCGCGACCGTCGCAGGCCGTCCCGACGCACTCGCGGACGTCGATTCGGTGCTCGGCCTCTTCATCAACACGGTGCCGGTGATCACCGCGCCGGCGCCGCAGCAACGCGCGGCCGACTGGCTGCAAGCCCTGCAACGCGACAACGCGGCGGCCGCCGAGCACGCGCATACGCCGCTTGCCGACATCCAGCGCTGGGCGCGCGGCGCGGGCGGCGCACTGTTCGACACGCTGGTCGTGTTCGAGAACTACCCGGTCGACGACACGGCGCGCGACGCCGATCCGCGCGCGCTGGTTTTGAACGGCGTGCACAGCATCGAAGCCACCGATTTCGCGCTGACGCTCGTGATCGAGAGCGGCGCCGAGCTGACGATCGACTACGGCTACGACACCGCGCGCGTCGATGCGCGGCAGGTCGAAACCTGGCACCGCGCGTTCGCCTGCGCACTCGATGCGCTGGCCCGCACGCCGGATGCGCTGCTCGGCACACTGTCGATCGCCGACGACGCCACCCGCGACGCACTGGCGCGGGCGCAGGACACCGCGCGCACATGGCCGGCTTCGCAACGGCAGCCGCTGCACCTGCAATTCGCCGATGCGGCGCGGGCGACGCCCGACGCGATCGCGCTCGAATACGCGGACGTTCACGGCGGCGTGCATCGCGCGACCTATCGCGAGCTCGACGTCGGTACGTCGCGCATCGCGGCCGCGCTGCGCCGGCGCGGCGTGCGGCCCGATACGCCGGTCGCGCTGTGCGTCGAACGTTCGTTCGACATGGTGATGGCGCTGGTCGGCGTGCTGAAGGCCGGCGCGGCCTACCTGCCGGTCGATCCCGACTATCCGGCCGAACGCATCGCGTATCTGCTGCGCGACGCGCGGCCGGCCGTCGCGATCACCCAGGCCCATCTGCGCGAGCAGGTCGAGGCGGCGCTGGGCGACGGCGCAACGACGCAGTTGCTGACGGTCGCGGACCTGCTGGCCGATGAAACCGTCGACGAAACGGTCGACGACAACGCCGGCGTGACCGCCGAGGTCGACGACGCACAGCTTGCCTACCTGATCTACACGTCCGGCTCGACCGGCAAGCCGAAGGGCGCCGGCAACACGCACGGCGCGCTCGCGAACCGGATCGCGTGGATGCAGCACGCGTACCGGCTGACGCGCGACGACGTCGTGCTGCACAAGACGCCGTTCGGCTTCGACGTGTCGGTGTGGGAATTCGTGTGGCCGCTGGCGATCGGCGCGAAGCTCGCGATCGCCGCGCCCGGCGACCATCGCGATCCGGCGCGTCTCGCGGCCGCGATCCATGCGCACGGCGTGACGGTGCTGCACTTCGTGCCGTCGATGCTCGCCGCGTTCGCCGCGCATCTCGACGATTTCGCGGCCGCCGCGCAATGCGACAGCGTGCGCCTGATCGTCGCGAGCGGCGAGGCGCTCGCGCCCGAACTTGTCGAGAAAATGGCGCGGCTGCTGCCGTACGCGACGCTCGTCAACCTGTACGGGCCGACCGAGGCCGCGATCGACGTGTCGCACTGGACGTGCGGCCCCGACGACGCGCAGGCGGTCGCGGTGCCGATCGGCCATCCGATCGCGAACCTGCAATTGCACGTGCTCGATGCCGCATGGCAGCCGGTGCCGGCCGGCGCGACCGGCGAACTGTATCTCGCGGGCGCGGGCCTCGCGCGCGGCTATCTCGGCCGTCCGGCGCTGACCGCCGAGCGCTTCGTGCCCGATCCGTTCGTACCGGGCGCGCGCATGTACCGCACGGGCGACCTCGCGCGACGGCGTGCGGACGGTGCGCTCGACTACCTCGGCCGCGTCGATACGCAGGTCAAGCTGCGCGGCCAGCGGATCGAGCCGGGCGAGATCGAGGCGCTGCTGCGCGCGGCGCCCGGCGTCAACGATGCGGTCGTGATCGTGCGCGACGAGCAACTGGTCGGTTATGTCGCACGCGGCGATGCGGCCCCGCTCGACCGGGCGGCGCTGCTCGACTCGCTGCGCGCGCAACTGCCAGCCTACATGGTGCCGTCGCAGCTGGTCGAACTCGACGCGTTGCCCGTCACGCCGAACGGCAAGTGCGACCGCCATGCGCTGCCCGCGCCGGTACGCGAGACGGCGGCCGAAGCGGCACTCGCGACCGACACGGAACGCACGCTCGCCGGGATCTGGCAACGCGTGCTGCACGTGGACGCGATCGGCCGCGACGGCGACTTCTTCCTGCTCGGCGGCCATTCGCTGCTCGCGACGCAGGCCCATGCGCAGGCGAACCTGCATTGGGGGCTCGCGTTGCCGCTGCGCACGCTGTTCGACACGCGCACGCTGGCGCGTTGCGCGGAAGCGATCGATGCGGCCTGCGCGGCACGCGGCGCGACCGATGCGGCGAGCGCGATCGACGCGCTGCTCGGCGAACTGGAAACCCAATAAGGACGACGGATGACGAAGGTTCAACCCGACTGGCTGGCGCTCGCGACGCGTTTCGCGCAACTGCCCGACGCGCAGCGCGCGGTGTTCATCGACAAGCTCGGCGCGGCCGGCATCGATTTTCGCGTGCTGCCGATTCCGCCGCGCACGCCGCGTAGCGACCGTGTGCCGGCGTCGTTCGCACAGACGCGGCTGTGGCTGCATGCGCGGCTGATCGATGCGCCGGACGCGTACCACATCACCGAGCGCCTGGCGCTGACGGGCCCGCTCGACGCGCACGCGTTGCGCCTGGCATGCGACGCGCTGATCGCGCGCCACGAGGCGCTGCGCACGACCTTCGACGAAGCGCCGGACGGCGTCGCGCAAACGATCCACGCGCCGATGCGCTGCCCGTGGCGCGAAACCGGTCTCGAGGCGCTGCCGGACGCGCAGCGCATGGCGCGCGCGCAAGCCGTCGCGACGGCCGAGGAAGCCGAACCGTTCGATCTCGGCGTGGCGCCGCTCGTGCGCGCCCACCTGGTGCGCTTCGACGCGACGCATCACTGGCTCGCGCTGACCGTGCACCACATCGTGTCGGACGGCTGGTCGTCGGGCGTGATGCTCGAGGAACTCGCGGCGTTCTATCGCACGTATGCGTCCGACCGGCCGGTGCCGCTCGCGCCGCTGCCGATCCAGTACGCCGACTACGCGCTGTGGCAGCGCCGCTGGCTCGACGCCGGCGAGCGCGAACGCCAGCTCGCGTTCTGGCGCGAACGGCTCGATCCGCAGCGCGGCGTGCTGACGCTGCCGGGCGCGGCCGCACGACCCGCGCGCCGCAGTGCGCGCGGCGCCCGCCACGTGTTTTCGCTCGACGCGCGCATCGGTGCGCAACTGCGCGCATTCGCGGCCGCATCGGGCGCCACGCCGTTCGCGGTGCTGCTCGCCGCGCTCGATGCGCTGCTCGCGCGCGCGACGGGCGATGCGCGGATCTGCGTCGGCGTGCCGGCCGCGAACCGCGAACGCGCGGAAGTCGCCGGCCTGATCGGCTTCTTCGTCAACACGCTGGCGATCGACGTCGACGTGCCCGCGCACGGCGATTTCTCGTCGCTGGTCGCGCGCACGCAGCGTGCGCTCGTCGACGCGCAGATGCATCAGGACGTGCCGTTCGAGCAGGTGGTCGATGCGCTCGGCGTGCCGCGCAGCGCGAGCCACCATCCGCTGTTCCAGGTGATGGCCGCGTACGGCGAGCGTCGCGCGTTGCCGGCGCTCGGCGCGGCGTCGGCCGCGTTGCTGCCGTCCGGTACGCCTTCCGCGAAATTCGACCTGACGCTGTCGGTCGAAGCGACGCCGGACGGCACCTTCGACGCCGCGTTCATCTACGCGCTCGACCTGTTCGATGCGGATGCGATCGAACGGCTGGCTGCGCGCTTCGTCACGCTGCTTGCCGATGCGCTCGCGCGCCCGGACATGCCGGTCGGCGATCTCGACTGGCTGCCCGCCGCCGAGCGCGCGCAGCTCCTTGCATGGAACGCGCCGGCCGGCGCGACCGATGCCGAGCCGTTCGTGCCCGTGCATGCACGCATCGCCGCGCATGCCCAGGCACGGCCCGACGCGCGCGGCGTCGCCGATATCGATCGTGCGTTCACGCGCGGCGAAGTCGATGCGCGTGCGGCCCGCCTGGCGCGCCATCTGGTGGCGGCCGGCGTGCGGCCGGAAATGCGGGTCGGCGTTGCGCTGCAGCGCTCGGTCGACCTGCTCGTCGCGCTGATCGCGGTCTTGAAGTCGGGCGCCGCGTTCGTGCCGCTCGATCCGGCTCATCCGCGCGAACGGCTCGCGCAGATCGTCGGCGACGCGAACATCGCGCACGTGCTGACCGACGGCGCGAGCGCCGCGTCGTTGCCCGAGCTGCCGGCGCTGCGCGTGTGGCGCGCCGATGAAGTTGCTGCACTCGACGAAGCGGCGCACGTCGTGCTGCCGGACGTGCTGCCGGGGCACGCGGCTTATGCGATCTACACGTCGGGCTCGACCGGCAAGCCGAAGGGCGTGATCGTCGACCATGCATCGTTCGCGCTGCATTGCGCGGCGATCGCCGAGCGCTACGGCGCGGGCGAGCAGGACGTGTTCCTGCTGTTCCAGTCGGTCAACTTCGACGGCGCGCATGAAGGCTGGTTCTCTCAATACATGTCGGGCGCCGCCGTGTCGGTGACGGCCGACGTGCTGTGGCCGCCCGCGCAGACCTGCGCGATGATGGTCCGCGACGGCGTGACGATGACCTACGTGCCGCCCGGCTGCGCCGCCCAGCTCGCCGAATGGGCGCTCGCGCACGGCGCGCCGCCGACACTGCGGTCGCTGACCGTCGGCGGCGAAGCGACGTCGCGCGAGGCGTTCGCGATGCTGCGCCGCGCGCTGCCGAACGTGCGCGTGGTCAACGGCTACGGGCCGACCGAGACGGTCATCACGCCGACGCTGTGGATGTTCCGGCCCGGCGACGATCTCGCGAAGCTCGGCGACGCCGCGTACCTGCCGATCGGTACGCTGGTCGGTGCACGCACCGCGCACGTGCTCGACGAGCGGCTGCATCCGCTGCCGGTCGGCGTGATCGGCGAACTGTACCTGGGCGGCGAGGGGATCGGCGTCGCGCGCGGCTATCTCGACCGCCCGGCGCTGACGGCCGAGCGTTTCGTGCCCGATCCGTACGGCGCGCCGGGTGCGCGGCTGTACCGCACCGGCGACCTCGTGCGGCGCCGCGCGGACGGCGTGTTCGACTTCATCGGCCGCGTCGACCACCAGGTGAAGCTGCGCGGGCTGCGCATCGAACTCGGCGAGATCGAGGCACAGCTTGCCGCGCACGACGCGGTGCGTGAAGCATGCGCGGTCGTGCACGGGCAGGGCGCACTCGCGCAGCTCGTCGCGTACGTCGAGCTGACCGCCGACGCATGGGCGGCCGCGCAGCCGGTCGAAGCCGCGACGCTCGACGCACACCTGCGCCGCACGCTGCCCGATTACATGGTGCCCGCGCAACTGATCGTACTCGACGCGCTGCCGCGCAACGCGAACAGCAAGGTCGACCGCGCACGGCTGCCGGCGCCCGTGCGTGTCGAACGCGCGTACGAAGCGCCGCAGGGCGGCGATGAAGCCGCGCTCGCGGCGATCTGGTGCGACGTGCTCAATCTCGAGCGTGTGGGCCGGGGCGATCACTTCTTCGATCTCGGCGGCCATTCGCTCGCCGCCGTGCGCGTCGCGACGCGCGTGGCCGAACGGCTCGGCCGCGACGTGCCGGTGCGCGCGCTGTTCGAAGCGCCGGTGCTCGCGCAGTACGCGCGTCAGGTGGCCGATGCGCCGCGCGCCGCGCATGCCGGCGCCGCGGCGCCGGGCGTTGCGGTGGCGAAACCGGACGCCCACGGCGTATGGCCGCTGTCGCCGGCGCAGCTCGGCCTGTGGTTCCTGTGGCGCGCGCAGCCGGACAGCGCCGCGTACAACATTCCGGTCGCGCTGCGGGTGCGCGGCCCGCTCGACGTCGATGCGCTGCGTGCGGCCTTCTCGGATGTCGCGGCCATGCATCCGGCGCTGCGCGCACGGCTCGTGGCGCGCGACGGCGCGCTGCCGGGCCAGCGGATCGACGCGGACGTTTCCGTCGAACTGCCGGTGATCGACCTGTCGGCGCAAGCCGATGTGCTTGCCCGCGCGGCGGCACTGACCGACGAGGATGCGCTCGCGCCGTTCGACCTCGCGGCCGATGCGCCGCTGTGGCGCGCGCGGGTGCTGCGGCTCGGCGCGGACGATCACGTGCTGTCGCTGACGATTCATCACATCGTGTCGGATGGCGAATCGATCGAGCTGTGGCTCGATGCGGTTCGCGCGCGCTATGTCGCCCGCGTGCAGGGCGATGCCATGGCGGCCGGGGAGATCGTCCAGCCGGTCGCCCGGCCGCTCGTGCTGCCCGCGCCGTGCCATCCGGCCCGCGTCGCTTACTGGCGCGATGCGCTGGCCGACCTGCCGGCGCGCCTGCTGCCGCAGCGCGCCAACGCGCCGGCCGTGCCGCAATGGCGCGCGGCGCGCATCGCGTTCGAATTCGACGGCGCGTTGATCCGCGCCGCACGCGATACGGCGTCGGCCGCGCACGCGACGCTGCCGATGCTGCTGCACGCGGCGCTCAACACCGCCTTGTTCCGCGCGACGGGTGCGGCCGACCAGCCGGTCGGCGTGCTCGCGTCGACGCGCGAGCTGACGGGCGACGCGGCCCGCGAGGCGCTCGGCCTCTTCATCAATTCGGTCGTCGTGCGCACGCGGATCGACCCGGCCGCGCGTCGCGCGGACGTGCTGGCACAGGTGCGCGACACGGCACTCGCGGCCTATGCGCACGCCGACGTGCCGTTCGCGGACGTCGTCGCGGCGCTGCGCGCGCCGCGTGCCGCGCAGGCCAATCCGCTGTTCCAGGTGATGTTCAACTACCTGCGCCCGACCGGTGCCGCCGCGCGCGACTGGGCCGGCCTGTCGCTGGCCGGGTTCGACGAGGTGCGCCATCGCGTCGTGTTCACGCTGGAGCTGGACGTCGTCGAGCATCCGGACGGGCGCGTGAGCGCCGCGTTCTCGTATGCGGACGAACTGCTCGACCGCCGCTTCGTCGATGCGCTCGTCGACGTTTACCACGACGAAGTCGCGCGCTTCGCCGGCGCGTCGGAAGCCGCGCTCGGCGCGCCCGACACGCATGCCGTTACGCAAGCGTCGCCGCGCACGCACGCGGCAGGCGACGCACGCGCCGCAACGTCGTCACGCGCACCGCATGCGGCTGCCGCGCTCGCGGCGCTGTGGTCCGACACGTTCGCGACGGCCGCGCCCGAGCCCGATGCCGACCTGTTCGACGCGGGCGCGACGTCGTTCGACGTCGTGCGCTTCGTCGACGCGGCCAGCCGGGCCGGTCACGCGCTGACGGTCGCCGACCTGTTCGCGTCGCCGACCTTCGCAGCACTCGGCGCGCGGCTCGACGCATGCACGGAAACGGGACAGGAGGAACGCCATGCTGGCTGAAGTGCGTCCGGACGGATTCACGATGCTCGATACCTACCGCCTCGCGTTCGCGGACGGCCTGTTCGCCGTGCGCGACGGCGCGGAGATCCGCGTCGCGCAGGGCGACGGCATCGGCGCGCAGCTGTTGCGCGCGCAACTCGGCGACGACGGCGCGCTGCGCCTCGTCGCATACAACCATCGCGCGTCGTCGGCCGACCAGCGGCGTGCGCTGCTGGCCGCATTGGCCGCGGCGTTTTCCGACAGCGCGCGCCACGCGTCGATCCGGCTCGACCCGGCCGCATGGCCGGCGGTCGCGCTCGATGCGCTGCGCGCGAGCGGCGTGCTCGCCGACGCCGGCCGTTGCATGCGCGAAGGCTGGGCGCAGCAGGCCGACCTGTGGCTCGTCGGCCCGCATCTGCCGTGCGCGACGCTGCCGGTATTGACCGATGGCCGCCGCCACCCGCGCCGGCCGCCGGCGCCGCGCGGCGAAGTCTATGCGCGCGACCTGCCGGCGCTCGGCGTGCGCTTCACGCTGCGCGGCTGGCAGCCGGCCGAGGATGCACAACGCGTCGCGCGCTGGTTCGACGAGCCGCGCGTGCGCGACGGCTGGCCGGGCGCGCAGCCTGGCGTGGACGGCGGGCAGGGTGCGGTGCCGGATGCCGATCCGCACGTCATACCGCTCGTCGGCTGCTTCGACGGCGAACCGTTCGCGTATTTCGAGGCGTTCTGGCTGAAGGAAGACGCGCTCGCGCCGCACGTCGCGGCGCGCGACTACGACCGCGGGCTGCGGATGCTGGTCGGCGAATCGCGCTGGCGCGGCCCGCATTGCGTGGCGGGCTGGCTGCCGTCCGTCGTTCATTACCTGTTTCTCGACGACCCGCGTACCGAAGCGGTCGGCTGTGCCGTTCCGGCCGGCCACGCGCGGGTTGCCGACCATCTCGCGCGGCATGGCTTCGCGCGGCAGCGCCGCCTCGCGCTGGCCGACGCGCAGCCGCTGTGGATGCGCACGCTGCGCGAGACGTTCTTCTCCGGCCGTCACGTCTGACGGGCCGGATTCACCGACAAGGGAGCTGAGACATGCAGAGAGAAACCGTATTCGACCTGATCGGCGTCGGCTTCGGGCCGTCGAATCTGGCGCTGGCCGTGCGCCTCGCAGAGCGCGGTGGCGCACGTACGCTCGCCCATTGCTTCGTCGAGCGCCAGCCTGAATTCGGCTGGCATCGCGGGATGCTGCTCGACGACTGCCGGATGCAGATCTCGTTTCTGAAGGATCTCGTCACGATGCGCGATCCGAAAAGCCGCTACACGTTCATCAACTACCTGTTCGAACGCGGCCGGCTGAACGAATTCGTCAACCTGAAGAACTTCTACCCGACCCGCGTCGAGTTCCACGACTACCTGAGCTGGGTGGCCGACGCGTTCGACGATCGCGTCCATTACAGCGAGACCGTGCTGGGCATCGAGCCCGTGCGCGGCGACGGCGCGCGGATCGACGCGCTGCGCGTGCTGTCGCGTGACGCCGCCGGCCACGAGCGCCAGCGCGTCACGCGCGCGCTGTCGGTCGGCGTCGGCGGTACGCCGGCGATCCCGGACGCGTTCGCCGCGCTCGGCCGCGACCGCGTGATCCACTCGTCGTCCTACCTGACCGACATCGACCGGCTCGTCGCATCGCCGGACGGCGAGCGCCGCCGCGTCGCGGTGATCGGCGCGGGGCAGAGCGCGGCCGAGGTGTTCATCGATCTCGCGCGCCGCTTCCAGCATGTCGACGCGAGCCTCGTGATGCGCGCGGGCGCGCTCAAGCCGGCCGACGACAGCCCGTTCGTCAACGAGATCTTCAGCCCCGAATTCACCGATGTCGTCTATGCGCAGCCGCATGACGCGCGCCGCGCGCTGCTCGAGCGCTATCGCGACACGAACTACGCGGTGGTCGACCGGCCGCTGATCGAACAGATCTACGAAATGCTGTACCTGCAGCGCATCGACGGCACGCCGCGTCATGCGCTGCTCGCGAACAGCGCGATCGAGGGCGCGGCGCGCACCGCCGACGGCCGCATCGAGTTGACGTTGCGCGACCGGATGAGCGGTGCGACGCGCGTCGAGCGCTTCGACGCGCTCGTGCTCGCGACCGGCTACCGCCGCGACACGCATTCGGCGCTGCTCGAAGGGCTCGCGCCGCACCTGGGCGATGCGCTCGCGCGTGGCGACGTGACGCGCGACTACCTGCTCGCGACGCCCGCGCACTTCGCGCCGCGCATCTACCTGCAAGGCTGCTGCGAAGACAGCCACGGTTTGTCCGACACGCTGCTGTCGGTGCTGGCACGCCGCGCGGACGAAATCTGCGCGTCGCTCGAAGACGGGATCGCGCGCGCCCATGACGAAGGCGCGGCCAAGGCAAGACAAGAAAACGGGGTGAGCGCGGGCCGGATGGCTTTCGCTCTTTGACAAAGGCGCGGTCGGAGACCGCATGAAAAAAGTGGAGCAGAGAAAGATGGAGTGGGCAACAGGCACGCGTTTGCGTGCGATCGCAGCCGCGGCAAGCGTGGCGTTCGGTGCGGCGGCGGGGCAGGCATATGCCCAGACGGCGCCGGCCGTGAACGCAGGCGCCGCGGCGTCGGCCAGCAGTGCGCAGGGCGGTGCGGCGGCCAGTGCGTCGACCGGTACGCTGCCGACGATCAACGTCAACGCGGCCTCGGAAGGGGACGGCACGGTCGGGCTCGTCGCGAAGCGCAGCCGGACCGGCACGAAGACCGATACACCGATCAACGAGATCCCGCAGACGATCAACGTCGTCACCGCGCAGCAGATCGAGATGACCGGCGCGACCGACGTGAACGCGGCACTGCGCTACGTGCCGGGTTTCTCGTCGTACGGTTCGGACAACCGTTCCGACTGGTACGCGGCACTGCGCGGCTTCACGCCGACCGCCTACGTGAACGGGCTGCAGGTGCCGAACACGATCAACCTCGCGAGCTGGCGCGTCGATCCGTACATGATCGACAACATCACCGTGCTGCGCGGGCCGACCTCGGTGCTGTACGGCGCGGGCGACCCCGGCGCGATCATCGACGTGCAGACCAAGCTCGCCGACGGCGAGCGCGTGCGCGAGGCCGGCGTGCAGATCGGCAACTACGCGCGCAAGCAGTTCATGATCGACGTGGGCGACAAGCTCGACCCGGACGGCAAGTACGCGTACCGGTTCGTCGGCGTCGCGCGCGACGGCAATGCGCTGACCGGCCCGAACAACGACCAGCGCGTCGCGCTCGCGCCGTCGTTCCGCTGGCGCCCGAACGCGGATACGTCGCTGACGCTGTCCGCGACGTACCTGCAGGACTGGGGCGACATCTCGTCGAACTTCGTCCCGGCGGTGGGCACGGTGCTGCCGAACCCGAGCGGGCAAATCAACAAGGACGTGTACGAAGGTGACCCGAACTTCAACTACTACCGCAAGAAGCAGTGGTCGGTCGGCTACCAGTTCGAGCAGAACCTGACTTCGGCGTGGAAGTTCCGGCAGAACGTCCGCCTGATGCACCTGTCGCTCGACAACGGCTCGGTGTTCGGCAACGGCTTCGTCGACGGCAGCACGACCGACGTGTCACGCTGGGCCGGCGTGTTCCAGATGAACTACAGCCGCTTCGACATCGACAACAACGTCGAGGGCCGCTTCGCGACGGGCCCGCTCCAGCACACGCTGCTGCTCGGCTTCCAGTACAACCGCCAGACCGCGACCGACAGCGAATGGCTCGCCGCCGCGTCGCCGCTGAACATCTACAACCCGGTCTACACGCCGGTCACGCTGTCGGTGTTCTCGAATCCGGACACCACGTTCCGTACGAACACGTACACGACGATGAACACGTTCGGCCTGTACGCGCAGGATCAGATCAAGTGGAACCGCTGGACGCTGACGCTCGGCGGCCGCGAGGACTGGGTCAACATGCGGATGGACGACCGCGCGGGCGGCACGTCGACGAAGGCGGACGTGACGGCGTTCACCGGCCGCGTCGGCCTCACGTACCAGGGCGACTACGGGCTGTCGCCGTACGTCAGCTACGCGACGTCGTTCAACCCGCTGATCGGCGTGAACCTGCTCGGCGGCGGGCTGCCCCAGCCGACGCGCGGCAAGCAGATCGAGGCCGGCCTGCGCTGGCAGCCGCCCGGCAAGAACCTGATGCTGAACGCGGCGATCTACCAGATCAACCAGACCAACGGCATCACGCCGGCGCTGCCGAGCCAGGACGACAGCGGCACCAAGTCGGTACAGTCCGGCGAGGTGCGTTCGCGCGGGATCGAGCTGAGTGCGACCGGCAAGGTCACGCCGAACCTGTCGCTGATCGCCTCGTACGTCTACCAGGACGTGAAGGTCATCAAGGCGAACGACAACTCGCTGAACAACTGGCCGGTCGACATTCCGCGTCCGCGCCAGATGGCGTCGCTGTGGGCCGACTGGACGTGGCATACGGGGGCGCTTGCGGGGCTGGGCTTCGGCGGCGGTGTTCGCTACCAGAGCGCGTCGGCCGGTGGGTCCGACAACGCGCTGACGGTGTCGAGCGTCACGCTGTTCGACGCGGGCGTGCACTACGACACGCGCAACTGGCGCTTCGCCGTGAATGCGACGAACCTGGCCAACCGCCACTACATCAGCGGTTGCCAGTCGATGAACGTCTGCGTGTTCGGCACCGACCGCACGGTGATCGCGACCGCGAAATACAACTGGTGACGATGCGCGCCGCGGCCCGCCGGCCGGCCTTCGTGGCCGGTGCGGGCCGGTCGCGGCGCCTTCGTCCGCTTTTCCACGACGCATCCATGCCGAAGAAAAATCTCGTCTACATCCAGTCGCTGCGCAACGGCGCGGCCGATCGCGCCGGCCAGCCGGTCGCGTATCAGGGCGGCACGCGCTACATGAAGGCGCCGCTCGAATTCCTCGTCGAGCGCCTGAACGACTCGCCGCTCGGCGAGCGCTACACGCTCAAGGGCGTGATCGTCGACGACGACGACGGTTCGCCGGCCGACCGCGCGAAGGTGGCCGACTACGGCTTCGCGCGCACGCCGGGCCGCCCGTGGATCCTGCCGGAAGGGTTGACGGTGCAGGGCCGGCCGGTCGACGAACTGTTCTGCACGATTGCGTCGACGTACCGGCGGCTGCCGCGCGACGCACGCGAGCGTGCAGCCGGAAAACAGGCGTTCGAGCGCCGCCTGCTCGAGCGCCTGCTCGAACTCGAAGCCGATGTCGTCGTGCTCGACGGGCTGCTCGTGATCCTCGACGAGCTCGTGCGGCCCGGCGCGCGCTTTCACCGGCGCATCGCCAACATCCACCCGGGCATCACCGCCGACGGTTCGCCGTACCAGCGGCGCGGCGCATGGGCGACGCTCGACGCGCTGCACGGCGCGCGCGGCGAACGGGTCGACTGGGCGAGCGGCGCGACGTCGTCCGTCGAGCCCGTGATGATGACGGGCGCGTCGTTCCACTACGTCGACAACGGCATCGATTCCGGCGAGGTGATCTGCGACGTGCTCGACACGCCGATCGCACCGGACGACACGATTCTCGAACTGCGCTGGAACAACTTCCAGCGCAGCCTGTTTCCGGCGCTCGAGCGGGGGCTGCACGTTCTCGCCGATCGCCACGACGCGGGAGCACTGTGATGCAAGACACGCTGACGAAACCGGCCGGCGCCGCCGACGCCGTCGAAGGTGAAGTGGCCGCGGCGCTCGACGGCGCCGCGCACGGGCCGGCGATGATGGTCGCCGAGCGCTCGCTCGACGCGTGGCGGCCCGACGATTCGCCGGAGGCACTGCTCGCGGCGTTCGTCGCGCTCTTCAACACCGACACGCGATACGACGCGGCGACGATCACGGTGCCGCTCGGCGGCGCCGATGCGGCGGCTGTTGCGTCGTACGTCGCGCGCGCGGTGCGCGAGGGCGTGATCGACGGCGCGCAGGCCGAGGGCGACACGCTGCGGTTCACCGTATCGCGCACGACCTTCTGGCAGAACCCGCGACCGTGGCTGAAGGCGCCCGCGTCGGGCGGGATGCCGCTGCGCCATGCGATCACGAACGGGCACCGGCACCCGGTGCGGCCGCCGTCGCCGGCCGGCGAGATCTATGCACGCCATATGCCGCAGGTCGGGATGACGTTCAGCCTGCGCACCGTCGACATCGACGCGCATGCGGACCTGTTCAGCGGCTGGATGAACCTCGATCGCGTCGCGCATTTCTGGGATCAGCGCGGCACGCGCGACGAGCACGCGGCGTATCTTGCCGAGCGGCTCGCCGATCCGCACATGCACCCGATGATCGGCTATTTCGACGACACGCCGTTCGGCTATTTCGAGTTCTACTGGGCGAAGGAGGATCGTCTCGCGCCGTTCTACGATGCGCACGACTACGATCGCGGGCTGCACCTGCTGATCGGCGATTCGCGGTTCCAGAGCGCCGGCAAGCTGCATGCATGGTGGAGCGGGGTGCTGCACTACATGTTCGTCGACGAACCGCGCACGCAGCGGCTCGTCGGCGAGCCGCGCGTCGATCACGTGCGGCACATCGCGTACATGCACCGGCTCGGGTTCTACACGCTGAAGGAGTTCGACTTCCCGCACAAGCGCGCGGCGCTCACCGTGATCGAGCGAGACACATTCTTCGACACTTTCCGGTTGCCGTGACGGCGCGGGTGCGCAGCGTCGGTGCGACGTTGCGCGCGGTGCGGTGCCGCACCGGCATCGGCCGTTCGGGATATGGACTGCGTGGCCTGCGTCGTGAAGAATGGATCGCTCTCCTCATCGACGACAGGCCGGCAACATGACAAAAACACCCGTGGCAGCGTGGGGCGCGACGTCCGATTTGCGTCCTCTCAATTTGACATATGCTGGCATATGTCTAGAATGGACGCATCGTACTCCCATGGAGTGGCTCATGCGCACCGTTTCCATTTTCAAGAACGCCCGTAACCAGGCAATCCGCATCCCGAAGGACATGGAGTTCGAGGGGGTGACGGAACTCGAGATCCGCCGCGAGGGCGACACACTGATGCTGCGGCCGGTGCGGCCCACATGGCTCTCGTTCGCGAGCGAACCGCTGGCCGACGCCGATTTCCTCGCCGAACGCCCGGCCGTGATCGAGTCCGGCCGCTTCGACCTTTCCGGCGGCGCCGCGCCGACGGAGTCCGGCCAGTGACCACGCTCTACATGCTCGATACGAACATCTGTTCGTTCATCATGCGCGAGCGGCCGCCGGTAGTGCTGTCGCGGCTTCAATCGTGCGTCAATGCGCAGCACCGGATCGTCGTGTCGGCCATCACTTATGCCGAAATGCGGTTCGGCGCAGTCGGCAGGAAGGCGTCGCCGAAGCATGCGGAACTCGTGACGGCCTTTGTCTCGCGGCTCGATGGCGTGCTGTCGTGGGATACGGCGGCCGTCGATGCGACGGCCGCGATTTGCGCCGATCTCGCCGCGCGCGGCACGCCGATCGGTGCGAACGATGCGTCGATCGCCGGGCATGCGATCGCCGCCGGTGCGGTGCTCGTCACGAACAACGGCCGGGAATTCGGCCGGGTGGCCGGGTTGTCGCTCGAAGACTGGGCGGCCTGAGCGCGGCAGTGCGAAAGCGGGATGACGTCGCGGCTTCACATCCACAGCGTCGTGTCATGCGTGCGGTGCGGGTGAATCCGCGAGAAAGGCGTCGCGGAATGCGTCGAGATACCGGTTGGCGTCATCGCTGAATTCACCCGGCAACAGCGCGAACGCACGTGCCAGCAGATCCTGGCCGAGCGTGGCATAGGTCGCTTCGTCGGACAACAGCACGCGGATCGCGTCGCGCGTGTGCGGCGAGGCAATCCGTTTCGCGTCTCGCGCGAGCAGCGCGGCGGCGGCAAGGCCGGGCTGGAACGCATGCAGCTCCAGCAGGTCGGGGGCGGCGTCCCAGATGCGCTCGCGATTGCCTGCATCGTGAAAATTCCGCAGCAGGAACAGCAGGTCGTACGCATCGCTGTTCTGGCGTGCACGCCGGTCCTTCCAGGCGAGCAGCTTCAGCAGCGCGAGCGCCGGCAGGCTGGCCACCGGCACGACGGTGCGCGCGTCGATCGACACCGGCTGCGCGGTGTCCACCGCTTCCTGGAAACCGAGCACGTTCAGCACGAATTCGCCGCCCGGTGGCCAAGCGATCTCGCCCGGCGGCGTTTCGAGCGGCCCGAAAGGCACGAGATCGAGTTCGGTGCGAAAACCGTGCGTGCCGCTGTCGAACAGCAGTTTCTGCTGTTGTTTCGGTGCGCGCGCGAATTGCCCGGTCGCAACGAGCGTATCGACGAGCTGCGCGTGAAACGGCCAGCTCACCGCGCACACCGCGACGTCGACGTCCCGTGTCGCACGCACCGGCCGGATGCCGTGGACGTGCCACATCAGGATGTCGCGCGCGGTTGCGCCGGCGACGACGAAGGCCGCATCGACGCGCGCGCAGGCACGGCTCACCGCTTGCAAGAGTGCGACCGCCGCCGGGTCGAGCGGCCGGCGCGCGTCGACTTCAAGCGGGCGGATGGGCGAGGTATCGGTCATGGATCCGTTCGGCGGCGGCAAGGTTGCGGCTGTCCCCGGACGAGACGAGATCCGCATAGATCAGGAGCGGCGGTACGAGCGGCATGCGCGGCTCGTGCCAATCGAGCGCGGGCGAGTGCGGCCAGAATGCTTCGACGATTTCGACGTCGCCGCGGTCGTCCGGGCGCAGGCGGGCCTGGAGCAGCAGGCGGTTCGATGCCGCGCCGTGCGTATAGACGGTGATCTCGGCCGGCTTCAGATCGTGCGTCAGCAGGTCGGCCGCCGGTTCGCCGCCGAGCCGCGCATCGAACGACGCGAAATCGAAATCGCGCCACCAGTCGGGCGCGAGGCTGGCATAACGACGGCTCGGCAGTTTCGCGCGCAGGCGGCTCGGGTACAGCGCAACCCATTCGTGCACGAAGCGCGGCCAGTCGGGTATCAGGCGCTCGCCATTGCGGCGCTGCCCGACGAGGCCGCGCGCGATCAGGTCGTCCATCGCGAGGTTGACCGTGCCGAGCGCGACACCCGATGCGGCCGCAATCGCCCGATACGGCTGCGCGACGAGGCCCGGCTGTGTCGCGACCGCGAACATCACGGCCAGCCCCTTCGGCGTCGTCGCGCGCGATGCCTGCCGGCGCGGCGTGCGTGCGGGTTTCGGCCGGCCCGCGATCATCACGGTCGCTTCCGGCTGGATCAGGCATGCGTTGCCCGCGGTGTCGAGAAACGGGATGCCCTGGTCGGTCAGGCCGGCGGCCAGTTCGGCCGAAAGATAGGGGGCGATCAGCATCAGCGGCCGCTCGCCGGGTGTCGTGGTCGCGCCGCCGCGGCGGCGCAGTGCCGCGAGTGCGCCCGGCAGCGATTCGACGCGCAGGCTCACGGCGGCCGGCATCTCGAATACGTGCCCGGCAACGTCGAAGCGGATCATCGCGTCGGCTTGCCCGGCATACGCGGCTGGCACGCGCACGGGCCGCGCGCCGAAGCGCCGGGTCGCGCGTTCGAACGCGGCGCAGGCTTCGTCGAGCACGTGCTGTTCCGACATCGGAAGGGGGGCGTTCTCGGGCATCGGAGGCGATTGCTTGTTCACTTGTTCATCAGCGTACACAAAAAATGTACATGCGTCAAAAAGTGAACAATTGCCTGTAACACGTTGATGTGTCGGCATTATTCCGGATGCTTGAACGGTCATCGTCGAATCCTGGCGCTCGTCAAATCGATGTCAAGCCCACAGTTTCACGCGCCCGAACCGTGTGCGGCAGTCACCCGGATGGCCGGTTAACTCATATCGTGCGCGGTACCAGATACGGCAACCATCGGTTGCTACCGCGACGACTTTTCGTCTGCCCGGTTGCCGGCGAACCGACTATCCTTGCCTGCACATTCCCCGCAGAAACAGGAGACGACACCGTGACGCACAGCGTGATTCCCGCAGGCCTCGCCGATGAAATGATCGAGATCCGGCACCGCATCCATGCCCACCCCGAGCTCGGCTTCGAGGAATTCGCGACGAGCGATCTCGTCGCCGAGCAACTGCAGTCGTGGGGCTACACGGTGCATCGCGGGCTGGGCGGCACGGGCGTCGTCGCGCAGCTGAAGGTCGGCAACGGCACGCAGCGCCTCGGCCTGCGCGCCGACATGGATGCGTTGCCGATCCACGAGGCCACGGGCCTGCCGTACGAGAGCAAGATCGCCGGCAAGATGCACGCATGCGGTCACGACGGCCACACGGCGATGCTGCTCGCGGCCGCGAAGCATCTTGCGCGCGAGCGCCGCTTCTCGGGCACGCTGAACCTGATTTTCCAGCCGGCGGAAGAAGGGCTCGGCGGCGCAAAGAAGATGCTCGACGAAGGGCTGTTCGAGCTGTTCCCGTGCGACGCGATCTTCGCGATGCACAACATGCCGGGGTTCCCCACGGGCAAATTCGGCTTCCTGCCGGGGCCGTTCATGGCGTCGTCCGATACCGTCGTCATCGACGTGCAGGGCCGCGGCGGCCACGGCGCGGTGCCGCACAAGGCGGTCGATTCGGTGGTCGTGTGCGCGCAGATCGTCATTGCGCTGCAGACGATCGTGTCGCGCAACGTGTCGCCGCTCGACATGGCGATCGTCACGGTCGGCGCGATCCACGCGGGCGAGGCGCCGAACGTGATTCCCGATCGCGCGCAGATGCGCCTGTCGGTGCGCGCGCTGAAGCCGGAGGTGCGCGACCTGCTCGAGACGCGCATCAAGGAAGTCGTGCATGCGCAGGCCGCCGTGTTCGGCGCGACCGCGACGATCGACTACCAGCGCCGCTACCCGGTGCTCGTCAACGACACGGATATGACCGCGTTCGCGCGCGGCGTCGCGCGCGAGTGGGTGGGCGAAGCGAACCTGATCGACGGGATGGTGCCGCTCACCGGCAGCGAGGATTTCGCGTTCCTGCTCGAGAAGCGGCCGGGCTGCTACCTGATCATCGGCAACGGCGACGGAGAGGGCGGCTGCATGGTGCACAACCCCGGCTACGACTTCAACGACGCGGCACTGCCTACCGGCGCATCGTATTGGGTCAAGCTGACCGAGGCGTTCCTGGTGTGATGCGGCGGCGCGGCGGCGTGCGAGCTGCCGCGCCTGCAAAACCGGTCGCGGCGGCCGTGACCGCATTTGACGCTCCTTGACATCGACGGAACAGGTCGCGTGCTACGCTGCGCGCGACGCCGGACCGGCGCGATGAATACAGGTGTGGATGAAATGCGAAAACAGTTTCTGACCGTGCTGACCGCCTGTGCGGTCGCCATGCTGGCAGCCGGGTGCGACGACCAGAAAGTGGCTGACGCGGTGAATGCGATCAAGCCCGATCCGATGGCGTTCGGCAATCTGCAGCCGGGCGTGTCGACGACCGAGGACGTACTCCGCCAGGCGGGCAAGCCGGAAATGGTCAGGCAGGGCGACGACGGCTCGCAACGGTTCGAATATCCGCGCGGCCCGTACGGCACGAGCACGTACATGCTCGATTTCGGGCCCGACGGCCGGCTCGTGTCGATCACGCAGGCGCTGACGGCGGCGAACATCGCGAAGGTCGTGCCCGGGATGTCGAAGGACGACGTGCGCCAACTGCTCGGCAAGCCGACCGAGATCGCGCAATACGCGCTGAGCCACGAAGAGGTGTGGAGCTGGCACTGGGCCGAGGGCGGCGTATCGGGCGACGCGATGTTCAACGCACATTTCTCGCCCGACGGCACCGTGATCCGCACTTCGCGCTCGGAAGCGCCGGGCCGCGAAAAACCCTGACAGCGCGGCGCCTCGCCGTTTTTCGGTCAGAACGCCGTGCCGCCGAACAGCGCCACGACTGCCTCCGGATTCGACGGCCAGTACAGGTGCATGTACGTCGCGACGATCGCGCCGTGGCGATAGACGGCTTCGCCGCTGCCCGGCTTGCCGTCGGGGCGCGCCGCGTTCGCGACCGGTTCCAGCGGCGTCGCGAGCGTCGAATAATGAAACGTATGGCCGCGCATCGGCCCGGTACGCGTATCGAGCTGCTGCATGCCGAGCGCCGCGAACCGGCGCTGCATCGTCGCCCGCCCCGGCAACAGCCCGAGCATCGACGTCGTGACACCGTCGACGTCGGTCAGCGATTCACACAGATACACCATCCCCCCGCATTCCGCGACGATCGGCCGGCGAGCCGCCGCATGCGCGCGAAGGGTCCGGGCGGTGGCGTCATTCGCCGCGAGCGTCGCCGCATGCAGCTCCGGATAGCCGCCCGGCAGGAACAGCGCGTCGCAATCGTCCGGCACGGGTTCGTCGGCGAGCGGCGAGAAGAAGCGCAACCGCGCGCCGAGCGCCTCGAGCAGCGCGAGATTCGCCGGATAGATGAACGAAAACGCCGCGTCGCGCGCAATCGCGATCCGCTTGCCGGCGAGCGCACGCGGCAGCGGCGCCGCGGCGTCCGGTTCGGCGAACGCGACGGCGGGCGGCAATTCGGCGAGCGCCGTCTGCGCGAGCACGTCCGCCGCGCGATCGAGCCGTGCGTCGAGATCGTCGATGTCGGCCGGCTGGTGCAGGCCGAGATGCCGCTCCGGCAGCGCGATGCCCGCATCGGCCGGCACGTGCCCGAGCCAGTGCAAGTCGTCGGGCAGCGCCTGTTGCAGCAGTTCCGCGTGCCGGGCCGAGCCGACGCGGTTCGCGAGCACGCCGTGAAACGGCAGCCCCGGCCGGAACCGGGCGAGCCCGAACGCGATCGCCGCGAACGTCTGCGCCATCGCCTTCGCTGAAATCACCGCGACGACCGGCACGCCGAACGCAGCCGCGAGGTCGGCACTGCTCGGCGTGCCGTCGAACAGCCCCATCACGCCTTCGATCAGGATCAGGTCGGCATCGCGTGCGGCATCGGCAAGCAACGCGCGGCAACCGGCCTCGCCGACCATTCCGAGATCGAGCGCATGCACGGGGGCGCCGCTCGCACGTTCGAGCAGCATCGGATCGAGAAAGTCGGGCCCGGTCTTGAACACGCGCACACGGCGGCCGAGCCGGCGGTGCAGCCGCGCGAGGCCGGCCGTCACCGACGTCTTGCCCTGGCCCGACGCGGGCGCACTGACGAACAGCGCGGGGCAGGCGGGCATGCTCAGAACTCCACGCCGCGCTGCGCCTTCACGCCTTGCTCCTTGTACGGATGCTTGACGAGCCGCATCTCGGTGACGAGGTCGGCCGCGTCGATCAGCGCGTCGGGCGCATGCCGCCCGGTCACGACGACGTGGACCGAATCGGGACGCGCGGCAAGCGTCGCGAGCACTTCGTCGAGCGGCAGGTATTCGTACTTCAGCACCGTGTTCAACTCGTCGAGGATCACCATCCGGTAGTCGCCGCTTTCGATCATCCGGCGCGCCTCGTCCCAGCCCTTGCGCGCGGTCGCGATGTCGGCGTCGCGGTTCTGCGTGTTCCACGTGTAGCCGTCGCCCATCGTCACGAAATCGCATTCGGCAACCGCGCCGAGGAAGTCGCGCTCGGACGTGTGCAGCGCGCCCTTGATGAACTGCACGACACCGAGCCGCATGCCGTGGCCGAGCACGCGCACGGCCATGCCGAACGCGGCCGTGCTCTTGCCCTTGCCGTTGCCGGTGTTGACGATCAGCAGGCCCTTTTCGTTGACGGCGGCGGCCTGCTTCTTCTCGTGGCCCGCGCGGCGGCGTTCGGTCATCCGTTGATGGGATTCGGCGTCGGTTTTCATCGGATTCGTCCTGTCGAAAGAAAGCGAAACAAAGGGTTCAGAGCGGGCCGGCGAGTGCGACCGTCACGCCGGCCCGGATGGATTTGGGGCCCAGCAGCCGGCCGTGCGGCGCCGCGAGCTGCGCGCACGGCTCGGCCACGCCCGCGACGCCGAAGCGGGCGAGCGCGGCATCCGACGGGCCGCTCACGGCCAGTTCGGGGCGGCTCGCGAGCTGTGCCGCGTCGAACGCGACGAGCGGCCAGCCGCGTCTCGCGCACAGCGTACGCAACGCGCGTGCGCGCGCCTTGTCGGCGAGCGTGGCGACGAGCGCCGGTTCGGCAGCCGGGTACCGCATCAGCGCGACGCGGATCGCGGCATCGAGTTGCGCGGCCGTCACGCCCGCGCGGAAACCGACACCGATCGCGACGCGCATCACGCGCGGCCGCCGAGTGCGGCGCGTACCGCGGGATCGTTGGCGAACGCCGCGACGCGGCCGATCACGACGATCGCCGGCGAACCGATGCCGGTCGCGCCGACACGCTCGACGAGCGTGTCGAGCGTCGCGAGCACGTGCCGCTGTTCGGGGCGCGTCGCGTTCTCGATCGCCGCGCACGGCGTGTCGCCGGGCAGGCCGCCTTCGCGCAGCGCGGCTGCAATCGTGTCGAGCCGGCGGATGCCCATGTAGACGACGATCGTCATGCGCGTGGCCGCGAGCGCGCGCCAGTCGGGTTCGTCGGCGCCCGCGCCGTGGCCCGTGACGAAGATCACGCCCTGCGCGTCGCCGCGCTGCGTGACCGGAATGCCGAGCGCGGCCGGCGCGGCGATGCCCGCCGTGACGCCGCTCACGACCTCGACTTGAAATCCCGCGGCGCCGAGCGCGGCCAGCTCCTCGCCGCCGCGGCCGAACACGAACGGGTCGCCGCCCTTGAGCCGTGCGACGCTGCGGCCCGCGCGCAGATGCGCGAGCATCGCCGCGACGATCGCCTCCTGCGGCGTCGATGCATGACCGCCGCGCTTGCCGACGTGCTCGATGTGCGCATCGGTGCGCGCATGGCGCAGCACGTCGGGGTTCACGAGATCGTCGACGAGCAGCACGTCGGCCGAGCCGATCGCGTGGACGGCCTTGAGCGTCAGCAGGTCGGCGTCGCCGGGGCCGGCGCCGATGAGCCAGGCGCGGCTCATCGGGCGCGGCACGGCGCGCACCGTGTCGAAACAGTGGAAACGGGAAGGCGGGCGGGGCGGCGGCCAGCAGACAGGTGAAGCATGACGGATCGGACGAAGCCCGCGCGGACGCGGGCGGAATGCGCACTCGATCCGTCCCCCGCGGATCGGGCGTTCGGCGAGCATCGGGCTCGCCCCTTGCGTCGGCCGGTATCCGGGCTGGCCGCTTGCCAGGCCGCAGCCTTCCCGCCCGGTGGACGGGCAGTGGCATCGTGGGCGGCATGGGCGCGTGCGCGGGGAAGCGCGTCGCGCGGGCGGCGTACCGTTGCGGGGACAGCACAGGCAGGGCGGCGATCCGCCTCCTGTTTCCCGTTTAACTGCATGCACGGAATGCGCATGCGAGCACCGAACGCGGCGCTACGATAGCACAGCGATCCCCCCGCGCGAACCGCCGTGCGCGGCGTCCGGCCGTGCGCGGCGGCCCTCCGGAACCGCGCCCGGCGGCCCGTTTTGCCTTGACGCTCCCCGCACCGCCGCCTACACTCGCACGCGTTTTGGTGCTCGCGCGCGCCGCTCCGGTGCGCGCAGTTAAACGGGAAACAGGGAGCCTGCCTGCGCCGCAGTCGAGCCAACCTGTGCTGCCCCCGCAACGGTAAGCGAACGCGTCGCGCGCAAGCGCCACGCAGCGCCGCTTCGCCGCATGCCGCGCGCATGCGGACGACCGCCACTGGATTGCTGTGCATCCGGGAAGGCGAAGCGGCGTGTTCGCCAGCCCGGATACCGGCCCAAACGTTGGGGTTCAGCGCCGCGGGGAGGCGGCGCATCGTCCACGGCCGCAGCAGGCCCGACGCCCGCGTGTTGCTCGTTTCCACCGCCGATCTGCCGCTGCGCGAACCCGCGCCGGCCGGCGCGGTGCGCGGCAGGCGCGCGAGCCGGGCCGGCGGCAGCCGTGTTGGCATTCACGATGTCGACCGTTCGCAAGGAAGCACCATGTCCGATTCGTCGTTCCGCCCGTCCCGCGACTGTCCGTCCGGATCGCGCGGCGGCATGCCCGCGATCCGCCAGATGAACTGCCACGCCGCCATCGACGCGACGATCCCGGGCTGATTCCTTTTTCGACACAGGACCTACCATGACCCTACGCAAGCTTCCCGTCACGATCGTCACGGGCTTTCTCGGCAGCGGCAAGACGACGCTGATGCGCCACATCCTGCAGCACGCCGAAGGCCGCCGCATCGCGGTGATCGTCAACGAATTCGGCGAACTCGGCATCGACGGCGAAATCCTCAAGGGTTGCGGCATCGGCTGCGAGGAGGCCGACGGTGCGCAGGGCGAAGCATCGGGCCAGTTGTACGAACTCGCGAACGGCTGCCTGTGCTGCACCGTGCAGGAGGAGTTCTATCCGGTGATGGAAGCGCTCGTCGAGCGCCGCGCGGACATCGACCACGTGCTGATCGAGACGTCCGGGCTCGCGCTGCCGAAGCCGCTCGTGCAGGCGTTCAACTGGCCGACGATCCGCAACAGCTTCACGGTCGACGCGGTCGTGACCGTCGTCGACGGGCCGGCCGCCGCAGCCGGCCAGTTCGCGGAAAACCCGCAGGCCGTGGACGCGCAGCGCCGCGCCGATCCGAACCTCGACCACGAATCGCCGCTGCACGAGCTGTTCGCCGATCAACTGTCGTCCGCCGATCTCGTGATCGTGAACAAGGCCGATCTCGTCGAAGACGCGGAATTTGCGCAGATCGAAACCGCGATCCGCGACGAGATCCCGCCGCAGGTGAAGATCGTGCGCGCGACGCGCGGCGAGCTCGATCTCGCGATGCTGCTCGGCCTCGAATCGGCGTCGGAAGAAACGATTCACCTGCGCCACGACCATCACGGCTCGGCCGACGACGGCGATCACGATCACCATCACGACGATTTCGACTCGGTGGTCGTGTCCGGCGACGCCGGCACGCGCGAGGCGACGATCGCCGCGCTGCAGCGCGTCGTCGAAGCGCATACGATCTACCGCGCGAAAGGTTTCGCCGCGCTGCCCGGCGCACCGATGCGGCTCGTGATCCAGGGTGTCGGCCGCCGCTTCGACAGCTATTTCGACCGTCGCTGGCAGGACGGCGAAACGCGCGCGAGCCGTTTCGTGCTGATCGGCGAGGATCTCGACGCGGCGGCGCTGCAACGCGCGTTCGACGCCGCGTGCGCGGTCGAGCCGCAACAGGCGTAACGCACGATGCATCTGCTGCGCACCACGCCGGGAGGCTTCGTCGACGATACGCAGGGTGTCGTCCGGATCGACCAGCAGCCGGCCGACATCGTGATCCTGAGTTCGGCCGACACGACGCTGTCGCTGCTTGCCAGCGTCGTGCCGCACCTGCCGGCCGGCTTCCCGAGCGTGCGGCTCGCGAACGTCACGTTCCTGCGGCAGCCGGCGTCGGTCGATTTCTACGTCGACGACGTGTTGCAGCACGCGAAGGCGGTCGTGATCGACCATCTCGGCGGCGAGGCGTACTGGCCGTACGGGATCGAGCAGGCCGTGTCGCTCGCGTCGAAGCGCGCGCAGCAGCTCGCGATGTTCTCGGGCGACCTGCAGGAAGACCCGAACCTCGTCGCGAAGAGCACCGTCGCGCCCGGCCTGTGCCGGCTGTGGTGGCGCTACCTGCGAGAAGGCGGCGTGCACAACGCCGAGGCGCTGCTGCGCAGCATCGCATTCCACACACTCGGGTTCGGCGACGAACCCGAACCGCCGCGCCCGCTGCCGGCCGCCGCGCTGTATCACCCGGCGCGCGACCGCGCGAGCGTCGACGACTGGCGGCCACGCTGGACGCCGGGCGCGCCCGTCGTCGCGATCCTGTTCTATCGCGCGCACTGGCAGGCCGCGAACACGGCCGTGTTCGATGCGCTGGCCGATGCGCTCGTGCGGGAAGGGCTGAATCCGCTGCCGATCGCGGTCACGTCGCTGAAGGATGCGGTGAGCCGCGAAGTCATCACGCAGCTCTGCGACACGCACGACGTCGCACTCGTGCTGAACACGACCGCGTTCGCGGCCGGCGCGATCGACAGCCCGGAACACGACGTGCTCGCCGGCGACGCGCCGGTATTGCAGGTGATCCTGTCCGGCGGCAATCGCGACGCATGGGTGGCCGACAACCAGGGCCTGCATGCGCGCGACATCGCGATGCACATCGCGCTGCCCGAGGTCGACGGCCGGATCGTCACGCGCGCGGTGAGCTTCAAGGGGCTCGCGTACCGCTGCCCGCACACCGAGGTCGACGTCGTGCGCTACCAGCCGGACGCCGAGCGGATCGCGTTCGTCGCGGCGCTCGCGCGCGGCTGGTGCCGGCTTCGCACGCTCGACAACGCGACCAAGCGCGTCGCGCTGATTCTCGCGAACTATCCGCAAAGCGAAGGGCGGATCGGCAACGGCGTCGGGCTCGATACGCCGGCGTCCGCGCTGCGCGTGCTCGCGGCGCTGCGCGACGCGGGCTATGCGGTGGCCGACCTGCCGCCCGACGGCGACGCGCTGATCGCGCGGCTCACCGAAGGCGTGACCAACGACGCGGCCGTGCATGCGCTGCGCCCCGCCTTCCAGAGCTTCCCGCTGGCCGACTACGTCGCGCATTTCGCACGGCTGCCGGCGGCCGTGCGCGACGCGCTGAACGCACGCTGGGGCCCGCCCGAAGCCGATCCGACGCTGCGGCAAGGGCGCTTCACGATCGCCGGCTGGCGCGCGGGCAACGTGTTCGTCGGCATCCAGCCGTCGCGCTCGCGCGGCGAGAACGACTACGCGAGCTACCACGACGCGGATCTCGTGCCGCCGCATGCGTATCTCGCGTTCTATTTCTGGCTGCGCGATGCGTATCGCATCGACGCGATCATCCACCTCGGCAAGCACGGCAACCTCGAATGGCTGCCGGGCAAGAGCGTCGCGCTGTCCGACGCGTGCTGGCCCGACCTGACCCTCGGGCCGCTGCCGCATCTTTATCCGTTCATCGTCAACGATCCGGGCGAGGGCAGCCAGGCGAAGCGCCGCGCGCAGGCCGTGATCGTCGATCACCTGATGCCGCCGCTCACGCGCGCGGAAAACTACGGCCCGCTGCAGGATCTCGAGCGGCAGGTCGACGAATACTACGAAGCGCTGATGGTCGATGCGCGGCGCGCGAAGCTGCTGCGCAAGACGATCCTCGCGACGATCGCCGAACACCGGCTGCACGACGAACTGAGCGTGTCGCCGCCGCGCGACGCGGGCGACGAGGACGCGCTGCTGACGCGCGTCGACGCGTGGCTGTGCGAACTGAAGGAAGCGCAGATTCGCGACGGGCTGCACGTGTTCGGCGCGTCGCCGGCCGGGCGCCAGCGGCGCGACACGCTGCTGGCGCTCGCGCGCTTTCCGGTCGGCGACGGCAAGGGCGCACGCGCAGGACTGATCGGCGCGCTCGCGCGCGATCTCGCCCTCGGCGACGATTTCGATCCGCTCGCGGCCGACTGGGCCGCGCCGTGGGGCGGCCCGCGACCGGCGATCCTGCAGGCGCTCGACGCATCGCCGTGGCGCCACGCGGGCGATACGCGCGAGCGGCTCGAACGGCTCGCGCAGCAATGGCTGGACAGGCTGTGTGCAGCCGACGGCAGCCATACGGGCGCGGAAGACGCGACGCCCCCCGGCGACTGGCCGCACACGCTCGCCGTGATCGAGCGCGTCCGCGCGACGCTGCTGCCGGCGCTCGACGCGTGCGGCGGCGAGGAAATGCGTCAGCTGCTGCGCGGGCTCGACGGCCGCTTCGTGCCGCCGGGGCCGAGCGGCTCGCCATCGCGCGGCCGCCCCGACGTGCTGCCGACCGGCCGCAATTTCTACTCGGTCGACACGCGCGCGGTGCCGACGCAGGCCGCATGGACGCTCGGCCTGAAATCCGCGCAGCAGCTGATCGAGCGCCATCTGCAGGATCACGGCGACTATCCGCGCGCGATCGGGCTGTCGGTGTGGGGCACGGCGACGATGCGCACGGGCGGCGACGACATCGCGCAGGCGTTTGCGCTGCTTGGCGTGCGGCCGAAATGGGCGCACGGCAGCCACCGCGTGACCGACTTCGAGATCCTGCCGATCGAGATCTTCGACCGGCCGCGCATCGACGTGACGCTGCGCGTATCGGGTTTCTTCCGCGACGCGTTCCCGAACCTGATGCATCTGTTCGACGCAGCGGTGCAGGCGGTGGCCGCGCTCGACGAGCCGGAGGAACTGAACCCGATCCGCGCGCGCATCGAGCGCGAACGCGCGAAGTGGGTCGCACAGGGCGTGGCGCCGGACGAAGCGCGCCGCCGCGCCGGCTGGCGCGTGTTCGGCGCGCGGCCGGGCAGCTACGGCGCGGGCCTGCAGGACCTGATCGACCAGCGCCGCTGGCAGACCGATGCCGATCTCGCGGAGGCCTACCGCCAGTGGGGCGGCCATGCGTATGCGCAGAACAGCGCGGGCGACGCCGCGGCCGACGTGTTCGGCGAGCGGCTCGCAACGATCGACGTGGTCGTGCAGAACCAGGACAGCCGCGAGCACGACATCCTCGATTCGAACGACTACTACCAGTTCCAGGGCGGGATGACCGCGGCGGTGCGATACCTGTCCGGGCAGCAGCCGAGCATCTACCACGGCGACCACGCGAACCCGGTCGCGCCGAAGATGCGCACGCTGCGCGAGGAAATCGCGCGCGTGATCCGTTCGCGCGTCGTCAACCCGAAATGGCTCGACGGCGTGAAGCGCCATGGTTACAAGGGTGCGGCCGAGCTGGCGGCGACCGTCGACTACCTGTACGGCTATGACGCGACCGCGCGCGTGCTGTCCGACCACCAGTACGCGCTCGTCGCCGACGCGTACCTGTTCGACGACGCCACCCGCGCGTTCCTCGAACGGCACAATCCGAAGGCGCTGCACGGCATCTGCGAACGCTTCGTCGAGGCGATGCAGCGCGGCCTGTGGCAGCAGCCGGGCGACTATCGCGAGCGGATCGAAACGGTCTGGCTCGACAGCGAACAACTTCAGGAAGGGGGACGGCGATGACCGATCCGACGACGCACCGCGCGCGCGCGGTTTTTCCGTTTGCGGCGCTCGTCGCACAGGACGCACTGCAGCAGGCGCTGCTGCTCGCCGCGATCGACCCGTCGCTCGGCGGCGTGCTCGTGAGCGGCCCGCGCGGTACCGCGAAATCGACCGCCGCGCGCGGCCTCGCCGAGTTGTTGCCGGAAGGGCAGTTCGTCACGCTGCCGCTGTCGGCGAGCGACGAGCAGGTGACGGGGACGCTCGACCTCGCGCATGCACTCGCCGAAAACGGCGTGCGCTTCCGGCCGGGCCTGCTCGCGCGGGCGCATCTCGGCGTGCTGTATGTCGACGAGGTGAACCTGCTCGCCGACGGGCTCGTCGATACGCTGCTCGACGTCGCCGCGAGCGGCGTGAACATCGTCGAACGCGATGGCGTGTCGCATGCGCACGACGCGCGCTTCGTGCTCGTCGGCACGATGAATCCCGAGGAGGGCGAGCTGCGTCCGCAACTGCTCGACCGCTTCGGCCTGATGGTCGAACTGGAGAACTGCTTCGACGCCGCGCAGCGCGAGCGGATCGTGAAGGCGCGGCTTGCCTTCGATCTCGATCCGGAGGCGTTCCGCGCGCGCCATGCATCCGCGCAGCGCGCACTCGGCGAACGGATTCACGCGGCGCGCGCACGGCTGGCGACATTCGATTTCGGCGATGCGGTGCATGCGCACGTCAGCGCGCTGTGCATCGACGCGGCCGTCGACGGGCTGCGTGCCGATCTCGTGATGTTGCGCGCGGCGCGCGCGCTCGCCGCACTGGAGCAGGCCGATGCGGTGACGGTGTCGCATGTGGCGCGCGTGGCCGAAGCCGTGCTGCGGCACCGGCGCCATGCCGGCGCGCCGCCGTCGTCCGGCGCGTCGCAGCCGGATCATGCACGCGACGACCGTTCGCCGCCGGATGCACGCCAGCAGCCGGACGATCAACCGGCCGCCAGCGGGAACGGCGCCGCCGTCGCGCAAGGCGACTGGGGCTACCTGCGGCCCGAGCCGGCGGGGCTGCGCGACGTGAAAAGCGTGGTGCCGCTGCCGCTAAAAAAACTCTGAGCCATCGAGCCGGCGCCGCCGCGAACGCCGTTCGCGGTCCTCGATGGCAGCCAGGCGCAGCTGCGCGCGTGCCGGGCACGGCGCGCACCGGCACGGCCGTCGCATGGCCGGCGACGTTCGCCGCGAAGCGCGGCGATCCGTTGCATCGCGGCCATCTGCGCTTCCGCAAGCGGGCGGGCGCACCGGATGCACTGCATTGCTTCGTGCTCGACTGTTCGGCGTCGATGCTGTCGCACGAGCGGCTCGCACTGGCGAAGGGGCTGATCGTCGCGTATTTCGACCAGGCCGCGCGCGATCGGGTCGAAACCGCGCTGGTCTGTTTCGGCGGCGACGGCGCGGCGCGGCGCTTCGGCCCGGCCGTGCCGCGCTGGTGGAATGCGCGCTGGCTCGAACCGGTCGACGGTGGCGGCGGTACGCCGCTCGCGGACGGCATCGCGGCCGCCGCGCAGTTGCTCGCGCGCGCGGCGCGGCGCGATCCGGACAAGCAGCGCTGGCTGTGGGTGCTGTCCGACGGACGCACGCGCGAGATGCCGGCCAAACCCGCGGCGGCCGATCACGTCGTGTTCGTCGACTTCGACGATGCGGCCGTGCGGATCGGGCAGGGCGAGCGGCTGGCCGCCGCGTGGGGCGCGCAGTGGGTCACGGCCGACGCGCTGTGCACGGGCCGCACCGGCTGATCGCCGGCCGCGGTGCGCTATGATCGCCGCTTCTGCTTCTGCCCACTGGAAAAAACCGCCATGCAAGTACTGGTCGATGCCGACGCGTGTCCCGCCGTCATCAAGGACATGCTGTTTCGCGCCGCGCGTCGTGCCGAAATCTGCGTGACGCTGGTCGCGAACCAGTTCCTGCGCACGCCGCCTTCGCCGTTCATCAAGGCGGTGCAGGTGCCGGCCGGCTTCGACGTCGCCGATGCGCGGATCGTCGAGCTGGCGGAAGCCGGCGACCTCGTGATCACCGCCGACATCCCGCTGGCCGCCGCCGTCCTCGACAAGGGCGCGCATGCGCTCGACCCGCGCGGCAACTGGTTCAGCCGCGAGAACATCGAGGAACGCCTGTCGACGCGCGCGATGATGGACCAGTTGCGCAGCGCCGGGATCGACACGGGCGGGCCGGCGCCGTTCAGCGCGCGCGACGGCAAGGCGTTTGCATCGCAGCTCGACCGGTTCCTGGCCCGGCACGGCAAGCCTTGAGGCCGGGCAGCAACGGCCGCGCGCCGTGATCGTCTTGCGGTAGGGGAACACGCGCACGCTTGCGTCACCTTGCCGGATCGTTGAATCCGCATCGAATCGCGCTCGTCACCCGGGCCGGGATGCACGTTTGCACCGACGCTGCTATCGTGGCGCAAACGACAACCCGACCCAGGAGCGCACGCGTGACACCGACCCAACTTCTCGTTCCGACCTTCACCCACATGCTGCGCGCACAGACCGCGTGGCTCGACAAGGCCGCTGCGCACCGGCAGGCCGCGGGCGACGCGCCCGACATGGCGATGACGTTGAAGCTGGCGCCCGACATGTATCCGCTCGCGGCGCAGGTGCGCTTCTCGTGCTTCCAGGCCATGGAGCCCATCCACCGGCTGCGTGGCGAACCGTTGCCGGCTGCACTGCTGGCCTTGCGCGAGGCGGGATGGAATGCGGATGCGCAGCCCGGCTCGCTCGCCGATGCGCAGGCGATCATCGCCGGCACGCTCGCATTTCTCGGCGAACTCGCGCCGGACGCGCTCGACGGCGGCGGCGCGCTGCCGATCGCGCTCGAGTTGCCGAACGGAGTCGCATTCGACATGACGGGCGAACAGTACGCGCGCGACTGGGCACTGCCGCAGTTCAATTTCCACGCGATCACCGCTTACGCGATCCTGCGCCACCATGGCGTCGAACTCGGCAAGGCCGACTACGTGTCGCACATGCTCGCGTACGTCCGGCCGGGCACGATTCCGCAAGGTTGAACCTCGCAGCGACATGACACGGGCACTCTTCATCTGCAGCCGCAACCGGCTGCGCAGCCCGACGGCCGAAGCGGTATTCGCCGCGTGGCCGGGTGTCGAAACCGATTCGGCGGGCCTCGCGCCCGATGCGGACACGCACGTGTGCGCCGAGCAGCTCGACTGGGCCGACGTCGTGTTCGTGATGGAGCGCGCGCACAAGACCAGGCTGGCCGCGCAATTCGGTACGCATCTGCGGCACAAGAAGGTCGTCTGCCTCGACATTCCCGATCGCTACACGTACATGCAGCCCGAACTCGTCATGCTGCTCGAACGCAAGGCCGGCCCGTTCCTGCGCACGTGACGGGCGCGGGCGGGATCGACGTCAGCGCAGCCGGCCGTTCGCGATCGCCGAAAAACAGTCGAGCCGCAGCAACTCGATGATCTTGCGCGTCGGCACGCTCGCCCGGAGCGTGTCGAGCCGGTCGACGGTGAACCACTTGCAGCGGGCGATCTCGTTGCTCGCGCGCGGCGTCAGGTGCGCCGGCACGTCGGCCACGAACACGTGGTGGAGCTTCGTCAGCCCGCCGAACTGCACCGCGTAGTCGAGTGCGAGCCCCTCCAGCCGTGTTTCCTCGGCAAGCTCCCGCAGTGCGGCGTCGAGCGGCGTCTCGCCGCGCCGGATCGTGCCGCCCGGCAGCGACCAGCGCGACGCGGTGCGAGCGACCAGCAGCACGCTGCCGTGCTGGCGGCACACGATCGTGGCGCGTTCCTTGATGACGGCGAGGGTGTCCGGCCCGGTACTCATGTTCGGCAAAACAGGTGCTGAATCGTGGAGAAAGTGCGCGTCGGCGGCGCGTTGCCCGGCCGCGGCCGCGACGGCTTGCAGGCAGCCGCAGCGATCCTACCGGTCGTTCATGACAGTTCCGTGCACGGCGTCGCGCAACGGACGCCGGGTCATGTGTGCGTATAGATCCCGTTGCGCGTCGGCTTCACGTGGCGCGGATGGCGGCGCTTGTGAACGGCACGCCGATGGTGAGGCGGCGGGCTCGCGTGCCGTGCGGTCGGCGCGGTGGCGTGCGGCGCTCCCCCCGGCATCTGCGTCTGTCCCTCGCCGAAATGGAACGTCTGGGTCTGCGCGTGTCCGACACCCAGTGTCGACGCCAGCACGAGGGCCGCCAGCAGCATCCGTTTCATGAATAGTCCGCCTGAATTTTTCGAGATAGAGGTTTCCCGCCAGCTTAGCGAAAGGCGGGGCGCCCTCGCAACCGGCCCGTGTTCGGTGTCGTCCCCACTTGCGCACGGCGACGTCTTCCGCACGGTCTCAGGGTGCCGCCGGGGTTGACAACATAATTCCCCAGTGTGAATATAAATTCACACACAAGAATTATTCGTCGAATCCGGACGGTCGCGCCGCAGGCGCCTGGCCTGCCGGAACCGGCAGTCCGATCAACCGGAACCAGGAGCGGGACGCATGGCGGAATACGAGCAGCAGGGCGCGCTGGCGGGATTGCGCATCATCGATCTGTCGCGGGTGCTGGGCGGCCCGTACGCCACGCAGATCCTTGCCGACCACGGCGCGGAGGTGATCAAGGTCGAACCGCCGTCCGGCGATGAAACGCGCACGTGGGGGCCGCCGTTCGACGGCGATACCGCGTCGTACTTCCTCGGGGTGAACCGCAACAAGCTCGGCATCGCGCTCGACCTGACGCAAGCGGCCGACCGCGAGCGGCTGCTCGGCCTGCTCGAAGACGCGGACGCCATCGTCGAGAACTTCAAGATCGGCACGATGGAGCGCTGGGGGCTCGGTTTCGACGCGCTGCATGCGCGGTTTCCGCGCCTCGTCCATTGCCGCGTGTCGGGCTTCGGTGCGGACGGCCCGCTCGGCGGGTTGCCCGGCTACGACGCGGCCGTGCAGGCGCTCGCGGGGCTGATGAGCGTCAATGGCGAAGCGGGCGGCGCGCCGCTGCGGGTCGGCGTGCCGATCGTCGATCTCGTCACCGGGCTGAACGCGGCGCTCGGCGTGCTGATGGCGCTGCGCGAGCGCGACGCGAGCGGCCGCGGCCAGTTCGTCGAAGCGACGCTGTTCGACTGCGCGCTGTCGATCCTGCATCCGCACACGCCGAACTTCTTCCATTCGGGCAACGCGCCCGTGCGCACCGGCAACGCGCATCCGAACATCACGCCGTACGACAGCTTTCCGACGGCGAGCGTCGACATCTTTCTCGCGGTCGGCAACAACGGACAGTTCGCGGCGCTGTGCGACGTGCTCGGCACGCGCGACTGGCCCGGCGATCCGCGTTTCGCGGACAACCGCGCGCGCAGCGCGAACCGCGCCGTGCTGCGCACGCTGCTCGAAACGGCGCTGGCCGCGCACGACGGCGCGGCGCTCGCCGAGCAGCTGATGCGCCGCGGCGTGCCGTGTGCGCCGGTGCTTGGGCTCGATGCGGCGCTCGATCATCCGCATGTCGCGCATCGGGCGATGAAAGTCGAGCTGGGCCGGCATCGCGGCATCGCGTCGCCGATCAAGCTCGGCCGCACGCCGGCCACCTACCGGCGGCCGCCGCCCGCGCTGAACGAACACGCGGCGCAGGTATTCGCCGACGCCGGCACGACCGGCTGCGCGACCGAACGCGATAACGACCGCGACAACACCCCGCGCCGGAACTGACCGGCATCACGGCCGCCGGCGCGTACCGCGCGACCGGCGGCGCTGTGCCGCACGACCATTCGAACCCCACGCCGGCCCACCCACGGGCGCACCGGCTGAAGAGGAGACGCATCATGCTTGCATGGATCGGCGCGATCGCCATCGTCGCGCTGTTCGGCCTGATCATCACGAAGCGGCTGTCGCCGCTCGTCGCGCTGATCGTCGTGCCGGTGGCCGCGTCGCTCGCGGCCGGTTTCGGGCTCGCGACCGGCAAGTTCATCGTGCACGGCGTACAGAACATCGGCCCGATCGCCGGGATGTTCGTTTTTGCGATTCTTTTTTTCGGTATCCTCACCGACGCCGGGATGCTCGACCCGATCATCGCGGGCGTGCTGCGCGTGATCGGCTGCCATCCGCCGCGCATCGTGATGGGCTCGGCGCTGCTCGCGCTGCTGATTCACCTCGACGGCTCCGGCGCCGTCACGTTTCTCGTCACGCTGCCCGCGATGATGCCGCTCTATACGCGGCTCGGAATGGATCGCCGCATCCTCGCATGCGTCGCGTCGATGGCGGCCGGCGTCAATTTCCTGCCGTGGGTCGGGCCGATGCTGCGGGCGTCGGCGGCGCTGCACATTCCCGGTTCCGCGATCTTCATGCCGATGATTCCGGTGCAGATCGTCGGGCTCGTGTTCGTGTTCGGCACCGCGTACGTGCTCGGCGTGCGCGAGGCAAAACGCCTCGGGCTCGATCGTGCCGGCGCGGCGCCGCTCGAGATCGCGCCGCGTGCGCTGACCGATGCCGAGCGCGCGTTACGCCGGCCGGAACGCTTCCGGATCAATCTCGCGCTGACGCTCGTGGTGCTCGTCACGCTCGTGTCGGGCATCGTCGACCCGATGGTGATGTTCATGCTCGGCACGGTCGCCGCGCTCGTGATCAACTACCCGGACGTGCAGGCCCAGCGCGAGCGGATCGACGCGCATGCGAAGGCCGCGCTGATGATGGCGAGCGTGCTGCTCGCGGCCGGCGCGTTCACCGGCATCATGTCCGGCACCGGGATGCTGAAGGCGATGGCGGACGTGGTGGTCGCGCACGTGCCGGTCGAGCATGCGCGCCACATGCCGTTCGTGCTCGGGCTGCTGTCGATGCCGCTCAGCCTGCTGTTCGACCCCGATTCGTTCTACTTCGGCGTGCTGCCGGTGCTCGCGGAAAGCGCGAAGCTGCTCGGCGTGCCGCCGATCCAGATGGCGCAGGCCGCGCTGCTCGGCCAGATGACGACGGGGTTCCCGGTGAGCCCGCTCACGCCCGCGACGTTCCTGATCGTCGGTCTGACCGGCGTCGAGCTCGCCGAGCATCAGAAATTCACGCTTCCGTTCCTGTTCGCCGCCACGGTGCTGATGGTGTTCGCCGCGGTGATCGTCGGCGTGTTTCCGTTGTGAGCGCCCCAGGCCTGCCGCGTCGTGCCGGCGCTCCGACGGGGCGATCCCGCGAGGGAACGTTCCGCCGGGCGCACCCCCTGGCGTCGCCTGGCATTTTCTTCAGAGCGGCGCGGCCGCTCGGCCTTTTCCCGGAGAGCCATCCATGCAGTTCGACCTGACCGACGACCAGCGCGCAATCGAAAGCGCGATCGAGAAAATCTGTGCGCGCTTCGGCGACGACTACTGGCTCGAACGCGATCGCGCGGGCGGATTTCCCGCCGACTTTCACGCGGCGCTTGCCGAGGCCGGCTGGCTCGGCATCGCGATGGACCCGGCGCACGGCGGGGCCGGGCTCGGGATGACCGAGGCCGCGCTGATGATGCGCACGATCAGCGCATCGGGAGCCGGCCTGTCCGGCGCGTCGGCCGTCCACATGAACATCTTCGGGCTGAACCCGGTGCAGGTGTTCGGCAACGACGCACAGAAGGCGCGTTTCCTGCCGCCGCTGATCGCCGGGCGCGACAAGGCGTGCTTCGCGGTGACGGAACCCGATGCGGGCCTCGACACCACGCACTTGAGCACGCAGGCCCGCCGCGACGGCGACCACTACGTGCTGAGCGGGCGCAAGATCTGGATCTCGACCGCGCAGGTGGCGAACAAGATGCTGATCATCGCGCGCACGACGCCGCTCGACCGGGTCGCGAAGCCGACCGACGGGCTGAGCCTGTTCTACACCGATCTCGACCGGTCGCGTGTCGAGGTGCGCGAGATCGAGAAGATGGGTCGCAAGGCGGTCGATTCGAACATGCTGTTCATCGACAACCTGCGCGTGCCGGAAGGCGACCTGATCGGCAACGAAGGCGACGGCTTCCGCTATCTGCTGCACGGGCTGAATCCGGAACGCATCCTGATCGCGGCGGAGGCGATCGGGCTCGGGCAGGCCGCGCTGCGCCGCGCGACGCAGTATGCGTGCGAGCGCGTCGTGTTCGGCCGGCCGATCGGGCAGAACCAGTCGATCCAGCATCCGCTCGCGCAGGCGTGGATGCAGCTCGAGGCCGCGTGGCTGATGGTGATGAAGGCCGCGACGCGCTACGACGCGGGGCAGCCGTGCGGCGCGGAAGCGAACGCCGCGAAATACCTCGGCGCGGAAGCCGCGTTCCAGGCGTGCCAGACGGCGGTCGCGACGCACGGCGGGATGGGCTACGCGAAGGAATACCATGTCGAACGCTACCTGCGCGAGTGTATGATTCCGAGGCTCGCGCCCGTGAGTCCGCAACTGATCCTGTGCTACATCGCGGAGAAGGTGCTCGGGCTGCCGAAGTCGTACTGACCGTACCGACCCGGCGGCCGGCCCGGCGCGCGGTTTCCCGTTCCGATTCAAGCGCTCGTCATGGACGTCAAACTCGTTGCCCGCACGCTCGACCTGTTCGAGCTGTTCGCCGCCGAACGGCGGCCGCTGCCGCTCACCGAACTCGCGCGCCTGCTCAATGTGCCGGCGTCGAGCTGCCTCGCGATGGCGCGCACGCTCGTGAGCCGCGGCTACCTGTACGAAGTGCGCAGGCGCGGCGGCTACTACCCGACGCGCCGCCTGCAGACGATCGCCGCGGCGATCGACGCGACCGACCCGGTCGTCGACATCGTCCATCCGCATCTCGTCGCGCTGCGCGACGCGAGCCGCGAGACGGCCGTGCTCGGCAAGATCCAGGGCGTGTCGGTCACCTACCTCGACGTCGTCGAGTCGGAGCAGGCGATCCGTTATACGCGCGAGCCGGGCGAACTGCGCCCGCTGCATGCGAACTCGATCGGCAAGGCGATCTTCGCGGAACTGACCGGCGACGCGCAGCAGGCGCTCGGCGCGCAGTTGCCGTTCGAGCGCTTTACCGACGCGACGGTGGCGGACCTGCCCGCGCTCGTCGCGCAAACCGCCCGGTTTCGCGAACTCGGCTGGGCCGAGAACTTCGGCGAGAGCGCGCCCGAGCTGTCGGCGATCGCGGTCGCGCTGACGCTCGACGGCGACTGGTACGGGCTGTCGGTGGTCGGGCCGTCCGAGCGGATCCGCCAGCATCGCGATACGCATGCGGCGCTGCTCGTCGACGCGAAGGCCAGGCTGCTCGCCGAGCACGCGCGCGGCTGACGGCGGGCGGGGCGCGCCGGAGGAGGGCCGGCCAGCGAAGCGGGCCGTCCGCCGGCGATCGGGTCGCGATCGCCGTGAACGGCCCCCGATGAGCGTGCAGTCCTAGCGACGGACGGTACGCGGCATCACGATTTCACCCACACACCGCCCGCACTCGGGTTGTCGCCTTGCGTCCACCATTTCGCGCAGTATTTCGCGCCCTGGTACATCACGCAGGTGCCGCCTGAATACGCGGTGGTCGCCGACCACGTGGCCGTGCCGCCGCCGACCGGTTTCCACACGGCGGCCTGGCCGGGCACGTCGCCCTGCGTCCACCATTGCGCCTGATACGTCGTGCCCTGGTAGGTGACGGTCGCGCCGGCCGTATAGACCTGGCCGGCCGCCCAGGGCGCGCCCGGTTGCGGCGTGCCGCCGTCCGAGCCGCCGCCGTAGTTCGGATCCTGCGTGACGCCCGCGCCCCACTTGCCGTCGAGCTGCTTGAAGATCGTCGCGAACGCGTACGGCTGCTGCGCGACGCCCGAACAGGTCGGCGACGCATAGGTGCCGCCGGACGGGCACGCCTGGTCGCGGCCGACCGACCAGTTGCCGAAGAAGCCGTAGCCGTTGGCGACCGCCGCGTTCAGCACGCTCTGCGCATTCGCGAGCGTGAAGGTTTCGCCCTGCACGTCGTTCACGCCGATCATCGGCGTGACGCCGACCATCTGCCAGAGCTGGGCATGGGTCTTCGGCTGGCCGGCCGACTTGAAGGCCGTATCGAGTTGCGCGTACAGCGCCTGCGCGGCGCTGATCGCGGCCGCCCCCATATCGATGTTCGCGGGGCCGTAGTCCATCGCCATCACGTTCACCGCATCGAACACGGCCTTGTTCGAGATCGCCGCGTTGACGACGTTCAGGCCGTCCTGCGTGAGCCCGGTCGGCATCGTCGGCAGCGTCAGCGTGACGTGCAGCGGCTTGCCTTTCGCCGCATAACTCGCCTGCAGCTGGGCGACGGCCTGGAAGTTGCGCGCGACCGCGGCCGTGTCCAGCTGCGACGCGCCCTCGATGTCGAAGTCGATGTGCGTGAGGCCGTACGTGTCGATCACGGTCTGGTACGCGCCCGCCAGCGCGGGAACCGTCGAGCATGCCTGCATCAGCGGCGTGCCGTTCGCGCCGCCGAACGACACGGCGACTTCGCCGCCTTTCGCGCGATAGCTCGCGATCGACGTCGACAGCGCGGTCAGCAGGCCGCCGCTCGCGCCGTTGCCGATCGGCTGCACGCCGCCCCACGACGGCGTACACCCGTTGCCCGCGACCACGAACGCGAGCGTGAACTGCTGGATGCCTTGCCGGACGCCGATCTGGTCGACGAGCGGCGTCGGATAGAGCGTCACGTCGACGTAGGGCGCATAGACGCCGGCGCCCTGGGACACGCTCGCCACGGCGAGCAGGCAACCCGCGGCAAGCGCGCGCGGGATGAAACGCGGCAACACATTGTTGTGCATTGTGTTCTCCAAGTGGAAGAGGGATACGCTGGCCCGCGTATCGCCGCCGGTCGGGCGACCGGGCATGCCCGGCCGGCGGCGTGCCCATCTTGGAGGATTCGCATCGAATAGTGAATGCTTAGTTGTTCTTTTTGTTATTTGATTCTCGATACGTAACGATCTTGCCGATTCGACATCGTTCCGTCATGCATCGGGCGTGGAGCGGGACAAAATTGCCGTCGATTTCGACATGAAATCGACGCTTTCGACGCCCCTTGATGGCCGCCTCAAGCATGTAATCACGTGTAATCGCTTTCGACGCATGCGCGGCATAACGTTGTCTTCGAGCGAAGTGCTTTCGCGCGAGGCTCACTCACGACGTCACGTCGTTCCAACCATCAGGAGCTCAACATGCTGGAAAGAATCGTAGCAAAGCAGGCAGTCGGAAGCGTTCAAGGCGGCAATCAGGATTCCTGGATCAACCCGCCTTTCAATGCCCAAATCACGTTTCCGGGCACGTTTTCGACCGCTCCCATCGTGGTCGTGACGGCCCTCCAGGACCCCAACGACGCATCCAGTTATCCGGACACGTTCTCGGTGACGGTGACCAAGGTCACGACGACCGGATTCAACGTCAACATCACCCGCGAAGACAGGGTGTTCCCCAACTATTCGGGCAGCGACTGGGGGCAAAACCTCTACGTTTCGTATATCGCCGAAGTGCCGAGCCAGTAAAACCCGAACCGGAATCACGCGGCCGCTGCCTCTTTCCAATTGCGCCGGCTTCACCGCCGGAAGTTTGACGAGGCAGTTCCGGCGGCCGGCCAGCCGCAGCCATTCACTGCGGCTGGCCGCCATCGGCGTCGCCTGTCGCGCCGCATGCTCCGCGCAGGTTGTTTGCGCAGGCGAGGGCGGTCGAGGGCAGTTGAGGCGGTGACGGTGTGTTGTCGGACCCAGGGCTCGCGACGCAGATCCCGCGATCCAGATGCCGCAAAGGATCGCGCTCGATAGCCGGCACGGTGGCCTTCCAATGAAAAATGCCGGCATCGACGGCACGCGGGAGCGCTCGAATCGGTCGGGCAGACCCGCTACGCCCAATGTCCGGGGTATCCGCCGACCGTCGCCATCTGTCCGTCGGGTCGATCGATTCGGAATTCCAACATTGGCTCGCGGCACGCCAAGGACGGGGGCACGGGTGCATCTGCGCCGCACGCGGCCCCGCCATTTTCGTCAGGAAAGTCGAAACATGACAAGCACTCTACACATTCCGGCCGGCTACTTGACGCTCGGCCTGGACTCCACCGGCGCTGTCGTCGAACTCATCGATTCGCGCAGCGGCCGCAACTACATCTCGCCCGGGAAGTCCGTCCCGCTCGTCAGGCTCGTGATCAACGGCGTACTGGCGAAGCCCGCCGGCGTCCGATGGTCGTCCGCCGACAACACGCTGTCCTTCGTGAATGATGCCGGCCTCGCATTCGAGGTCGACGTCCGCGTCCTGCAGAAAAACGGCTACGCCACCTTTGAAGTCACCCGCGTGTCGACCGATCTCGCTTCCGACGTTCAGACGCTGCTGTGGGGGCCGTTGCCTGTCGCGATCAACCAGACCGTCGGCGAAGCCGCGGGCGTGGTGCGAGACAACGAATTCGCGATCGGCCTCAAGCCGCTCAACGACCGCACCGAAGGTGCGTGGCCCAAGGAATATCCGCAATACGGCTGGGAAAGCGACGTCATCCCCAATCCTTACAACGTGGACGTGGCGGCGCTGGAGCCGTGGTGCGCGGCGGCGAAGACGTCGTGGGGGGCCGTGCTGCGCGCCTTCACGTTCGACTATACGCGCCGGCGCGACCGGCTCAATCCCAATGGCTATCCGATCCCGCTCGGCCCGCTCGACAGCGCAGGCTCGGTCATCGGATCGAAGATTGCGCTGTACGGCAGCGCACCGGAACTCGTGACGACCCTGTTGTCGTTCATTGCCTCGGGTGAAAACCTCCCGTATCCGACCCAGAACGGCCAGTGGCAGAAAGTGGCGCAGGCCAGCGGCCAGTCGTCTTTCGTGCTGGACGATCTCGACACCGGCAATGTCGGCAAGGCAGCCCGATTCGCCAGCAGCGCGGGAATCAACTACATCTACTCGCCACGGAATTTTCGCGGCCCCTGGAAATACACCGGGCATTATCAGTTCGACTTCACCTTCGGCGACAGCGACAGCGGAGCCGAAAAGCTGGTGGAAACCGCAAAGGAGTACGGCGTCCGCGTCGGCGTCCATACCATGTCGGACTTCATCAGCGTCGGCCAGCCCACCTCCATCGATCCGTACGTTTCGCCGCCCGCGGACCCTCGTCTGGCCTTGGGCGGTCAAGCCGCCTTGTCCCGGCAGTTGAGCATGACGAGCACGATGCTCTACTTGAGCGGATTCGCGCCGGTGCGGGACGGGATCAACGAGCAGATGCTGCGTATCGGCAACGAGTTCATCTCGTTCAACGCGGTCCAAAGGGGCGTCACCGAATGGCAAGTCAGTGGACTGACCCGAGGCCAGTGGGGCTCCGTCCCGGCCGAAGCCGCGCGTGGCACGCCCGTTGCGAGGGTGATCGTGAATTCGTACGGCGGGGCCATCGGCGGCCTCGGCATCATCGACGAGATCGCCACCCGGCTGGGCGCCATCAGGAACAACGTCGGCATCCGGTCCCACTCCTTCGACGGGGTGGAATCCGCCAGCGATACCGGCTGGGGCAGCTTCGGCATTGCCCGGTTGATCAACGGCACCTACGCCGCCCAGACCGGGCACGACGGATACATCAGCGAGACGAGCCGGATGACCTCGAACGCATGGGACACGCTGACCCGCGCGAGCTGGTCCAACCCGGACGTGGATCAGCTGTATCGCGACAACGCCTTCTACCAGGCCAACTACCTGCCGGGCATGCTTGGATGGTTCGATATCACGGGCGTCTCGTTGACCATGATCGAAACCAGGCTCGCACGCGGCGCGGCGCTCAACGCCGGCATTGGCTTCCAGAGCACGGTGGCATTCCTGCTCTCGGCAGAGTCGACGCCGGATATCCTCGACAAGATCAAGCAGTGGGAAACCGCCAGGAATCTCGGCGCGTTCACCGAAAAGCAGAGGGCCGCGCTTCGCGACCAGACGACCTCGTGGACCCTGAGCGCCGTCACCCCCGGGCAACGCTGGTCGTTGCAGCAGGTGAATGCCGACGGCGTCCCGATCGGCACTCCGCAGACCGTATCGGCACCCACACCGCAACTGGGCCCCGCCGTCCTGCCGGTCGCCACTCAAGGCACGCTCTACGGAGCGAAAATCACGACGAATACGCCTGCGACCGTCCGCTTCACGGTGACCAACGGGGGCTTGCCCCCCGGTCTCCAGTTCAATCAGGATACGGGCGGGATCGTTGGTACGCCGAGGAAGACCGGGCGGTACACGTTTACCGTCACGGCCACGAATGACGGAGGACTGGCTGACGCGCGAGCGGTTTACACCATCGTGGTGCAGTGAGGTAGCGAGCAGCCCTCGTCGATTTCGCGGGCGAGCGCGCCGGCATTCGGGACGCGCGTCGCGGCGGCTGTGCGGCGCGCGTCATTCCGGCGATACCCGCGGCATTCGGTGAGGGCGATCAACCGTTCCGGCGAACGTGATCGGTACGGAAGAGGGTGTCGCGCGGCCGGAACGCGGAAACCACGGGGAAGGTCGATCCGGATCGCTTGATTCGCATCAAGCCGATGCGGGCTGCACAAGCGAGCGCGCGAGTGCGACGAAGCGTTCGACGCACGCCGACGCAAACGGCTCGCCCCACGACATGATCTGCTCGACCGCACACGCGCCGGCGAGCGGCACGTACACGACGCCCGGACGCCGCAGCGTCGCCGTGAAGCCCGGCACGATCGCGATGCCGCGTTCGGCGGCCACCAGCGATACGAGCGTCGTGATCTGTGCCGCGGTCGCGCCGATGCGCGGCGCGAATCCGGACTGTGCGCACAGGTCGTCCAGTGCCGCGGCCAATGCCGAGCCGTAACCCGGCGGAAAAGTCACGAAGGTTTCGTTCGCCAGTGCCGCGACGTCGATGCTCGCGCGGCCCGCGAGCGGATTCCCGGCCGGCACGGCGGCCACGAGCGGTTCACGCGACACGACGAGCGACGCCACCGGCACGCCAGGCGCGTCGCCCCATGCCCAGCCGAAACCGATGTCCATCGTGCCGTCCGCGATCTGCCGGTGCTGGCTGGCGGTCGCCGCCTCGCGGAACGCGAATTCGACGTCGGGCATCGTGCGGCTCGCGGCGCGGATGACGTCCGGGAACGTGTCGGACATCGGAATGGCACTCGCGTAGCCGATCACGATTCGTCCGGCGATGCCTTGCGCGAGCTTGCGCGCGCTCGCCTCGGCCTCGGCGGCCGCGCTGACGACGTTGCGCGCCTGTTCGAGGAACGCGGCGCCTGCCGGCGTCAGCCGCACCGCGCGCGTCGAACGCTCGAACAGCCGCACGCCGAGCTCGCTTTCCAGCGCGGCGATATGGCGCGTGAGCGGCGGCTGCGCGACGCGCAGGCGCAATGCCGCGCGGCCGAAGTGCAGTTCGTCGGCGACGACCACGAAATAGCGGAGGCGGCGCAGGTCGAGCATTGTTGTCGTTCCGGTATCAATCGCGATGAAAACGGTATTGGCGTGCGCACGGCGCGCTCGTCAGACTGTCGGCATCGACGACCAGGCAGCTCCGATGAACGACAGGACCACGCGCATCGCGTTCTTTCTCTGCGGCTTCGCCGCGTTTCTCAATCTGTATTCGACGCAGGGCATCCTGCACGAACTCGCGGCCACCTTCGGCGTCAGCGCGGAACGCGCGGGGCAGGGCGTGAGCGCCACCACGACGGCCGTCGCCATTATCGCGCCGTTCGTCGGCGTGCTGGCCGCGCGCATCGAGCGGCGCATCGCGATCTCGCTGGCCGCGATGGCCGTCGCGCTGCCGGTCGTGTGGTCCGCGCATGCGGCAGGTTTCGCGTCGTTTCTCGGCGCGCGCTTTGCCGCCGGCCTGGTGATGCCGTTCGTCTTCGCGCTGTCGATCGCGTATATCGCCGAGCGCTTCGATCGCGGTACGTCGGCCGAGATCAGCGCGCTGTTCGTCGCCGGCACGACGCTCGGCGGTTTCGCCGGCCGCTTCGCGACCAACCTGATGACGTCGATGTGGGGCTGGCGGCATGCGCTCGACGTCGTCGCAGCGCTGTGTCTCGTCACGGGCGTCGCGATCTACGCGAGCCTGCCGGCGTCCGGCGCGATCGCGCGGCGTGTCGAACCCGACACGGACGCCGGTGCGGGGCCGGCCTGGCGCATCGTCACGCGCGGCCCGCTGCTCGCGTCGTTCGCGATCGGCGCGTGCGTGCTCGCGTCGCAGGTCGCGACGTTCACGTTCGTCGGCCTGCGCCTGGCCCGCGCGCCGTTCGGCTTCGGCACGGTCGGGATCGGCGCGATCTATGCGGTGTTCCTGGTGGCGGTGGTCGTGACGCCGCTGGCAGGGCGCCTCGCGCGGCATCGCGGCCCGCGCGCACCGGGGCTCGCCGCGGCCGCGCTCGCGATCGGCGGAGCGCTGCTCACGCTGTCCGACCACGTGCCGGTGATCCTGGCCGGCCTCGCGCTCGGCTCGACCGCCGTGTTCGTCGAACAGGCGTCGGCCAACACGTTCATTTCGCAGGCGGCGTCGAGCGCGCGCTCGACGGCGATCGGCATCTACCTGTCCTGCTATTACTTCGGCGGCAGCCTCGGCTCGATCCTGCCGGTGCCCGGCTGGCACCGGTGGGGATGGGCCGGCTGCGTCGCGTTCGTGGTCGCTGCGCAGGCCGTCGTCGGCGTGCTCGTGTACCGGTTCTGGGGGGCGGGCGGCACGGCGTATGCCCGCGCGCACGGCGTCAGGCCGGCGCGCTGACCGGGTTCAGCGATACCAGCGCGGCGTATAGACCCACTCGCGACCCTCGCCGATCGCGAAGCGGCGCGTCGTCGACGAGCCGACGATCACCATCGTGCGCATGTCGACCTGGTCGCTGCGCAATGCACCGAGCGTCGTCGTCGCGAGCGTCGCGCCCGGCCGGCCGATGTCGCGGCCCAGCACGACCACCGTATCGGCCGTGCGATGCGCGCGCACGACATCGAGCGCGCGATCGAGCTGCCACGGCCGTGCGCGCGAGATCGGGTTGTAGAACGCCATCACCAGATCGGCTTGCGCCGCATGCCGCAGGCGCGTCTCGATCACGTCCCACGGCTTCAGGTTGTCCGACAGCGAGATCGCGCAGAAATCGTGGCCGAGCGGCGCGCCGGCCTGGGCGGCCGTCGCGAGCGACGCCGAGATGCCGGGCTCCACGCGCAGGTCGACCGCGGCCCAGTGCGGGTCGCGCGCTTCGTCGAGCGCCTCGAGCACGGCCGCGGCCATCGCGAACACGCCCGGGTCGCCGGACGACACGACCGCGACACGCCGGCCCTCGGCCGCAAGTTCGAACGCATGGCGCGCGCGCTGCATCTCCTCGCGATTGTCGGTGCCGTGCACGCGCTGGTCGTCGCGGAACGGGCCGGCCATGTTCACGTAGGTGGTGTAGCCGAGGATGTCGGTCGCGTCCGCGAGCGCGGCGCGCGCGGCCGGCGTGAGCCACGCGGCGGCGCCCGGGCCGAGCCCGAGCACCGTCAGGCGGCCGCGCGCACGGCCGAGCGTGGCGGGATCGACCGGATGCGCCGCGACCGCGCATGCGATGCCGTTCGTCGTGGCCCGCAGCGTGTGCGCGACACGCAACGCGCGGCCGAGCAGCGCGGCCGCGTCGGTCGGTGCGCTGCCGTCACCGTCGCCATCGACGTCTGTATCGACGAAACGAAGCGGCACGTCGAGCGTGTGCGCCGCATCCTCCAGCGCGGCATCGCCGATCGCCGCTGCGGGCGCCACGATGGCCGCGAGCGCCAGCCGGGCGAGTCCCTGCGCGTCGAGTGACGCCGCGATGCGCGCCGCGAGCGCGCCATCCGCGCGAATAGCGTGCGCATCGACGCCCACCACCACGCTGCGCGGATGAATCACGAGCTCGTCACGCGTGCCGCGCCAGGCTTCGGGCGTCACGCGGATCGCATGCGCCGCGGCGGCGTCGCGCGGCAACGCGACATCGTCGAGCCACGGCGCCGCGCCGTCGATGCGCGTCGATGCACCCGCGAGCAGATCGGACACGAAGCGCTTGCCCTGGGCGAGATCGGCGAGTGCATAGCCATCCGGCGGATTGAGCACGCACGCGCCGAAGCGCAGTTCGCCGCTCGTCGTGATCGCCGGCGCGACGCCGACGCAGGCAGCGATTTCGCGCGCCATCACGTTGACGCCCGTCAGCCCGCCGAGCAGCGGCACGACCGCAGAACCGTCTTCCGCCACCGCGAGCACGGGCGGTTCGACGCCCTTGTCGGCAAGCGCCGGAGCGATGCAGCGGATCACGATGCCGGCCGCGCACAGCGCGACGATCGGCAGGCCGCGTGCATAGAGTTCGCGCAAGTGCGCGCCGAGATCGTCGAACGGCACGTCGGCGGCGACGCGCGACGCGAGGCCGTGCACGCGCGCCCCCGGATAACGCGCCTGGATGCGCCGCGCGGTATCGAGCGCGCCCGCGCCGAGGATCACGATCGCGGGCGGGGTCGTCATCCTTGCCATTTTTCCCCCGGCACGACGAGCAGCGAGAAATACGGCGACGCCATCGGATCGACTTCATCGAGCGGCACGATGCGCTGGCTTGCCATCGTCGCGCGCTCGACATACAGCGCGCGCTTCGCGAGCCCCAGCTCGTCGAGCACGCGCCGCACCTTGTCGAAATTGCGGCCGAGCTTCATCACGACGGCCGCATCGGCCTGCGCGAGCCGCGTGCGCAACTCGTGCTCGGGCAGCACGCCCGACAGCACCGACAGACTCTGGTTGCGATAGACGAGCGGCTGGCCGAGCACGGCGGTGCCACCGAGCATCGCGCATACGCCGGGGATCACCTCGGTGTCGTAGCGCGGCGCGAGGCGGTCGTGCAGGTACATGTACGAGCCGTAGAAGAACGGGTCGCCTTCGCAGATCACCGCGACGTCGCGCCCCGCATCGAGGTGCGCACCGACGATCCCGGCGGCCGTGTCGTAGAAGTCGGCGATCACCGTCTCGTAGCAGAGCGGCGGCGGCAGTGCCTCGGTCGTCACCGGATAGACGAGCGGCAGTTGCGTCTGCCCGTCCCGCAGGTGCGCCTCGACGATGCCGTATGCATTGCCTTTCTTGCCCTTCGCGACGAAATACGCGACTACGGGCGCGGCCTGCAGCACGCGCAGCGCCTTGATCGTCATCAGTTCGGGATCGCCGGGGCCGACGCCGACCCCGAACAGGCGTCCGCGCGCGGTCGTCATTCGACCTCCGTCGCGAGTGCGTTGACCGCCGCAGCGGCCATCGCGCTGCCGCCGCGGCGGCCGAGCAGCGTGACGTACGGGACGCCGCGGCTGTCGGCATCGAGCAGCGCCTTCGATTCGGCCGCACCGATGAAGCCGACCGGGAAACCGAGGATCAGGGCGGGGCGCGGCGCGCCGGCGTCGATCATGTCGAGCAGGTGGAACAGCGCGGTCGGCGCATTGCCGATCACGACGACGCTGCCGGCGAGCTGCGGACGCCACAGTTCGAGCGCGGCGGCCGAACGCGTGTTGCCGAGATCCCGCGCGAGATCGGGCACTTCCGGCTCGCCGAGCGTGCAGATCACGCGGTTGGCGGCCGGCAGCCGCGCGCGCGTGATGCCTTCGGCGACCATGCGCGCGTCGCACAGGATCGGCGCGCCGGCCGCGAGCGCCGTGCGGCCCGCCGCGCCGGCACCGGCCGAGAAGCGCAGGTCGTAGACCACGTCGACCATCCCGCACGCATGGATCACGCGCACCGCGAGTTTCTCGAGGTCGGGCGGAACCTGCGACAGGTCGGCCTCGGCGCGGATCGTCGCGAACGACTGGCGGTAGATTTCCTGCCCGTCGCGAATGTAGTCAAGCATCGGTGGTGTCCTGGCTGTGCCGCGCGCCCGTCAGTCGGGCCGCGGCCTGGTCAATCGTCAGATGGCGCGCGAGCGGGGCGCCGAGGCCCGCGGCCGCATCGCGCCGGTAAAGGTCGTAGTGCGCGGGCGCAACCGCGACGAGCGTGTGCGTCGCGGGATGCGGCAGCGCGCAATGGCGCTCGCAGCCGGTCAGGTGCACGTCGACCGCATGGCCGATGCGCGCGGCGAGCGCGAGCGCGTCGTGTTTCGTGTCGGCGCGCGCTTTCGCGCAGCCCGCGCTGCCGGTGCACGCGACGAGCGACGCCAGCGGGTCGGACGACGCGCAGACGAGGCCGAGCGACGCCAGCGCATCGAGCGTGGCCGGCGCGCGTTCACGCGGGACGCGATGCATGAACACGCCTTGCCAGGGCGTCATCGACAGCGTGCCGTCGCCGTCGGTTTCGGCCAGCGCGGCGAGCCGTTCCAGTTGCGTGGCGTCGAGCCGGCCGAGCGGGAATTGCGCGCCGACGTGGCAGCGCGCGGCATCGCGCGACGGTTGCACGCCGAAACGCAGCGCCGGATCGGTGCGCGCGCGGCGCCAGCCGGCGAGCGCCGGATCGGCCGCAAGCGCGAACGGCACATAGTGCTGCGCGCGCTCGAGCAGCGCGCGTTCGCCGCAGGTCGCGAGCAGGGCACGCATCCGCGTGACGTCCGCCGGCGCGAGATCGAGGAACGCGAGCAGCAGCGCGCGGACCAGCGCGACACCTTGATCGGGCGCGACATCGACCGAGGCCGGTCGGTCGTCGTGCGCGACCGGCGGGCAGCCGGCCAGCCCGGCCGCGATGCGCACCGCACCGTCGCCGCGACGCCATGCGGCGAGCCAGATGTCGTGCGGATGATCGAGCGCCGCAACCGATTCGCCGCCGTCGAGCTGGATCGAGAATTTCGGCGACAGCTCGCCACGGCGCGGCTCGCGCGCCAGCATGTCGAGGAGCGGCGCGGCGAGCGCGCGGCTGTCGACGAGGGCGGCGGGGTCGTCGCCGGCGAGCGGGCTGAGCATCACGTTGCGGACGTCGTCGCTCGCGGCGAGCGCGGCGGTATCGGCGACGGCATCCGCGGTTGCGTCGACGGACGGGCCGAGGCCCGCGTCGAGCAACGCGCGTATCAGCGCGTCGGCCGCGCCGTCGCGAATGCCGCGCAGCTGGAGATTCGCGCGATTGGTCGCGTCGATCGCACCGGAACCGCAGGCACCCGCGGCGGCGGCGATCGCACGCGCCTGATGCGCATCGAGGCGGCCGCCGGGCAGCTTGATCCGGCACAGCCCGCCGTCGGCGGCCGCGACCACGCGCACGAGCCCCGGGCAAGCCGACGGGCGCACGACGGGCGACGCAGGAATCGAATCGGGGGCGGAACTCACGGGGTACCGGGGCAGTGTCGCGCCGCGGCCAACACGTCGGTACACCCCGCCCGACGCCGACTGGCACGCACGCACTTTCTGGCCGGCAGGTCTCCTGGCTGACAGGTCGGCGCCGGCTCCCGGCCTTCCCGGTGAAACCAGTGGCATGAGGGGGAGATCGGCTCGCTGTCTACAGTTGCGGGGGCAGCCACAGCGGCGCGTGGTGCGCCCTGTGTTCCCTCTTCGGCCCCGAAGGGCACCGGCGAACGAACGGCCGTAGGATACCCGATTTTCGCGACGATCCGGCATCGGCAATACGTCGCGCAACCGCGTCGCAGCATGGCCGCAGACGGTTTTGCGCTGTCTCGCAAATGGTAGGATTGGCGCCTCGACATCAGATCGGCGACCGCCGGCATCCGCCATGAAACTCGGCAGGACGGAACTGTTCGGCATGGGCATCGCACTGGGCCTGCTGGCCATCCCCGCATGGGTCCTGCTCGCGTGCGTGCTGATCCCGCTTGCACCGTCGGCCGAGTGGCCGAAGAATGTCGGGCTCGCCGGCCTCGGCGTGCCGATCGTCGCGGGCGGCACGCTCCTGTACAGGAAAAGCGGGGCGCGGCCGCTCATGTGGCTGCTGCTCGGCTGGCTGCTGATCGCGTCGATCGGCGGCATGGTTCTGGCCTTGCTGACGTTTGTCGTCGGCGTGCCGCTCGGGTGACGTCGCCGCTGCATCGCACCGAAGGGCGTGCGTGGCGCGAAAGCGGATCGGGATCAGCAACGGATCAACGCGCGGCGCTCCGGCAGCCGCGCATCGCAACAAACGGGATGGAATCGAACGATGGGGAAGGGTGCATGACGGCGTGGCTGACGGTAGTGGGCATCGGCGACGACGGTTACGCGGGGCTCGGCCGCAGCGCGCGCCGCGCGCTGCTCGACGCGACGCTCGTGGTCGGCGCGAAGCGGCATCTCGACATGCTGCCCGCACGGCTGCCGGCCGCGCGCGAAGCGTGGCCGTCACCGTTCGACCTTGTGGGTGTGCTCGCGCGGCGCACGTCGCCCGTCTGCGTGCTCGCCAGCGGCGACCCGATGCTGTTCGGCGTCGGCGCCACGCTCGCGCGCTCGCTGTCCCCTGACGAATGGCGCGTGCTGCCCGCGCCGTCGTCGCTGTCGCTGGCGGCCGCACGCCTCGGCTGGGCACTGCAGGATGTCGGCGCGGTTTCGCTCGTCGGCCGTCCGCTTGCGGCGCTCGCGCGCCACCTGCTGCCGGGCCGTCGCCTGTTCGTGCTGAGCGCCGACGGCCGGACGCCGGCCGCCGTCGCGGCCGAACTCGTCGCACGCGGCTTCGGGCCGACGCGCATCAGCGTGTTCGAGCATCTGGGCGGCCCGCTCGAGCGGCGTCTCGACGGGCTCGCGCAGGACTGGCGCGTCGCCGAAACGGCCGCGCTCAATCTGGTCGCGCTCGACTGCCGGGCCGGCCCCGACGCGCCGCGCCGCGCGCTCACACCCGGCCTGCCCGACGATGCGTACCGCCACGACGGCCAGCTCACCAAGCGCGACCTGCGCGCGATGACGCTCGGCCGTCTCGCGCCCGTGCCCGGCGAGCTGCTGTGGGACGTCGGCGCCGGCAGCGGCTCGATCGGCATCGAATGGATGCGCGCGCATCCGTCATGCCAGGCGATCGCGATCGAAGCGCATGCGGAGCGGCAGCGCTTCATCGAGCACAACCGCGACGCGCTCGGCGTGCCGGGCCTGCAACTCGTCGCGGGCCGCGCACCCGAGGCGCTCGCGGGGCTCGCCGCGCCCGACGCGATCTTCATCGGCGGCGGGGCGACCGCGGCCGGCGTGCTCGACGCGTGCTGGGCATCGCTGAAGCCCGGCGGCCGGCTGGTCGCGAACGCGGTCACGCTGCAGGGCGAACTGGCGCTCGCCGCATGGCGCAAGACGCATGGCGGCACGCTCACGCGCGTGTCGCTCGCGCATGCCGAGCCGCTCGGCCGCTTCGACACCTGGCGTCAGCCGCTGCCGGTCACGCTGTACGACGTGCGCAAGCCGGACACGGTCGACATGGCCGGCACGGCGGCATCGCCGGCCACGACGCATACAACGGACGCGTGATGCGCGACGAAACCCCCGAACAGCCCGCGCCGCTACGCTTCGGCTACACGACCGGCAGTTGCGCGACCGCGACGTCGCTCGCCGCCGCACGGCTGCTGCTCGCGGGGCGTGCGGACGACGCGGTCGAGATCGTGCTGCCGAAGGGGCAGCGCGTGATGATGCGGCTCGAGTTCTGCCGGACGACGGCCGACGGCGCGGAAGCCGGCACGATCAAGGATGCCGGCGACGATCCGGACGTCACGCACGGCGCGCTGATCTTCGCGCGTGTCGCGCTCGCGGCGGCGCCCGGCGTGCGTTTTCATGCGGGGCCGGGCGTCGGCACGATCACGCGCGCGGGGCTGACGCTGCCGGTCGGCGAACCGGCGATCAACCCGGTGCCGCGCCGGATGATGACGACGCACCTGGAAGCGCTGGCTGCCGAGCATGGGTATGCGGGCGGCTTCGACGTGACGATCGGCGTCGAGGGTGGCGAGGCGCTCGCGCTGAAGACGATGAACCCGCGCCTCGGCATCGTCGGCGGGTTGTCGATCCTCGGCACGACCGGCATCGTGCGGCCGTTCTCGTGCTCCGCCTATATCGCGTCGATCCATCAAGGCATCGACGTCGCGCGGGCGAACGGCATCACGCATATCGCCGCGTGCACGGGCAACGCAAGCGAGGATGCGATGCGCGCGCACTACCACCTGCCCGACATGGCGCTGATCGAGATGGGCGATTTCGCGGGCGCGGTGCTCAAGCACCTGCGGCGCGCGCCGGTCGCGCGGCTGTCGATGTGCGGCGGCTTCGGCAAGCTCAGCAAACTCGCGGCCGGCCATCTCGACCTGCACAGCCGCCATTCGAGCATCGACCTGCCGCTGCTCGCGCAGTGGGCGGCCGAGGCCGGCGCCAGCGACGCGCTGCAGGCGGCGATGCGCGCCGCGAACACGAGCCAGGAAGCGCTGAAGCTCGCGCACGCCGACGGTGTGCCGCTCGGCGATCTCGTCTGCGCGCACGCGCTGCGCGTCGCGCGCGACATCGTGCCGCCGTCGGTTGCGGTCGAGATGTTCGCGATCGACCGGCAGGGCCGCTTCGTCGGGACAGCGCGATGAGCGCCCGCATCCTGCTGCTCGGCGGCACCGGCGACGCACTGAAAATCGCGCGCGCGCTCGGGCCGCATCATGTCTATAGTCTCGCCGGCCTCGGCAAGACACCCGACGACCTGCGCTGCGACGTGCGGGTCGGCGGTTTCGGCGGCGCGGCCGGGCTGGCCGCTTATCTGCGCGACGCCGGCATCGGCCTCGTGATCGACGCGACGCATCCGTATGCCGCGCAAATCAGCGCGAATGCCGCCGCTGCGGCGCGTGAAGCGGGTGTGCCGCTGTGGGCGCTGCGCCGCGCGCCGTGGTCGCCGCAACCCGGCGACGACTGGCGCATGGTCGACGACTGGGCCGGCATCGAAGCCGCGCTCGCGCCGTTCCGGCGGCCGCTGTTCACGCTCGGCCGCGAACCGCTCGCACATCTCGACGCGATCCCGCCGCACCAGTTCTGGCTCGTGCGCTGCCTCGACCCGCATCCCGGCAACGCGCGTGCGCAGGTCGTCGCCGCGCGCGGGCCGTTCACGCTGGACGGCGAGCGCGCGCTGTTCGCGCTGGCGGGCATCGACGTCGTCGTCAGCAAGAACAGCGGCGGCGCGGCCACCGAAGCCAAGCTCGACGTCGCGCGCGAACGCAGGCTGCCGGTCGTGATGCTGCGCCGGCCGCCGCTGCCCGACGCCGACCGCGCGTTCGACTCGGCCGCGGCGCTCATCGACGCGCTCGATCCGGCCGCGCGCGCATGACGCCGTGCGGCCGGTCATCCCATGAATTGACGGAGATTTTTCGATGACGGTGTATTTCATCGGCGCGGGCCCCGGCGACCCGGAGCTGATCACGGTGAAGGGCCAGCGCCTCGTGCGCACGTGCCCGGTGATCCTGTATGCGGGTTCGCTGGTGCCGGCCGCCGTGCTCGACGGCCATCGCGCGGAGCAGGTCGTCAACACGGCCGAGCTCGACCTCGATGCCATCGTCGCGCTGCTCGCCGCCGCGCACGCGAAAGGGCAGGACGTCGCGCGCGTGCATTCGGGCGACCCGTCGCTGTACGGCGCGATCGGCGAACAGATCCGCCGCCTCAAGACACTCGGGATACCGTACGAAATCGTGCCCGGCGTGACGGCCACGGCCGCATGCGCGGCGACGCTCGGCGTCGAGCTGACGCTGCCCGGCGTCGCACAGACGGTGATCCTCACGCGCTTCGCGGGCAAGACGACGATGCCGGAAGGCGAAGCGCTCGGCTCGCTCGCCGCGCACCGCGCGACGCTCGCGGTCCATCTCGGCGTGCGCCATCTCGCCCGCATCGTCGACGAAGTGCTGCCGCATTACGGCGCCGATTGCCCCGTCGCGGTGATCTATCGCGCGAGCTGGCCGGACGAAGAACGCGTGACCGGCACGCTCGCCGACATCGTCGCCAAGGTGCAGGGCACGCAGATCGAGCGCACCGCGCTGATCCTGATCGGGCGCGTGCTCGACGCCGAAGGGTTTGCGGATTCGACGTTGTACGCGAGTGCGGGTTGATTACGCACGGGCACGGCGTTCACGCAGAAGCGTGCAGAGCGCCGCGTCGATCGTGATCGCACCGCCGGCGAAGTAGATCGGCGTGGCCGATTCGCCGAGGATCAGGATCGACGCGGAGATGCCGATGACGGGGATCAGGTTGAGCACGACCACGCTCCAGTACGATGCGTTGCCGCGCGCGCCGCGAACGTTGCTTCCGGGCCAGGGTCGACGATGTGCGTTCGGTGTCGCGCGTGCAGTCGCGCCGCAGTCGATCACAAGGACGTTGCTGAGCGGCGGCCGCAGCCGAACCGCAATGGCCGTGTTCCCCGGCCCGAGCTAGGCACGCGCAACACGCCGCGCGAGCCGCGGCGCAAACCCCGCGGCCAGCGCGAATAGCGCGACACACAGGCAGGCCATCGCGACCCATGCGGGCGTCAGGTCCGCGAGATGCTGGCGCACGATGCCGGCCGCGAACGGAAACAGCCCGGCGATCAGGTAGCCGATGCCCTGCACGAACCCCGTCAGCGACGCGGCATCGGCCGGCGTCGCCGCATGATCGACCGTGACGATCAGCGACAGCGGAAACAGCGCGCCGATCCCCGCGCCCATCAGCAGCGCGGCGGGCAACGCGAGCGCTTCGGGCGCGGCCAGCATCACCAGCAAACCGACGAACAGCGACGCGATCGCCGCATGCAGCGCAGGCCGGCGATCGGGCAGGCGGTCGATCGTCGCGGAGATCGTCAGGCCCGCGACGACCTCCGCGAGCGTCACGCCGCCGAGCAGGCTGCCGGCCGCCGTCGGCGACCAGCCGAGCCGCATGTAGTAGGGCGGCAGCCACGCGAGCACGAGCGTGTACGCGCCGGTCGCGATGCCGAAGAACAGCGCGAGCCGCCACGCGCGCGGCGAGCGCGACGGCCGCGCATGCGTTGCCGACGCCGGCCCGGCGGCGAGCGTGTTGCCGCCGCGGCTGGCCAGCGGCCACGCCAGCGCGGCCAC